>JBLNBJ010000207.1:0-33860 GCA_050259835.1 Ignavibacteria bacterium | reverse complement strand
GGCCGCGCTGCTGCTGTCGATCGCCGGCGCCTGGCTCATCGTCTCGCGCGTCTCGCGCCCGCTCAAGCGCCTGGCGCGGGCCGCCGCCGAGATCGGCCGCGGCCGCACGCCGCGCCCCGTGGTCGCCGACGGGCCGGCCGAAATCGAGACCCTCGCGCACGCCTTCAACGAGATGAGCGCCGACCTCGCCCGGCTGGACCAGGACCGCGCCCTGATCCTCGCCGGCATTTCGCACGACCTGCGCACCCCGCTGACGCGGCTGCGCATGAGCATCGAGATGAGCGCCATGGACGAAGCGACGCGCGATGAAGCCGCCGCCGACATCGAGGAAATGGACCGCACCATCGGACAGTTCCTCGACTTCGCGCGTGCGGACGGCGGCGAGCCGCCGCAACCGGTCGACCTCGCCGGAATGCTGAACGATCTGGCCGAACACTACCGGCGTCGCAGCGCTGCGGTGAACGTTTCATCCTCTGGCGCCTTGCCGCCCCACAATGTCCGCGCCAAGAGCCTGCGCCGCGCGGTCGCCAACTTGATCGAGAACGCGCTGCGCCATGCCGGCTCGGATCTGCCCGTCGATCTCGCGCTGGCGGCCGAGGGTGGCGGCGTCCGGCTTACGGTCGCCGACCGCGGACCCGGCATTCCGCCCGAAGAGGTCGAACGCCTCAAGCTGCCCTTCACGCAACTCGAACGCGCGCGCACCGGTGCGAACGGTGCCGGCCTCGGACTCGCCATCGTGGAGCGCATCGCCCGCAGCCATGGCGGACGGCTGGAACTCGAGCCCCGCGACGGCGGCGGCCTGCTGGCGAGCATCGTCCTGCCGAGCGCCGACACAAGCGCCTGAGCCATGAACGACCGCGAGCGCGCCGTCGCGCTGTTCCTTGAAAGCGGCGAGCTTGCAGCGGCCGGCGACCTGCCCGACGCCGAGCGCCGCCTGCGCGATGCACTACTGATCCAGCCCGATTTCGCCGAGGCCCACGCCAACCTCGGCCTGCTGCTCGACCGGCGCGGCGCCTGCGACGAAGCCGAGGCGAGCCACCGCCGCGCCGTTGAACTCCTGCCCGATCAGCCCCGGGTGCAACTCAACCTCGGCGCAAACCTCGCGCAGCGCAAGCGCTTCGCCGAGGCCGAAGCAGCCTACCGCGAGGCGCTCCGCCTCGATCCCGATTCCCCCGCGGCCTGGTCGAACCTTGGCGTGCTGTACGCCTGCATGAAGCGCGAAGCGGAGGCCGAGCGCTGCCACCGCCGTGCGCTCGAGATCGATCCCGCCTACGCCAACGCCCGCTTCAACCTGGCCTATCTGCTGCTGCGCCAGGGCCGCTACAAGGAAGGCTGGGCCGACCTGGAAGCGCGCGACTGGTACGCCGTGCTCGCTGAACGCATTCCGGCGCCGCGGTGGCGCGGTGAAGACCTCGCCGGCAAGTCGCTGCTGATCACATTCGAGGCCGGCCACGGCGACATGATCCAGTTCTGCCGTTACGCGCCGCTTGCCAAGGGATGCGGCGCCGCCCGCGTGGATCTCATCTGCCATCCGCCGCTGAAGCCGCTGTTCGCGACGCTCGCGGGCGTGGACCGGCTCATCGGCTACGACGAACCCTTGCCGTCCGAGCCCTACGACTTCTGGACGCCGCCGCTCAGCCTGCCCCACTACTTCGGCACGCGGCTGGACAGCATCCCCGCCGCGCTGCCCTATCTCTCCGCCGATCCGCTGCGCGCGGCGCACTGGGAGGAAGCGCTGCCGCGCGAAGGGCTGCGGGTCGGCCTGGTCTGGAAAGGCAGCCGCGGCTTCGAGAACGATGCCGATCGTTCGCTCCCTTCACTGGACGTACTCGCGCCGCTGGGCGCCGTTCCTGGCGTGTCCTTCGTCAGCCTGCAGAAGGGCGCCGGCGAGGACGAAGCCGCTGCGCCACCGCCGGGCCTTCGCCTCAGCAACCTCGGCCCGCAGATGGCGGACTTCGCCGACACGGCCGCCATCGTCGCCGCGCTCGACCTGGTGATCAGCGTCGACACGGCCGTCGCGCACTTGGCGGGCGCGCTGGCGAAACCCTGCTGGCTGATGCTGCCGGATTACAAGACGGATTGGCGCTGGCTGGCCGACCGCAACAACTCACCCTGGTATCCGGAAGTCATGCGGCTCTATCGTCAGGAAACCGCCGGCGACTGGACGCCGGTCATCGAGGCGCTGCGAAACGATTTGGACCTCGCCGCCCGCACCCGGCGGCCCTGACGCTCAGCCGGAAAGATCCGCGCTGGCCTGCTGGCGCCGCAACTGGCGCGCGTGCCGATGCCGCGCCATGAGCCGCGGATCGGTGACCACCTTGCCCACCGTTTCGCCACACACCGCCACCACGCCCAGCACCGGCAGCACCAGCATCAGGCCCGGGATGCCCGCCACGGCGCCCCCGGCGAAGATCATCAGCACGGTCACCAACGGATGCATGTGCAGGCTCTTCCCCACCGTGAGCGGCATGTAGACGAAGTCATCGAGCAGCCGGGCGACCACGAACAGCACGACCGCCCAGTAGGCCATCGACGGCTGGTCGGGAAAATCCGTGGCCGCGACCAGCACCACGATCAGCCCGCCGAGGATCGAGCCGATGTATGGAATCCACGCCAGGACCGCGCAGATCAGGCCCAGCGCCAGCGGATTAGGCAGCCCAAGCAACCACAACCCCGCGGCGAGCGTCAGCGTATCGAGCACGGTGAGCTTCATCAGGCCCGTGAAATAGGCGCGCAGCGTCCGGTCGACTTCGTGCAGCAGGTAGAGCGTGCGCTCGAAGAAGGCGTTGGGCACGGCGCGCGCGAGGAAGCGCTTGAAGCGGAGCCCGTCCTTCAGGAAATAGAAGGCGAGGAAGGGCGCCAGCAGCAGCGAGGGCGTCCACACTGCCACGCCCGTCACCAGTGCCTCGACGTGCTCGGCCGCGCCGCCGCGCGAGGCTTCGAACTTCTGCCGCGCCGACTCGGCGATGTGCGCGTCGGCCAGGACCGACCAGCTGCCCTCGAGCGCCTCGAGCGAATGCTCGACGAGGCGCAGTCCGCCGGCGACGTAGGGCTCCACCGACGACTCGATGTCCACCACGTGACTGCCGATCTGCGGAACGGCCACCGCGCCCGCCGCCGCCACGGCAGCGAGGAACAGCGCGATGTTCCATCCCGCCGCCGCCTCGCGCGACATGCCGCGATAGACCAGGTATTGCGCCGCCGGATAGAGGATGTAGTAGATGATCAGCGCCAGCATGCAGGGCACGACGAGCCAGAGGATCTTCTGGAACACCAGCAGCAGCAGGCAGGTGACGGCGATGATCGCCGACCAGACGACGGGCCCGGAGCCGTTGCGCGCCATGACGGTCAGAGGTGCCGGTGCACGGCGGTGCTGCCGGCCGCGGCATCGCGCAGGCGCCGTCCCATGTTGCGTGCCAGTTGCAGCGAGATCTTGGAGGCGATGACGCCATGGGTCTCCATGAGTGCCAGAAAATCGTCGCGGAAGAACACCGCCAGACGGCAGTTCTCTGCCGCGCGCGCCTGCGCCGCGCGCGGCAGGTTCTCCAGCAGCGCCAGGTCGCCGAAGAAGTTGCCGGCCTCGACCGTGGCCAGGCGCCCGGCTTCGGGATCGCCCTGGCGGCAGATCAGCACCGAGCCGTCGAGCACGATGTAGATCGCCTGGCCGTCTTCGCCTTCGTCGAAGACGACTTCGTCCTTGAGGAAGTCGCGCTCGTGCAGCAGGCCATCGACGATCGCGAGTTCGCGCGGCGTGAGCCCGACGAACAGCGACAAGGCGCGCAGCCTTTCCATGCGCGGCGTGCTGCCGCGGCGGCGAAACGGATTGAGTCCCAAACGATCCTCCCCAGATCGGTCCCTTCGGGACGCCGATTCTAATGCAAGGCCCAGCGCCTCACGATTTCGTAGCGCGACCCTGCCGGCCCGGTGTGCGATTCGACCAACACGAAGTCCGCCACCAGCCAGACGATGGGCTCCGACAGCGGGGGTAGTGGAGCAGCGCAATCGGCGTTGCGCACCAGCGTCGCGTGCACCGCGAAGGGCCGCGCATCGAGACGGAAGCCGGCTTCGCGCAGGCGCTGCGCAAGCTGCGTCGCCAACGCGTCCAACGCGGCGGGCGTCTCGCCGCAGCCCGCCCAGGCGATGCGGTTGTGCTTCCAGCAGGCGAGCCCGTCGAGTTCGAGGGCGAAGCGGCTGCCGGCGACCCGATCCGCCGCGGCTTCCGCATCCGCAACGCGCGATTGCGGAACCGCACCGAGGAAGACGAGCGTCACGTGCAGCGTGTCGCGCCGCATGACGCGGCCGCCGCAAGCTCGTTGGAGCGCCTTTCCCGCCTCATGCAGGCGGCCGGCGACGTCCGCCTCCGGCCACAGCGCGAAGAACAGCCGCCGCGCCGGCTCAGCCATCGCAAGGCCTCAGGCGCCGTCCCGCACCAGCAGCGCGACCGCCTCGGCTGCGATGCCTTCGCCGCGACCGGCAAAACCGAGGCGCTCGGTGGTCTTGCCCTTCACGTTCACCTGCGCGGCGGACACTCCCAGATCCGCGGCAATGTTGTCGCGCATCGCCGCCACATGCGCCGAAATGCGCGGCGCCTGGGCCACCACGGTCGCGTCAACGTTGCCCACGCGCCAGCCGGCCTGCTTCACGGCGGCCATCGCGCCGCGCAGCAGCATGCGGCTATCGGCGCCGCGCCAACGCTCTTCGGTGTCCGGGAACATGCGGCCGATGTCGCCCAGGCCGGCGGCGCCCAGCACGGCGTCCGTGATCGCGTGCAGCAGCACGTCGGCGTCCGAATGCCCGGCCAGGCCGCGGTCGAAGGGGATATCGACGCCGCCGATGATCAGCTTGCGTCCGGGGACCAGCGCATGGACGTCATAGCCCTGGCCGATGCGGAATGGGAGGTTCATGCGCGCTTCCTGTCGCGAAGAATGATGTCCGCCAGATGGAGGTCGAGCGGATAGGTGACCTTGAAATTGGTGGCATCGGCGGCCACCAGCCGCGGTGCGAGCCCCAGCGCCTCGATGGCGCTGGCCTCGTCGGTGACGTGTGCGGCGCCTTCGAGCGCCTCGAGCAGCAGCGCATGGCGGAACATCTGCGGCGTCTGCGCCTGCCACAGCGCTTCGCGCGGCACGGTGGCGGCGATGCGGCCCTCGGCGCCCGCGCGCTTGAGCGTGTCGGCGACCGGCACGGCAAGGATGCCGCCGACCGGGTCGTCGCCGACCTCGCGCAGCAGCGTCTCGACGTGCCCGGTCGTCAGACAGGCGCGCGCCGCGTCGTGCACGAGAATCCAGTCGTCGCCTGCCACGCGGCCGGCGATCGCGCGCAGCCCGTTGGTGACGCTCGCCGCGCGCGTGGCACCGCCGCAGCGCAGGACCTCCAGCCGGCCGTTGAACGCCGACCAGTCGAGGTCGTCCCATTGCGCGTCGTCCGGCGCCAGCACTACGAACACGCGCTCGATGGCCGGCACCGCGCACAGCGTCGCCAGCGTGTGCCAGACGAGCGGGCGATCGAGCAGCGGCAGGTATTGCTTCGGGATTTCGGCCCCCATGCGGGCGCCGCCGCCGGCGGCCGGGACCAATGCGTAGTTAGCCATGGCGCCCATTCTATACAATGCACCCCGTGAGCATTTTCGCCCCCACCGCCGTCGAGCATGTCCAGGCCTTCGCCATCAGCCTGGCGATCGGGCTGCTGATCGGCCTCGAGCGCGAGCGGCGCGTCGACCCCAAGGCGGGCCTGCGCACCTTCGCGCTGGTCGGCCTGCTCGGCTGCCTGTCTGCGCTGATCGCCGACAAGACCGGCAATGCCTGGATCCTCGCCGTCGGCATGCTGGTCGTCGGCGCCATGATGATCGCGGCGACGCTGGCCGACCCGGAGGAAAGCGGCGACCCCGGCACGACCTCCGTCGTCGCCATGATGGTCTGCTACGGGCTCGGCGCCATGGTGTGGTTCGGCTACGCGTCGCTCGCCGTGATGGCGGCCATCGCCACCACAGTGCTGCTCTACTTCAAGCGCCAGCTGCATGGCATCACGACTGCCCTGACGCACAAGGACCTCATCTCGATGCTGCAGTTCGCCGTGCTGTCGCTGGTCGTGCTGCCAGTGCTGCCGGACCAGGACTTCGGCCCCTACGGCGCCTTCAATCCTCATCAGGTGTGGTGGATGGTGGTGCTGATCTCGGGCGTGTCGCTGCTCGGCTACGCGGCCCTGCGGCTGATCGGCAGCGAGCACGGCGCGGCGCTGATCGGCTTCTTCGGCGGCCTGGCGTCGTCGACGGCAACCACGCTGGTTTTCGCCCGCCACGCGCGCGGTCAGGCGCAGTTGGCGACCACCGCCGGCGTCGTCATCATGCTCGCCAACCTGATGGTCACGCTGCGGATGATCTTCGTCGCCGGCGTCGTCGCCCCCCAACTGCTACTGCCGCTCGCCACGGTGCTCGGCATCGGTTTCGCGGCCGGCCTCGCCGTCACGCTGCATGGCTGGCGGGCGCTCCGGCAGCGCGGCGACCTGCCGATGCCGGAGGTTTCCAACCCGACGGAACTGCGCACCGCGCTGACCTTCGGCGCCCTCTACGGCATCATCCTCATCGTATCGGCCTGGCTCGAGGACGTCGCCGGCAGCAAGGGCCTCTACCTCGTCTCGCTGGCGTCCGGCCTCGCGGACGTCGACGCCATCGCGCTTTCCACCATGCGCCTGTTCAACGTGGAAAAACTCACGGAGTTCCAGGCCGTCGCCTCCATCGTGCTGGCGATCCTCGCCAACCTCTCGTTCAAGATCGGCCTCGTCGTGGCGGTCGGCGGCACTGCGCTCGCACGGCGCGCCCTGCCCGGCCTGCTGATGTTCGGCGGCGCACTGGGCGCCGGGCTCGCCATCCTGGCTTGAAGCGCGGCCGAATCGGCCCTATTTTGGAAGCGGGAGGAGGCTGCCATGCAAGCGTCCCATATCCGCCCGCCGGCCGTCGCGGGCATGTTCTACCCGGGAGATCCGCAAGCGCTAAGCGCCGCCGTCAACGCCCTGCTGCGCCTGGTCCCCACGACGAAGCTGCGGCCAAAGGCGCTGGTCGTCCCGCATGCCGGCTACATCTACTCGGGCCCCGTCGCGGCGCATGCCTATGCTTTGCTCGAAGCCCTGCGCGGCACGGTGAGCCGCGTCGTGCTGTTCGGCCCTACGCACCGCGTGTACGTACGCGGACTAGCCGTACCGAGCGCGACCGCATTCGCCACCCCCCTGGGCGAGGTGCCCCTCGATCGCGAGGCCATCGACACCGCGCTGCGGCTGCCCCAGGTCCGCACCAGCGACGACGCCCATGCCCTCGAGCATTCGCTCGAGGTCCAATTGCCCTTCCTGCAATCCGTGCTGGGCGAATTCCGCCTGGCGCCGTTCGCCGTCGGCGAAGCGTCGGGAGCAGCCGTCGCGGAAGTCATGGACGCGCTCTGGGGCGGCGACGAGACACTGATCGTCGTCAGTTCCGACCTCTCGCACTATCACCCCTACGCCGCCGCCCAGCGCCTCGACCGGCAGACGGCCGACGACGTCCTGCAGTTGCGTCCGCTCGAGGACTTCGAGCAGGCCTGCGGCGCGTTGCCGATCAACGGGCTGATCGAGGCCGCGCCGCGCCACGGCCTCTCGGCGCATCTGCTCGACCTGCGCAATTCCGGCGATACCGCAGGCGACAGGTCGCGCGTCGTCGGCTACGCGGCCTTCGCATTTACGGAGAACCACGATGGATGAGTTGGGCGAAGCCCTGCTGGTGCGCGCCCGCAATGCCATCGCCGCGGAGTTCGGCATCCCGGCCTTGCCCGAGCCCGGCCATCCGCGCCTGGCCGAACCCGGCGCCACCTTCGTCACGCTCACCCTCGACGGCGAGCTGCGCGGCTGCATCGGCTCGCTCGAGGCGCATCGTCCGCTGGGCGAGGACGTGCGGGCGAACGCGCGGGCCGCGGCCTTCCGCGATCCCCGCTTCGCACCGCTGACGCGCGTCGAATTCAGCGCAACCCGCGTCGAGGTCTCGCTGCTGACGGCACCGCAGCCGATGCGCTGCGCCGACGAAGCCGACGCGCTGCGTCAGCTGCGCCCGGGTGTCGACGGGCTGCTGCTCGAGTATGCCGGCCACCGGGGCACGTTTCTGCCCCAGGTGTGGGAATCCCTGCCGGAACCAAAGGCCTTCCTCGACCATCTCAAGGGTAAGGCCGGCCTGCCGCCCGATTTCTGGGCCCCCGAGGTACGGCTCTCCCGCTACGAGGTCAAGAAATGGAAAGAGACGACCCGCTGACCGGTCCGCCGGCGCGCTGGTGGCATGCGCTGCCCGATGAGCCGGGCCGCATCCAGTGCGACCTTTGTCCGCGCGATTGCAGGCTGCACGAAGGCCAGCGCGCGGCCTGCTTCGTGCGCGCCAACCGCGGCGGCCAGATGGTGCTCACCACCTACGGCCGCAGTTCCGGCTTCTGCATCGACCCCGTCGAGAAGAAGCCGCTCAATCATTTCTATCCCGGCTCCAGCATCCTGTCCTTCGGCACCGCGGGCTGCAACCTTGCCTGCAAGTTCTGCCAGAACTGGGACATCTCGAAGTCGCGCGAAATGGACCGGCTCAACGACGAGGCGACGCCCACCGCGATCGCCCAGGCTGCCGCGCGTCACGGTTCGAAGAGCGTAGCCTTCACCTACAACGACCCGGTCGTGTTCGCCGAGTATGCGATGGACACCGCCGACGCCTGCCATGCGCTCGGGCTGAAGACCGTGGCGGTCACCGCCGGCTACATGCACCCGGCCCCCGCCCGGGAGTTCTACGCGAAGATGGACGCCGCCAACATCGACCTCAAGGGCTTCACCGACGATTTCTACTTCAAGCTCTGCGGCGCGCATCTGCAGCCGGTGCTCGACTGCATTGCGCTCGTGTATCACGACACCGGTTGCTGGGTGGAGCTGACGACCCTGATCATCCCCGGCCACAACGACTCCGACGAGGAATTGCGCAAGCTAGCGAGGTGGGTTGCGCAGGAACTGGGGCCTGACGTCCCGCTGCACTTCTCGGCCTTCCATCCAGACTGGAAGATGCGCGACATCCCGCCAACCCCGCCCGACACGCTGCGCCGCGCGCGACGGATCGCCATGGACGCGGGATTGCGCTTCGTCTACACGGGGAACGTCCATGATCGCGAAGGCGACGCCACGTATTGCCCCTCCTGCCGCCATGCGGTGATCGAGCGCGACTGGTACGAGATCCTGCGCTACGAGCTCGACGACGCCGGCCATTGCCGGCATTGCGGCACGGCGATGGCCGGCCGCTTCGGCAAGTTCGAGACGCCCTACGGCGCCCGCCGCCAGCCGGTGTTCGTCTGACGCTACCCGGAACCCGGTACCGAAAATACCGGCCTGCCGGCATTAGCGTTTCCCCGCCGCTTCCGTAGCATGCGGCCCTTTCAGGCGACGGAACAGTCGCCGCGAAACGGGGGAACCGCATGAGACTGGAAACATACGTAGGCCGCATCGTGAGCCTCCGGCAGGAGAGCTTCAGGCCCGTGGTGAGCCGCGCACGGCGGCAGGGCATGGACCTCGAGAACCGCTTCATCGTCGCTTCCGTCAATGCCGACATGCGCAAGCTGATCTGCTACGGCGCGGATTTCCGCGTCGCCGTGAACGCCGCCGACGTCGCGCTGCTCTGACGGATTCCGGGCTGCGCCTAGGCCGTCTGCCGCATCGCGCCACGCCCAGGAATGGTCTCTACTGGCCTGAGTACCGTTCAATGCCAAGCCAGTGGAATCCAAGGATGCGCTTCCTGCGCTGTTGTGCGTCGTCGCCGCCGCCTGCTCGAGCACGGCGCCGGGCGGGCGCTCGCAACTCACCGCACCGCCGGCCGTCAGCTCGGTGGTTTCTTCGGTCGACATGGACCTTCGGCTGGCGGTCGCTCCCGTGGCGCAAGCCTGCCTGCAGTCACCGTGCGACGCCGATCGGCACATCGACCGCGACGTCTCCCGGCTCGGGGCACGCCTGGCGCGCGCCGCCTACGCGAACTACGGCGAGCTGCGACGACGCGTGCCGGCCTTCAAGTTCGTGGTGGCGGACAAGGCGGAACCGGGCAGCGATTCGGACGCGCGCGGAACCGTGGTGATCTTCCGCGGCGCCCTGCGTGCAGGCCTCGACGAAAAGGCCCTGGCCTTCCTGATTGCCCGGGAAATGGGACACGTGATCGCCCGTCATCATGACGAGAAGTCGGCCACCAGCATCCTGCTCGCGGTGCTCGTCCAGATGTTCATGCCGCTCACCAGCCTCACCGGCGGCGTCGCCACGCTGACGGGCTCCACCGCATCCTTCGTCGGCACGGAACTCGTCACGGCCCGCAACGGCGAAAACCGCATCCGGGAAGCCAACGCGATCGCCTTTGCGCTGCTCACCCAGTTGGGCTGGCCGCGACGGCAGGTCTCCGCCTCGCTCGCCGCCTACCTTCGCACGCTGGACGGGAATGCCTGGTCGACGGGACTGCGGCAGTCGCTGGAAAGCCCCCCGCCGGCCCGCGTCCCCAAGACCGCCGACGCGGCAGCACGGACGGGCCCCGCCTAGGGCGCGTAATCGTTGGCCAGAACCTTGGGCGCCCGGTCGATCCGGTAGAGCACCACGATCAAGCCCAGCGTCGCCAGCAGCATGAAGTGCGGGCCGAACAGCCAGAACACCAGCGGCACCGCGTAGTAGTAGGCGCGCATGCCGAGGCTGTAGAAGGCGCCGGCACGATTGAGGTGACTCGCCACATGGGCCGGCGAGATCGCCTTGTGGTTGAGCGCCAGCGGCACGTTGATCATGTAGCCGACGTGGTTGAACACCCGGATCGACATCGAGAAGCTGAAGAAGGCGAAGAACAGGTCGAGCAGCAGCAGCAGCAGCTTCAGTATCCAGAGCTCGGTGTGCCGCGCGCCGAACAGGTTCAGGGTATGCCAAGTGGCCTCGAGCTTGTCGCCCTGTCCCGATAGGCTCAGCACGCCGATGATCAGCAGCACCGAGGTCGAGGCGAGGAAGGTCGCCGCCATGGTCGAGTTGCGCAGCGTCTGCACCGCCAGGATGTCCTTGCCTTCCCGCATGACGTTCTCGACCCATGCCGTGCGCGCGATGGTGTTCACGGCGCGCACCGTGTAGGCCGGATTGCGGCGCTCCTTGCGCGCGAGGTAGAGGTTGTAGGCCAGCACGAGCAGGGCGCTGATCGCGACGCCGCCGATGTCGAAAGCGTATGAATTCATGGCGCCGTATTGTAGCGGGCAGACACGGCGCGCCGACTATAATTCAGGCTTCGTTTGACCGCATCGAATCCGTGTCCGTCTCTCCCCCGGCGCTCCTGCCGCAACTCCCCGGCATCCCGAAGCCCGGCGCCCGACTCGATCTGCCGCCGCTCGCCGGCTCCGCCGATGCGCTGGCCATTGCGCAAACGGCCGGCGGTGGGCGCCTGTTCGCCGTCGTCGCGGCCAGCCCGCTCGACGCCCAGCGCCTGCAGGAGGAGATCGCCTGGTTTGCGCCGCAGTTGCGCATCCACCTGCTGCCCGACTGGGAAACCCTCCCCTACGACAGCTTCTCGCCGCACCAGGACCTCATCTCCGAGCGCCTCGCCACGCTGCATGCCGTCGTGCGCGGCGAGTGCGACGTGCTGATCGCCGCCGCCTCCACCGCGCTGGCCCGCCTGGCGCCCCCGACCTTCCTGTCGGCGCACACCTTCTTCCTCAAGAAGGGCGACCGCCTGCACCTCGACCGGCTGCGCGACCAGCTCGCCATCGGCGGCTACCAGCCGATGACGCAAGTGGTGGCCGCCGGCGAGTACAGCGTGCGCGGCGGCCTCGTCGACCTGTTCCCGATGGGCACGCAACTGCCGTTCCGCATCGAACTGTTCGACGACGAAGTCGAGACCATCCGCACCTTCGACGTCGACAGCCAGCGCACCCTCTACCCGGTGCCCGAGATACGCCTGCTGCCGGCGCGCGAATTCCCGCTCGGCGAAGCCGGACGCACCAAGTTCCGTCAACGCTTCCGCGAGACCTTCGAAGGCGACGCATCGCGCATCGCGCTGTACAAGGACGTCTCCAACGGCGCCCTGCCCGCCGGCATCGAGTACTACCTGCCGCTGTTCTTCGACGAAACGGTCACCCTGTTCGACTACTTGCCGAAGGACGCCGTGCTGCTGCTGCACAGGGACGTGCCGGGCGCGATCGCCGAATTCTGGCGCGACCTGGGCGGCCGTTACGACATGCTCAAGGGCGACCGCTCGCGGCCCGTGATGGCGCCGCGCGAACTGTTCCTCAGCGACGAGGAGTTCTTCGTCGCGGCCAACCGCTTTGCGCGCCTTGCCCTGCCGGCCGCGTCGGCGGAAACGGGCCCCGCCAAGGCGCCGCCGCTGGTCGCCGTCGACCGCAAGGCCAACGTGCCGCTCGCCGCGCTCTCCGCCTTCCTCGCAGGCTTCGCCGGCCGCGTGCTGCTGCTGGCGGAGTCCGCGGGCCGCCGCGAGACCATCGCGGAATACCTGGCCGAATACGGGCTGCATCCGGCCGCCTGCGCGGACTTCGCCGCCTTCGTCGCGGCAGAGGCGCGGTTCATGCTCGCCAGCGGGCCGCTCTCCGGCGGCTTCGTCATCGAAGACCCCGGCCTCGCGATCCTGACGGAAAACGAGCTCTACGCCGCCACCGCGCGCCCGCGCCACCGCCGCAGCGACGCCCGTCACGCCAGCCTCGAAGGCTGGCTGCGCGACCTCTCCGAACTTCGCATTGGCGATCCCGTGGTGCACGAATCGCACGGCATCGGGCGCTATCGGGGCCTGGTGCGTCTCGACTACGGCGACGGCGACGATGAATTCCTGCATCTCGAGTACGCCGAAGGCGCCACGCTCTACGTCCCGGTGGCGCAGCTGCATGTCATTTCGCGCTACAGCGGCGCCGATCCTGAGGCGATCGAACTGCATCGCCTGGGCTCCGGCCAGTGGGAAAAGGCCCGTCGCCGCGCCGCCGAGCAGGTGCGCGACACCGCCGCCGAACTGCTGCACCTGTATGCCCAGCGCGCAGCGCGCCAGGGCCACCGCTTCAACTTCAAGCAGCACGACCTCGAAGCGTTTGCCGACGGCTTCGGTTTCGAGGAGACGCCCGACCAGCAGGCGGCCATCAATGCCGTCGTCGAGGACATGAAGTCCGGCAAGCCGATGGACCGCCTGGTCTGCGGCGACGTCGGCTTCGGCAAGACCGAGGTCGCCCTGCGCGCGGCCTTCGTCGCCGTCGCAGACGGCAAGCAGGTCGCCGTGCTGTGCCCGACCACGCTGCTCGCCGAGCAGCACTACCAGACCTTCGCCGACCGCTTCGCCGACTGGCCGGTGAAGGTCGCCGAACTGTCTCGCTTCAAGAGCGCGAAGGAACAGGCCGAGGCCATCCGCGCGCTCGCCGAAGGCAAGATCGACATCCTGATCGGCACCCACCGGCTGCTGCAGAAGGACGTCGAGTTCGCGCGCCTGGGGCTGGCGATCGTCGACGAGGAGCACCGCTTCGGCGTGCGCCAGAAGGAGGCTTTGAAGGCGCTGCGCGCCGAGGTGGACGTGCTGACGCTGACCGCCACGCCGATCCCCCGCACGCTGGGCCTCTCGCTCGAAGGCCTGCGCGACTTCTCGGTGATCGCCACGGCGCCGCAGAAGCGCCTGGCCATCAAGACCTTCGTGCACCAGTGGTCGAACGGCCTGGTGCGCGAGGCCTGCCTGCGCGAATTCAAGCGCGGCGGCCAGGTGTACCTGCTGCACAACGAGGTCGAGACCATCGAGAACATGCGCGAACGGCTCGAGAAGCTGATGCCCGAAGCGCGCATCATCGTCGGCCACGGCCAGCTGCCGGAACGCGAGCTCGAGCGCGTGATGCGCGAGTTCACCCAGCAGAAGCACAACCTGCTGCTGTGCTCGACCATCATCGAGACCGGCATCGACAACCCGCACGCCAACACCATCGTGATCAACCGCGCCGACAAGTTCGGGCTGGCGCAATTGCACCAGCTGCGCGGCCGCGTCGGACGCTCTCACCACCAGGCCTACGCCTACCTGCTCACGCACGAGGACGCCAAGCCGACGCCGCAGGCCCAGCGGCGCCTCGACGCCATCCTGGCGATGGAGGAACTCGGCGCCGGCTTCTTCCTCGCCATGCACGACCTCGAGATCCGCGGCGCCGGCGAAGTGCTGGGCGAAAGCCAGAGCGGCGAGATGCAGGAGATCGGCTTCGCGCTCTACGCCAACATGCTCAATGCGGCGGTCAAGGCGCTCAAGGAAGGCAAGGCGATCCCCGACCTCACGCAGCCGCTCGCCGTCACCTCCGAGATCAACCTGCGCGCGCCGGCGCTGCTGCCCGACGCCTATTGTCCCGACGTGCACGAACGCCTGACGCTCTACAAGCGGCTCGCCAACTGCGACGACGAGCACGAATTGCGCGCCATGCAGGAGGAGTTGATCGACCGCTTCGGCGAGCTGCCCGCGCAGGCGCAGGCATTGATGGAAACGCATCGCCTGCGCATCCTGGCGCGGCCGCTCGGCGTGGCCAAGCTCGACGCCGGCGAGAACGCCATCCAGGTCCAGTTCGTGCCGAATCCGCCGATCGATCCGGCGAACATCATCAGGCTGATCCAGTCGGACCGCAGCTTCAAGCTCGCCGGCCCGGACAAGCTGGCCTGGAAGCGCGAGAGCCCGACGCTGGCGCAGCGCGTGGCGGGCGTGAAGGACCTGTTCAGGCGGCTGTCGCCCGGCTGACCCCATCCCCCCGGCGCGCGCCCCGCTAGACCATCGGCTCCGCGAAGAACCCGATTGCCACGAGCACCAGCAGGGTCAGCCCGAAGGCCAGCAGGATCAGGCCAAGGACTTTCGAGCCGGTGGTCATCGGCTGCGACGGCGCATCGACCAGGAAGTCCTTCAAGCGCCCGGACGCCACCAGCCGCTTGTACTGCTCGGTGTGCTCGCGCCGGAACTCCTCGACCGACTGGCTGCCGGTGAACATCACGATGTCCGGCGGCGGCAGCTTGTCGGGACGGAAGTGGTTGTTGAAGAAGTGCACCGTGAACAGGAAGACCGCCGCCAGGAAGGCTTCCTCGCCGTGCACCAGCATGGCGACGTTGAACACCCAGCCCGGCAGGTAGCGCGCGGTGATGTGCGGGAAGGCCATCATCACGCCGCTGGTGCCGATGATGAACATGCCCCAGAACACCGCCCAGTAGTCGAACTTCTCCCAGTAGGTCCAGCGGTCGAAGGTCGGCCGCGGCCCCTTGTCGACGAACCACTTGAACATGCCCCAGGCGTCGGCGAAGTCCTTCCAGCGCGGGATGAGCGAGTCGGGCCCGAAGAACCGGAAGGTCTTCCAGCTGCGCGCGATGTTGACCAGCACGCCGACGATGTGGGTGAAGAAGATGCCGAGCATGAGCGCCGCCGACACGCGATGGATCAGGCCGGTGATGCGCGGGCCGCCCAGGGCATGCACCACCGCGGCAGCCCAGGCCGTGTCGGAATAGAAGACCGCCATGCCGGTCAAGATCAGCACCATGACGCTCAAGGCGAACACCAGGTGGCCCAGTCGCCAGATGGCGCCGAAGCGCCGCACCTGCTTGCCGGCCTCCTCCTTCGGCAGGTCGGCGACGCGCACGTGCGCCTGCGAGCGGCCAATCTTGCGGTCCATGAATTCGCGATACCACCACAGCAGCGAATGCGCCCAGAAATAGGCGAACACGAACACCAGTAGCCCGCCCATGAACTTCGCCGCGAACCAGACCTGCGGGTACTTGCCGGGATCGTGGGCATTCGCATGCGGACCGAAGCTGGCGAACCCGGCCGTCGCCTCGGGCAGGTCCTTCTTGCCGTTGTGGCACTGCCTGCAGGTCTTGAGCCGGTTCTTGGGGCTCACCTTCGCGCGCGGGTCGTCGACCTTCTGGATGGTATGGCTGCCATGGCAGTCGTAGCACTTCGCCGTGTAGGCGTAGCCGAGCCGGTTGACCTGGCCGTGGTAGGTGTTGAGATAGGTGCGCAGGTTGTCCTTGTGGCACGAGCCGCAGTTCGCCGTGATGGCGAGCTTGCTGGCTTCGGCCGAGGTGCTGCCGATGTTGTGCGTCGTGTGGCAGTCGACGCAGACGGCGGCCTTCAGGTTGCCGTTCTCGAGCGTCTCTCTGCCGTGGATCGACTTGCGGTAGTCCTCGAGTTCGTCGGTATGGCACTTCTCGCCGCATAGCAGCGGCGTGCCTACGCGCCACTGCGCGTAGGCCACGGTGTCCTTCGGCGGCACCAGGAAGCTGTGCGTGTCGTGGCAGTCGTTGCAGGTGGCATTGACGTGCGAGGGGTCCTCCTTGTTGGGGCGCGCATGGAAGGAACTGCGGTAGGCGGCGATGTTCTTCGCCACCTTCTCCATGCCCGGCGAGAGCGGCTTGCCCTCGGCCTGCGCCCTGCGCGCCATGTCCTCGTGGCATTGCGAACATTCGGCGACCCGCTGGCCGCCAGCCTTGGCGTGCGGAGCCTTGGCATCGACGATGTCGGCGTGGCAGGCCACGCAGCGCATCGTGCCGTGGATACTCTTGAGGTACTTGTCGGGATCGACCGCCTTCAGCTCGCGCTCGCCCCCCGCTGCCGCTTCCTTCAGCGCCCCCTTGTGGCCGTCGTGGCACGACAGGCAGGTGGCATTGTCGAGCGGCTGCGCCGCCAGGGCGGCGGCGCTCGCCAGCCAGGCGCAGGCCAGCCAAACGGGCACGAGGACCTTGCTCACGGCCCGCTCACTGGAATCGGAAGTTCAGGCTGGCGCCGATGAAGTTCGAGCTCTGCGACTGGCGCTGCACCACTCGCGTGCCGTCCATGTAGGTGAAGGGCTGCAGCGCGGTACCGCTGCTGTTCCACGTCATCCAGGTCCAGTCGTTCGTCTTCCAGCGCTGGTGTATGAAGTCCAGGCGCAAGTCCATGTCCTTCTGCAGGGCGTATTGGCCGAACAGCGCGAGCTTGAGGGTGGTCGTCTTGATGTCCGGCGGCCCGACCCGGGAGCGGTTGGTCGGCGTCGCCCCGGTGTTCGTGTTGTAGGCCGGCACGTTGGTCGCCAGCGGATAATCGTTGGTCGATTCCGACCACTGCAGATTGACCCCGGCATTGAGCTTCGCCGTCGCCTTGCCCTTGACGCCGATGCCGATGAAGTTGTTGGTGTCCTTGAGCCGGGCGTCCCACACCAGGTCGAAGTTGCATTGCCCGGGACCGGTGTTGGCGCTCGAGCAAACCCACCCGACCGAGCCCGGGAACGTCGTCAGGACGGCCCCCGACGGGTCACGCAAGGCCGTCGTGGTGCGCGGATCGTAGGTGATGCCGATCTGGTGCATGCGGCTGGTGTCGTGAGAGGCCCAGGCGTTGAGCTGCCAGTCCTTGGTCAGCGCCACGGCCCCGTCCAGCGACAGCAACAGATCCCGCCCATCCTGGAGACCGGACTTCGCGGGATCGTACTTGTCCTCGGAATACTGCAAGTTCAATTGCAGCGATGCATTCTGCGTGGGCGTCCAGTCGAGCGTGCCGCGCAGCGCGTTCCGCTTGCGGTCGGCGTAGGCAAAGGGGTTGGTGAAGGCCACGGTCGTCGGCGTGACGTCGGTATAGGCGACGCCGCCCGCCACCAGGGCGCCGAGATTCTCGCTGGCGGGGTTGTTCCAGCTCGATCCGATCCGCCGGCTATGCAGATAGGCGAGCGAGCCGTTCAAGGTTTCCGCCATCGCCTTGCGAAGCTGGAGGCGCAAGGTGGTTTCGTCGGTGCGGTCGCGCATCTTCACGGTCCCCTCGAAGGCGCCGTCCTGCCCGACATCCAGCTCGCGCGTGCGGCGCTCGTTCTCCAGGCCGGCGATTGCGCTGTAGCCGCCGTTGAGCCGGTAGGTCCCCTCCACCTTGCCGGACTGCTTGGTGAAGCTGTGCGGATTGTTCGTGATCGGGTCGCCGGAAGCCGTGTCGATACCGAACGTCTGCACGGGCGTCTTGTCCTTGCGCTCGTTGTAATCGTATTTGGCGACGATCGACAGCCGGTCGATGGGCTTCGTGGAAAAGGCGAAGTTCAGCGTGGTGGTATCGACGCGGCCGCCGAGACGGGTCGGCGCGAAAGCCGCGACGCCGTTGACCCCCGTGCCTCCCACGGCGCGAAGCACGTCGGAGATCGGCGAAAGGTCGTCGTTCTGCCTGGCGCGCGAGAATGACGCCTTGAAGGTCGCACGCGTCCTCGGCGTGAAGCTGTAGCCGCCGTCGAGGAAGTACTGGAAGGCGTCGTTGTCGAGCGGCAGCGACAGCACGGTATGCCCGCCGGCGGCGGCAAATGCCGATCCGCCGATGGTATCGACATAGGAGTTGGCATTGCGGAACCAGGTCGCCGAGATGCCGCCGCGCAGTTGCAGCTGCTTGCCGGCATAGTTGAGTCCGGCGTCCAACTGCTGCGTGGTCCAGTCGATCGGCTGGACCGCGAACTCGGGATTGGAGCCGCGCCCCCAGAGCTGGGTGCCGTTCTTGTCCTCGTTCTTGAAGCTCGCGAAGAACGAAAGATCTGGCGTCAGCTGGGCAGAGCCCGACAAGGTGGCGTTCTTGCGCTTGGTGCCGAGGTGCGTCTCGTTGGTGGCCGGATACAGGCCGGCCTGCGCCGCCGCCGCGTTGGCGCCCACGGTGCCGTATTGCAGCTGGGTCGAACCGATGCCCCGCGTGCCCGTGTAGTAGGTCTTCGGATCCCGGCTCGGCGTCTCGCTGTAGTCCAGCGCCGCCCCCCAGCTGCCCTGGCGCTCGTACTCGCCGCGGAATTCGCGACTGTCCAGCCCGAGGTTGCGTCCGGAGAAATTGGTCCAGGTACCGGTGGCGTCGTCCCGCTTGCGCACCGACAGATCCAGGATGCCGTAGGTCCCCTTTTCGGTGAGGCCGTCGTAGCGCCCGAATTGCTCGCGATGCCCGCCCAGCTCGCCGACGCCGAACGTCGCGTAGCTGTCCGGCTTCGAGAAGGCGCGGACGGCATCGTCCGCTTCGTCGGCCCGGGCGGCCTGGCCGAACAGCGTCGCAAGGGCCGCAGCGACGAGGGTGAGCTTGAACGGCGGATGTTTCGTCATGGCGGTCTCCTCGGTCACCGATCAGCGACGGAAGCGCTGGGTCGTCACGTTGTTCTGCGGGCTGTTGCTGCCATGGATGTTGGTGTGGCAGTTCAGGCAGCCGCGCGCCTCCGTCCCGAAGCCGGCGCGGGCATTGGTGTTGAAGGTCTCGGTCGCCGATCCGACCAGCAGGGCCGGCGGCTGCGAGGGGTGGCTGCTCGGACCGTGGCAGCCGACGCAGAGCATCGGCGGACGCCGCACCAGCAGGTTGGGAATGCTGGTGCCATGCGGCTGATGGCAGATGCTGCAGTCCTCGCTGACCGGCTCGTGGTTGTGCACGAACGGGCCGCGCTTCTCCATGTGGCAGCTGTAGCAGGTCTCGTTGACGCTGCCCTTGACGAGTTGCTTCGGATTGTCGCCATGCACGTTGTGGCAGGAGGAGCACGCCATCTTGCCCTCGGGAACGGGATGATGGGAATCGCGGTTCATCTGCGCACGCTGCTCCTTGTGGCAGCTGAAGCAGACTTCGGTCTGCAGCGCCTTGTCGCGCACGCGATCCCGCCCGGTGTGGATCTGGTGGCACGAGGTGCACGCCAGGTCGCGGTTGCTGTGCACGCTGGATTGCCAGCTGATGCGGGCGCCGCCCTGGTGGCAGGCCAGGCAGCGCTCGCTGCGAACCTCGGCCGGCACCTGGGTGCCGTGCGTGAACCAGATGTCGGGCTTGGGCGGCTTGGCGCTCCCCTTGTAGTCCCTGTGCTTCAGGCTTTCGCCGTGGCAGTCGGTGCAGGTCGGCGTGCGGCCGTCCGCCGCAGTGCCGTGCTTCGACTTGCCGATGGTGAGGACCTGCGGATGCAGTTCCAGCATCGTGGGCTTCGGCACGTCGGATTCGTCATGACAGCCCGTGCACTTGGCGTCGCCCTTCAAGACGATGTCCTTGGGCGCCTCCTTCTCGGGCGGCGCATTCGCTTCCTCGGCGCCGGCGAGGACGGGGGTCACGACAACGGCGACTGCGGCAATCCAGCGAAGCAGCGCAAGAAGCTTCATGGTCGACTCCGAAAGAGTAGAGGGTGGAGAAGCGACGCGGGCGTCGCCCGGCGCCGCGCGTGCCGCCGGGCTTCAGTGGAGCGAGAGGATCCAGGAGATCAGGTTGTCGATGGCCGCCTGATCCTTGGTATCGATGATCTTGTGCTCCTCTTCGGTGCCGTCCTCGAGCTTGACCTTGGGGCCCGTCGTGATGTTCTTCAGCATGTTCTTGCGGCCCTCGGCTTCCTTGCCCTTGTACTTGGAGGCGATCTTCTTGTACGAGGGCGCCTTCTTGGTCTTGTCGATGGCGTGGCACTTGAAGCAGTCGTTCTCCTGGGCGAGGTCCTTGGCCGCCTCGGCATCGACCGCCCGCGCCGCAGACGAAAAGCCGGCAGCCAGGATTGCCGCAACCAGCAGGGCTGAACGAGTCGGACCGGTCATGTCGATTCCTTTCATGCGTGGCGTACGGTTCTCGTTTCTAACGCATGAATGCAGGCATCAACTGGGGGGCCGGGCGCCGTGCGCATGAGCCGATCGGCCCGTCCGGATCCGCGGTGGGGGAACCGCGGTGCGGCCCCGCCGCGAGGCGGGGCGCGGGTGAATCAGGGCATCAATTGCCCGCGAATCTCACCTTCCTTGTGTTCGGCGGAATGCACGTTGACGTAGAGGCTGCCCGCCTTGAAAGCCTGATACTGCTCGTCGGAGAGCTTCGCGCCGGCAGGCACGGTCCAGTCGTGCGCGCCGTTCTTCTGCAGCGGGATGATCACCGGCCCGGCCTTGCCCGACGGCGCCAGGTGGATGTGGGCCATCGTGCCTTCCACCCCCGTCGTCGCGACGCTGCCGCTGACCGTCTTGTCCGGGTTCACCGTGACGGTTCCGCTGCCCGAAGCGGTCGTCTTGATCGGCGGCGTTTCCTGATCGCCGCTCAGCACGATCTTCACCGTCTGGGCGGCAGCGGCGCCCGGAAATCCTGCGAGGGAGACCGCCAGCATCGCCGCGGCGCCCAGACCTGCCCATCCATTCCGAATGTTTTTCATGTCCGTTTCTCCATTGGGTATGCACCGCGTCTCTGCGGGACGCGCAATGCAAGCATTGTATTCCAGAGTTATTTTGTCAACTATGACAACAAGAGGGGAAATGCCCATCCTCCAGCGGATTGGGGGCGCCAGCTGCGGCGCGGCGCGTGGCCGCTTCGAGTAGAATCGCTGCCTTCCGGCAACGCCCAGGCGACTCCGGATCTCCCCCAAACCCGTACCGCCGGTAGTCCCTTCATGCAACAGACCGAAAACCTGAATATCGAATCCTTCGACGCGATGCCGACGCCGGAGGAGATCCACGCGCGCCTGCCCCTTTCCGAAGCGGCCTCGCAAACTGTCGTCGCCGGCCGCCGCGCGCTCATGCGCATCCTCGACCGCGAAGACAACCGCATCTTTGTCGTGACGGGCCCCTGCTCCATCCACGATCCCGTTGCCGGCCTCGATTACGCCCGCCGCCTCAAGGCGCTGGCCGACGAAGTGGCCGACACGATCGTGATCGTGATGCGCGTCTACTTCGAGAAGCCGCGCACCTCGACGGGCTGGAAGGGCTACATCAACGACCCGCGCATGGACGATTCCTTCCACATCGAGGAAGGCATGCAGAAGGCGCGCGAATTCCTGCTCGCGGTGAATGAGATCGGCCTGCCGGCCGGCACCGAGGCGCTCGATCCGATCGCTCCCCAATACCTGGGCGACCTCGTCTCCTGGACCGCCATCGGCGCCCGCACTTCCGAATCGCAGACGCACCGCGAGATGGCCTCCGGCCTGTCCACCCCGGTCGGCTTCAAGAACGGCACCGACGGCTCGGTCGACACCGCCATCAACGCCATCATCTCCGCCGGCAGCCCGCACAGCTTCCTCGGCATCAACATGCAGGGCCGCTCGGCCGTCGTGCGCACGCGCGGCAACCGCTATGGCCACGTGGTGCTGCGCGGCGGCGGCGACCGCCCGAACTACGACACCGTGAGCGTCGCCATGGCCGAGCAGGCGCTGGCGAAGGCCAAGCTGCCGCAGAACGTGGTCGTCGATTGCTCGCACGCCAACAGCTACAAGAAGCCCGAGCTGCAGCCGTTGGTCATGCACGACTGCGTAAACCAGATCCGTCTGGGCAACCGCTCGATCGTTGGCCTGATGGTCGAGAGCTTCATCGAGGCGGGCAACCAGCCGATTCCCGCCGACCTGTCGCAGCTCAAGTACGGCTGCTCGGTCACCGACGCCTGCGTCGACTGGACCACCACCGAGAAGATGATCCGCGACGCCTGCGCCGCGCTGCGCGGCCCGCTCGCCGGCCGCACCGCCCAGTAAGAGGACTCCGCCATGCCCCTGATCCGCCCGTTCCGCGGCCTGCGGCCGACCGCCGGCCAGGCCGAAGCCGTCGCCGCCCCGCCCTACGACGTCCTGTCCTCCGAGGAGGCGCGCGAGCGCGCCGCCGGCAAGCCGTGGTCTTTCCTCCACATCTCCAAGCCGGAAATCGACCTGCCCGAGGGCATCGACGTCTACTCGGCGCCGGTCTACGCCAAAGCCGTCGAGAACCTGAAGAAGATGATCGACGCCGGCATCCTGACGCGCGATGCCCAGGACTGCTACTACGCCTATCGCCTCGTGATGGGCGCGCACGAGCAGACCGGCCTCGTCGCCGCCGCCTCGGTGGCCGCCTACGACGTCAACAAGATTCGCAAGCACGAGTTCACGCGTCCCGACAAGGAAGACGACCGCGTGCGCCAGATCGAGGCGCTCAACGCGCAGACCGGCCCCGTGCTGCTCGCCTACCCGTCCGCGCCCGAAGCCGACAAGCTGCTCCAGCAGGCGAGCGCCGGCGCGCCCGATGCCGACGTCACCGCGCCGGACGGCATCCGCCACACGATCTGGGTCGTGCGCGACGCCGCGCTGGTCCAGCGCATCACCGCCGCCTTCGACGCCATGCCGGCGCTCTACATCGCCGACGGCCACCACCGCTCCGCCGCCGCTTCGCGCGTCGCGGCGGCGCGCCGCAAGCCGGGCGTCGAGCAGTCCTCCGACTACTTCCTGTCGGTGATCTTCCCGCATCACCAGATGAAGATCATGGACTACAACCGCGTGGTGAAGGACCTCAACGGCCTCGCCCCCGAGCAGTTCCTTGAACAGGTCGGCAAGAAGTTCCTGGTTTCGCCCGCCTGCGGCGCGGTGAAGCCTTCCTGCCCCGGCGAGATCGGCCTCTACCTTGCCGGGCGGTGGTATCGCCTGAACATCGATCCGAAGTTCTTCGTCACGGACCCGGTGGAGAACCTGGACGTCTCGCTGCTCTCCGCGCACGTGCTCGGTCCCATCCTCGGCATCGCCGACCTGCGCCGCGACAAGCGCATCGACTTCGTCGGCGGCATCCGCGGTCTGGCCGAACTGGAAAAGCGCGTCGATTCGGGCGAGATGGCGGTTGCGTTCGCCATGTACGCGACACGCATGGAAAACCTGATGGCGGTGGCGGACAACAATCAGGTGATGCCGCCCAAGTCCACGTGGTTCGAGCCCAAGCTGGCGGACGGGCTGGTTTCGCACGTCATCGACTGACGTTTCGCTTTTCACGGGACGACACCGCACCGGGCACGCGGCCAGGGATCGGGCGATTCAGCCGTTCGATTCCATCGCCCAAATGGCCGGGGCCGCCCGGTGCTGAATCGCCTCTACTTCGCGCCAGCCCGCCACTGGGCCAAGGCTTCCAGCAGGTTCTTCACGTGCTGGTCGGGATTCAGGGCGCTGTAGCTGTAGGCGATCCGCCCATCGGGCGTGATCAGGTAGGACGTTCGACTGGCATAGCTCGTCTTCCAGAGCAGCACCGCGTCATACGACTTCATGATGCGCTGATCCCGATCGCTGGCCACCGGGAATTTGCTTTGGCATTCGCTCACCGAAAACTTGTTGAGCGTATCGATGGTGTCGTTGGATATCCCGATGACGCTCGCGCCAAGCTCCTTGAACCTCGGCATCGCCTCGGCAAAATCGTGAGCCTCGACCGTGCAGCCCCGCGTAAATGCCGCCGGATAGAAGTACAAGACCACCGGCCCGGCTTTCAGCGCCTCGGATAGCGAATAGACGAATTCCTTGCCGCCGAGGCTGGCCGGGGCCGTGAAGTCGGGCGCGGCGTCGCCCACCTCCAGCGCCGCGAAGGCGGGAAATGCCAACACCGAGAGCAGCGCGGAAATCGTTCGCTTCATCATCGTGGCAACTCCATCAAGGCATCTGCGGCAAATGATAGGAGGAAATCGGCGCCAAGGGTGTTCCCTCCCCGAGCGAAGTAAAGGCGGAGAGCACGCCCTGCCCGGCTCATGGGACATGAGCGGCCTGAATCTCCTCGCGTCGCGCTCGGCGCAACGCGCCGGAACCCCCGAGCCCGCCACCACTCCAATCGCCAGTTGGCGACATCCCAGATGGACCTGCCCCCCATCCTCCGCTTGCCCGTGGACATCCTGCCACAGCCGGATGAGACGACTTGCGGCCCGACCTGCTTGCATGCGATTTATCGCTACTGGGATCGCCAGGAAACCCTGGACGACGTCATCGCTCGCACCGGCAAGCTCGAACGCGGCGGAACGGTGGCCGTCTTCCTCGCCTGCGATGCGCTGCGGCAAGGCTTCGACGCCACGATCTACACCTTCAACGTCACGGTCTTCGATCCGACCTGGTTCTCGGGCGACGTGGATATCGCCGCGCGCCTGCTGCGCCAGCGCGAAGCCAAGCCGCACGACGTGCGCGTGCAGGAAGTCACCCAGGGCTACCTGGAGTTCCTGCGCCTGGGCGGACGGCTGCGCATGGCGGACCTCACACGCTACCTGCTGCGCGGGCTGCTGCGCCGCCGCCTGCCGCTGATCACCGGGCTGAGCTCGACATACCTTTACCGTGCGCGCCGCGAGTTCGGCCCCGACGACGAACCGGACGACGTGCGCGGCACGCCAGGCGGCCATTTCGTGGTGCTGGCCGGCTATGACAGGCCGGCCCGCAAGGTGCTCGTTGCCGACCCCTACAGCCCGCATCCCTACGGGACGGCCCGCGACTACTGGCTCAACATCGACCGCGCCGTCGCCGCCATCCTGCTCGGCATCGTCACGCACGACGCCAACCTGCTGATCATCAGTCCGCGCCGGACGCCGTCGCCGTGAAGCTCGCCCTCGTCGCCGACCACGCCTGCCAGGTTCGCATTCCCGGCGCGGCCGTCGTCGCGGCGAGCAGCTACCTGACAGATCCTGCGTGGCGCGACGCGGCCGGCTGGTCGGTGATCAACCTCTGCCGTTCCTGGGCCTATCAGCGCAGCGGCTACTACGTGTCGCTGCTTGCCGAAGCGCGCGGCCACCGGCCGCTGCCCCGCATCGACGCGCTGCACGAGATCGGCAGCCCGTCCCCTTCCCGCGTCGCGGTCGCGGCGGCACAGCGCTGCGCCGGCGCATCACGCCGGCAGAACGCAGGCGGGCTGCGGCTCGCGATCCTGCGCGATCCCGACAGCCACTGCCCGGCCTCCAACGACGCGGCGATCCTCCGCTTCGAGCAGGCGGCGCGCGCGCTCGGGCTGCAGACCGAACGCGTGAGCAGCGGCGACATCGACCGCCTGGCGCACTGCGACGGCCTGTTCATCCGCGACAACACCTTCGTGCGCCATCACACCTTCCGCTTCGCGCGCCGCGCCGCGGCGCAGGGCATGGTGGTGATCGACGCGCCGGATTCCATCCTCCGCTGCAACAACAAGGTATTCCTTGCCGAACTGCTGCCGCGCCACGGCATCCCGACGCCGCGGACCTTCATCGTGCATCGCGCCAACATCGAGGCCGTGGTACCCGCCCTCGGCCTGCCCTGTGTGCTGAAGCGTCCCGACAGCTCACTGTCGCTGGGGGTCGTCAAGGTCGACAACGTCGCCGACTTGAGATCGACGGCAATGCGCATGCTGGCGGAATCCGAGCTCGTGGTGGCGCAGGAATTTTCGCCGACGGCGTTCGACTGGCGCATCGGCATCCTCGATGGCACTCCGCTGTTCGCTTGCCGCTACCACATGGTGCCCGGACACTGGCAGATCCTCAGGCATGTCGCGGGCCGCCATTACGATGAAGGCCGTACCGAGGCCCTGCCGCTGGCCGATGCGCCGCCCGCCGCGGTGGACCTGGCGCTGCGGGCCACGCGCCTGATCGGCGGCGGCTTCTACGGCGTGGACTTGAAGGAAGTCGCGCCGAACGACTTCCGCGTCATCGAGGTCAACGACAATCCCAACGTCGACGCGGGAAACGAGGACGGCGTGCTGCAAGACGCCCTCTATCTGCAGGTGATGAGCGTGTTTGCACGGCGCATGTCGGATCGCCGGCGAAGGCGGCCATGAGTCCGTCGGAGGCAGCGCTGGGAGCCTTCGCGGGCTACGGTGTCGAACTCGAGTACATGATCGTCGACGCCGGCAGCCTCGCCGTGATGCCGGCCGCCGACCGCCTGCTCGATGCCCTCTCGTCGGCCGACGCGGCCCCGCCGCGCGCGGGCTTCGCCTGGTCCAACGAGCTCGTGCTGCATCTGCTGGAGGTCAAGAACGAACGGCCAACCCCGACGCTCGACCGCCTGGCGGAGGGCTTCCAGGCCGAGATTGCGCGCGCCAATGCCGCGCTGGCGCCGCTCGGCGCGCGCCTGATGCCCGGCGGCATGCATCCCTGGATGGACCCCGCCGCCGAGACCCGCCTGTGGCCGCACCGCGATGCCGCCATCTACCGCGCCTACGATCGCATCTTCGATTGCCGCGCGCACGGCTGGGCCAACATCCAGAGCGCCCAGCTCAACCTGCCCTTCGCCGACGATGAGGAGTTCGCCCGCCTGCATTCCGCAGTACGCGTGCTGCTGCCGATCCTGCCCGCGCTCGCCGCCAGTTCCCCGGTCGCCGACGGCCGGCTGCGCACCGAGCTCGACTTCCGCATGGAAAGCTACCGGCGCCACGCCGCGCGCCGGCCCGCGCTGATCGGCCGCGTCATTCCCGATGCAGCGATCAGCGAGGCGCGCTATCGCGCCGAGGTGCTGGCGCCGATGTATGAAGCTGTGGCGCGCGACGATCCTGAAGGCGCGCTGCGCGACGACTGGCTCAATGCGCGCGGCGCCATCCCGCGTTTCGGGCGGCGCGCCATCGAGATCCGCGTCGTCGACATGCAGGAATGCCCGCAGGCCGACCTGGCGATCGCCGCGCTCACCGCCGCCGTGGCCCGCGCGCTCTATGACGGGCGCTGGTCCTCCTTCGCCGCGCAGCAAGGCCTGGCGACTGCGGCGCTGGCCGGCCTGCTGTCCGACTGCACGCGCGCCGCCGAGGCCGCGATCATCGACGACGGCGGCTATCTCGCGCTGTTCGGCTTCCCCCGCGCGCGCTGCCGCGCCGAAGAACTGTGGGCCTGGCTGTTCGCGCAATGCGGCAGCGAGGCGCCGCTCACCGACTCGCACCGCGCGGCGCTGCAGACCGTTCTCGGCCGTGGCCCGCTGGCGCGGCGCATCCTGCATGCGCTCGGCGGGCATTGCGAGCGCGAGCGCCTGGCGGCCGTCTACGGCGAGCTCTGCGAGTGCCTGGCCGCGGGGCGCCTGTTCCTGGGACTGCCATGAGCCGGACCGGCCGGCCGTTCGCCTTCGTCGTCACCTGCGAGCACGCGCGCAACGCCGTCCCGTCCCGCTATCGCGGCTGCTTCGCCGGCAACGAAGCCGCGCTGCAAAGCCATCACGGCTACGATGCCGGCGCACTGGAAATGGCGCGCGCATTGGCGCGAGCGCTGGAGGCGCCGCTGTTCGACGCCCAGGTCAGCCGGTTGCTGGTCGACGTGAACCGCTCGCCCGGCCACCCGCGCCTCTACTCGGAAGCGGTGCGCCAGTTGCCGGCGCAGGCGCGCGGCGAGATACGCGAGGCCTATTACGAGCCCATCCGGGCGCAGGCCGAGCAGGCCATCCGGCAGGCCGCCTCGGCGGGCAAGCGCGTGGTGCATCTGTCGAGCCACAGCTTCACGCCGATGCTCGACGGCGTCGAGCGCACCGCCGACGTGGGTCTGCTGTACGACCCGAAGCGCGTGGGCGAAGTGGCTTTGTGCAAGCATTGGCAGCGCGAACTGGCCGAGCGGCTGCCGGACTTGCGCGTGCGGCGCAACTATCCTTACCGGGGCACATCCGACGGCTTCACCGCCTACCTGCGCCGCCGGCTGTCCGGCGCGCGCTATGTCGGCGTGGAGCTCGAGATCAACCAGCGCATCATGACGGCCGGCGGCGTCGCCTGGCGAACGCTGCGCCGCACATTGATCGCCGCGCTCCAGGCGGCCCTCGCCGCCGAGGACGCTACTCGAGCTTGAATTGCGCGACGAGGGTGTTGAGGTCTGCCACCAGCGAGGCGAGCTCGGCGACGGCCGCTTCGCTGTTGCGGACATCCTCGGCCGTGGCCTGC
The DNA here is from genome assembly GCA_050259835.1 of Ignavibacteria bacterium. GTDB lineage: Bacteria > Pseudomonadota > Gammaproteobacteria > Burkholderiales > Rhodocyclaceae > Nitricoxidireducens. Next base: position 5,366 of record JBLNBJ010000207.1, on the reverse strand, counting down.
GCCATGCCGACGATCGCCTCCATGCTGGCGCTGATCTGGTCGGTCTCGACGTTCTGCATGGCGGCGTAGGTGGCGATCTGGAGGTTGAGGTCACCGATCGACGAGACCGCGCCGGTGATCTTCTCGAGCGATTCCCCTGCCCGCCCGGCCTGGCCGACGCTCGCCGTCACCCGCTCATGCCCGGATTCCATGACGCGCACCGCCTCGACGGCCTTGGCCTGCAGCTTGTCGATCATCGCCTGGATCCGCGCCGTCGCTTCCTGGGTGCTTTGCGCCAGCTTGCGCACCTCGTCGGCCACGACCGCGAAGCCGCGCCCCTGTTCGCCGGCGCGCGCGGCCTCGATCGCCGCGTTCAGCGCCAGCAGATTGGTCTGGTCGGCGATGCCCTTGATCGCCTCGAGAATCTCGCCGATGTTGCGGCTGTCGCCTTCCAGTTCGCGGATCACCTCCGCGGCACGGCTCACCTCGTCGGCGACTTCATGAATCGAGCGGATGGTCTCGTCGACCACGGCACGGCCGGCATTGGCCTCCGCATCGGCCGTGTGCGCCGCCGCCGCCGCGGATTCGGCGTCGCGGTTGATCTCGTGCGCCCGCGTCACCATGCCCTGCACGGCCTGCGCGACCGAGTCCGCCTCGCCCTGCTGCTGATGCACGCTGGTGGTGGTGTGCTCGGCCACCTGGGCCAGGCGGGCGGACGAACTGCCGAGCTGGCTGGAAGCGCGCGACACCTGCAGCAGCGATTGCTGGATCTTGGCGACGAAGCCGTTGAAGCCGCTCGAGAGCCGGCCGATCTCGGTGTCGCCGTCCTCGGGCAGGCGCAGCGTCAGGTCGCCGTCGCCTTCGGCAATCTCGCGCAAGGCGCCCGCCGTGCCGTTCAGCGGCCGCGTGATGCTGCGCGCCAGGATGCCCGACAGCAGCAGCAGCAGCGTGCCGGAAACCGCCACGAGCAGCAGGTTGCGCATCATCTGGTCGGTCACCGCCTGGTTCACGTCGTCGGTGTAGATGCCCGAGCCGACCAGCCAGTTCCAGCCGTCGAACTTCTTGACGTAGGAGAGCTTGGGATAGAGCGCGTCGGTGGTGCCGCCGCCGGCCTTCGGCTTCGGCCAGTTGTAGGTGACGTAGCCCGATCCGGCCTGGCTCGCCACTTCGTTGAAGGCGACGAACAGGTTCTTCCTGCCGTCGGTCTGCACGACCGGCCCATCCACGCCGGCCTGCATGCTGGTGGCGCAGTTGAACTTCTCGGCGTCGAGCACCTTGCCGTCGAGCGCCGGCACCGTCGGATGCATGACCATCTTCGGCACCGGCGCGGTGAAGTCGTTGATCCAGAAATACTCGCTCTTCTCGTAGCGCATTGCCTTGAGCGCGCGGATGGCCTGCGCCTTGGCCTCTTCCTCGCTCAGGCTGCCGCTCTTCTGGAGATCGTAATAGTGGGCGAGCAGGCTCTCGGCGGCTTCGACGAGATGGCGGGTCTTCAGCCGCTTCTCGCCGATCAGGAGCCCGCGCGAGGTGGCGACGTCGATGACGCTGCCGAGGATGACCGCGGACAGGAACAGGCCGACCATCGCCCAGATCTTGTTGCGCACGCTGAGACGATCGAGAAACTGGAACATGGCACTCCCTTTCAAACGGGCCGCCGCGCATGTCGGGGCGGCGACCGCAAGCCTCCTGGGGATCGTTCTCGTTCTTCGCTGCTGGCTTTTTTTTGCAGTATATCAACGGGGCGCATGTGCCGCCTACGGCAGCGCGGCAATGCCGCACCGCCGCATCAACGCATGCGACGCTGCGATCGCCAATTGAGCAGTGAGATGGCGACCAACCCGGCGCCAATCAGCAGCATGCCGGCCACTTCGGCCAGATCCGCGCGTTCGCCGAGCTGCCAGCGCGAGGAGAGAATCGCCACGCCCGGAATGCCGAGGATTGAAAGGCTGGCCTGCCAGGCCGGCAGCCGCTCCAGCACGTAGAGCCAGAGGAACCAGCCGAAGGCCGTGCTGACGACGGCCATGAAGACGATGATGAGGGTGAACGAGACCGTCCATTCGGTCGGACGCTCAGTCACGAACAACAGCACGACGGAAAGGGGCAGCAGGCCGAACAGCATCTGCCAGGTCGTCAGCGCCAGGACATCGCCGGCCAGCGCCTGCCGCCAGTGCTTGACCAGGATGGTCGACAGCGCCCAGCTCAGAGCGGCGAGCACCGCCAGCAGCTTGCTCAACTGGCTCGCATGCAGGTTCCAGGGCGCGATGATCAGCGTGAGCCCGGCCAGCGCGCACGCCGCCGCGGCCCACTGCGAAGCGTGGATGCGTTCGCGCAGCACCAGGCGCGAGAGCAGCAGCGTCCAGATCGGCATGGTGAACACCAGCACCGCCGTCTTGCCGGCTCCGCCCTCGACCAGGGCCCAGGTCGATAGCGCGATGAAGCCGCCGGTCTGGAAGATGCCCACGACGGCGGTCTTGGCGATCGCCTGCGGACGCAGCGGCCGCCGCATCGCGACCAGGGCGCCGAACAGGGCCAGCGTCGCGGCGCCGGTGCGCAGGAAACCGACGTGGAAGGGCCCCGCGTAGTCGAGCGCCTGCTTGGCGATGATCCAGGTATAGCCCCACAGCAGCGTGAGCACCGCCAGGGCGGCCAGCGCACGGCCGCTCGTCCGGGCCGCGGCCATCAGGCGGGCAGCCGCGGCAGGACGGCCCGGGCGTTGGCGGCCGTGGCCGCCGCGACTTCCCCGGGCGCCATGCCGCGCAATTCCGCCAAGGTCGCCGCAATGCGCGCCAGCTCGGCCGGCTCGTTGCGCGCGCGGCCGAGCCAGACGGGCGGAATGTCGGGAGCGTCGGTTTCCAGCACGATGGATTCGAGCGGCAGCGTGGCGGCGAGTTCGCGCAGGTGCTTCGCGCGCGGATGCGTCATGGCGCCGCCGAAGCCCAGCCTGAAGCCGCGCTTGATCAGCTCGTCGGCCTGCTGGCGGCTGCCGTTGAAGGCGTGCGCAATGCCGCCGGTCACGTCGATGCGGCGCAGCTGCCTGAGGACGGCGTCGACCGCCTTGCGCACGTGCAACAGCACGGGCAGCCCCGCGTCGCGCGCGATCTTCAGTTGCTCGACGAAGTAGAAATCCTGCCTATCGTCGTCGCGCTCGGTTATGAAGCGGTCGAGGCCGATCTCGCCGACGGCGACGGCCGGTTCGCGCTGCAGCGTCTCGCGCAGCGCATCGAGGTCTTCCTCGCGCGAATCATCGACGTACATCGGGTGGATGCCGTAGGCCGGAACGCAGACGCCGAACTCCCGGCAAACCGAGGCGACGGCGCCGAAATTCGCGCGCGCCACGGCGGGCACGATGATGCGGCAGAGCCCGGCCGCTGCGGCGCGCGCGGCCACCGCAGCGCGGTCCGCGTCGAATTCCGCGGCATCGAGATGGCAGTGGGTATCGATCAGGGCCATGAAGGCATCACGGCCGCGGGCCGCTCAGGAGACTTCGTCGATCCAGCCCTGCTGGATGGCTTCGAGGATCTTCTCGCCGCAGTGCTTGGGATCGTCGTCGAAACCGGGCAGCGCCATCACCCAGTTCATCAGGTCCACGAAGTTGATGCGCGTCGGGTCGACGTCAGGATGGGCGTCGGCGAGATCGGGCACGATGTCGTTGATGTCGGTCCATTTCATGAGCGCTTCCCTCCCGCGCCTTCCTTGGCCTGGTTGATCGTGTACTTCGGAATCTCGATCACCAGCGGGGTGTCCTTGACGACCGCTTGGCACGACAGGCGCGACGTCGAGGTGAGCCCCCAGGCCTTGTCGAGCAGGTCGTCCTCGGTCTCGTCGGCGGCCTCGAGCGATCCGAAGCCTTCGCGCACGACGACGTGGCAGGTGGTGCAGGCGCACGACTTCTCGCAGGCGTGCTCGAGCTCGATGCCGTTGTCGAGCAAGGCATCCAGGATGGTCTGCCCGGGCGGCGCTTCGATGACCGCGCCTTCGGGGCAGTACTCCGCGTTGGGCAGCACGATGATGCGCGTCACGACTCGATCTCCCCGATGGTCTTGCCCGACAGCGCCTTCTGCACGCTGGCGTTCATGCGGCGCGCGGCGAACTCGCCGGTGCCCTTGTTGAGCCCGTCCATCGCGCTGTCGATGGCGCGCCGGTCGTCGCCGATCATCACCGCCTGCAGCCGGGTCACCAGCGCTTCGATCTGGGCGCGCTCGGCGTCGGAGAGCAAGTGGCCGTCGGTGCGCAGGGCCGACTGGACGGCTTCGATGAGCCGCTGCGCCTCGACCTGCGCCTCGCGCAGCGCGCGCCGGAAGGCGTCGTCCGAGGCGTGGCTGTAGCTGTCCTTCAGCATCGCCGCGATCTCGTCGTCGGAAAGGCCGTAGGACGGCTTCACCTCGATGCGCGCCTCGTGGCCGGTGGTCTGTTCGCGCGCCGTCACCGACAGCAGGCCGTCGGCGTCGACCTGGAAAGTGACGCGGATGCGCGCGGCGCCCGCCACCATCGGCGGGATGCCGCGCAGTTCGAAGCGCGCGAGGCTGCGGCAGTCGGACACGAGTTCGCGCTCGCCCTGCACGACATGCAGCGCCATCGCGGTCTGACCGTCCTTGAACGTGGTGAAGTCCTGCGCCCGCGCCACCGGAATGGTCGAGTTGCGCGGGATGATCTTCTCGGTCAGCCCGCCCATGGTCTCCATGCCCAAGCTGAGCGGGATGACGTCGAGCAGCAGCCAGTCGTCGCCGGCGGCGCGGTTGCCGGCCAGCAGGTTGGCCTGCGTGGCCGCGCCGAGCGCGACCACCTTGTCGGGGTCGAGGTTGTTGAGCGGCTCCTGGCCGAAGAAGCTGGCCACCGCCTGCTGGATCTGCGGCATGCGGGTGGCGCCGCCCACCATCACGACGCCCTTCACTTCCTCGGGCGAAAGATTGGCGTCGCGCAGCGCCTTGCGCGTCGGCTGCAGCGTCTTCTGCACCAGCGTCTTGGTGATTTCCGCGAACTTCTCGGTCGTCAGGCGCAGGTCCACGTACTCGCCGCTGCCGAGCTTGACGGTGATGGGCGCGACCGCGTGGTAGGTCAGGTACTCCTTGGCTTCGCGCGCGCGCGTCAGCAGCAGCCGGCCGTCCTGCGGCGAAACCGGCGTCAGCTTGGCTTCCTCGATGATCCAGCAGAAGATGCGATGGTCGAAGTCGTCGCCGCCGAGCGCGGAATCGCCGCCGGTGGAGAGCACCTGGAACACGCCCTTGGCGAGCTTGAGGATGGAGATGTCGAAGGTGCCGCCGCCGAGGTCGTACACGGCATAGATGCCTTCGGCCGCGTTGTCGAGGCCGTAGGCGATGGCCGCCGCGGTCGGCTCGTTGAGCAGGCGCAGCACGTTGAGGCCCGACAGCCGCGCGGCGTCCTTGGTC
>JBLNBJ010000206.1:0-13801 GCA_050259835.1 Ignavibacteria bacterium | reverse complement strand
GGGTCTTCATGCGGTGGATCGCGTCGTCCGTGTCGTCCTGGACATCGGACTCGCGCTGCGCCGTGGCGATTGCGTGGAAGGCCTGGGCGCGCACCCAGAACTCCTGCGCCGGGGTGGCGGCCACGAACTGGCCGATCTCGTATTCCTGGAGGAGGTTGGCCAGCCCCGCGGCACAGACGCGCCCCGGGCTGCGCGTGCGCGCCTTGAGCTTTCCCGGGGCCGCCTCGCGCAGCGCCCTCAGGTATCCCGCCGCGATGGCGCGGTGAATCCGCATCAATCCCTGGGCAACGACTCGCAGCCGCTTCGGGACCGGCAAGGTGGCATCGAGCAGCAGCGGCTTCACGGCGCGGCTCGCCAGTCGGGCACGCGCCTCGAACAGCTCTAGGATCTTGACGTGCTGGAGCGCCGGAATGCCGAGGCGGGCGACCGCGGCGAGATGTCGGCGCATCGGGGAGAGGTCGTGCAGGGGGTCCGCGGCCGGCGGCGCCGCAAGCCAGGCCAGCGCGTCCTGCAGCGCGGGCGGGTAATGGATGCGGGGCGCGGGCTCGACCATGGGCAGACGGCGATTCTAGTAGAATCCCGCCCTCCCGGAGGAGACCATGCGGCGCCTGCGCAATAGCCTGTTGTTCCTGTTCCTTGCCGCCTGGCTGGCAGGCGCCATCGCGGGCGATGCCGACAAGTTCTTCGATCCGAACCTCGGTGATCTCGCCGACGAACTCCGCGCGGCGCGACAAGCCGGCAAACAGGGCGTCCTGCTGATGTTCGAAATGGAAGGCTGCCCGTACTGCAAGCGGATGCGGGAGCAAATCCTCAGCCGCGAAGATGTGCAGGCTTACTTCCACAAGCGCTTTTCGCTGTTTTCCATCGACGCGCTGGGCAACCAGCCGCTCTCGGACTTCTGGGGCGGCCAGACCAACGAAAAGGCCTTTACGCGCACCCTTGGCATTCACGGGACGCCAAGCTTCGTCATCTTCGGCACCGACGGTCGCGAGGTCGTCCGCATGACAGGACCGGCGAAGGATGCCGACGAATTCCTGCGCTTCGGCCGCTACGTCGCCGACGGCCATTACCGCACGCAGTCGCCCGAACAGTTCTATCCCAACGCCAGATCCTGGAAGAAGCCATGATGAAATCCGACAAGCCGATTGCCGCCGCCGACCGCCTGATCGTTGCGCTCGACGTTCCCGAAGCCGAGGCCGCCAAGGCGCTCGTGAGCCAGCTCGGCGACGCCGTCAGCTTCTACAAGATCGGGCTCGAGTTGTTCATGGCCGGCGGCTATTTCGAACTGCTCGACTGGCTGGTCAAGCAGCAGAAGAAGGTGTTCGTCGACCTCAAGTTCTTCGACGTGCCGGAAACCGTACGCTCGGCCGTGCGCGCGCTCGCCGGCAGCGGCGCAACCTTCGCCACTGTGCACGGCAACCAGGCGATCATGGAAGCGGCTGCCAGGGACAAGGGCGACCTCAAGATCCTCGCCGTGACGGTGCTCACCAGCCTCGACCGCGGCGACCTCGACGACCTCGGCTTCGCCTGCGACGTCGAGAAGCTCGTGCTGTCGCGCGCGCGCCGGGCGTTGCAGACCGGCGTGGACGGCATCGTCTCGTCGGGGCTCGAGGCGCCCATGATCCGCCGCGAACTGGGCCAGAAACTGCTGGTCGTCACGCCGGGCATCCGCCCGGTCGAAAATCGGCCGGTCGACGACCAGAAGCGCACAGTCGACGTCGCCCAGGCCTTCGCCAACGGCGCCGACTACATTGTCGTGGGCCGCCCGATCCGCCAGGCGGCCGATCCCCGGGCTGCGGCGCAGGTTGTCCAGCGGACTATTGCGGAAATCTTCCAATAAGGCGCATTTCCCCTTATAATCCGCGGCTTTCTCTGAATTCAAGGAACGACACATGGTTGTCATTCGCCTCGCCCGCAGCGGCGCCAAGAAGCGCCCGTTCTACAACATGGTGGTGACCGACTCGCGCAATCGCCGCGACGGCCGTTTCGTCGAGCGCATCGGCTACTACAACCCGGTGGCCGCCGCCAACGAAGCCGGTCTCGTCGTGAACGCCGAGCGCCTTGCCTACTGGCAGGGCCAGGGCGCCCAGCTTTCGCCGACGGCGGCGCGCCTGGTCAAGGGCTTCGCCAAGAAGGCCGCCTGAATAGCATGATCGTCCTGGGGCGGATCGCCGCTCCATACGGCATCAAAGGCTGGGTCAAGCTGCATCCCTTCGGGGACGATCCGGCCGCCTGGGCGGAAATGCCTCGCTGGTGGATCGGCAGGTCTGAGGACGGCGGCGATTGGCAGCCGATTGCGCTCAAAGAATTGCGGGCGCACGGCAAGGGTCTGATCGGCAAGTTCGACGGCGTAGACGACCGTACCGCGGCGGAAAAGCTCGACGGCATGTACGTCGGCGCGCCGCGCGAAGAACTGCCGGCGACCGGGAAAGACGAGTTCTACTGGGGCGACCTGGTCGGCCTGGAAGTGGTAAATGAAGCCGGCGAGTCTTTGGGGAAGGTGGCCTCGCTGATCGAGGCCGGCGCGAACCAGGTGCTCACGGTGAAAGACGAGGCGGCGGACAAGGAACACTTGTTGCCGTTCGTCGCCGAGGTAGTCAAGGACGTGGATCTGGCCGGCGGCCGCATCTGCGTTGCATGGGGGAAGGACTGGTGACGCTGCGCTTCGACGTCGTCACGCTCTTCCCGGAGATGTTCGCTGCAGTGACGCAGTCCGGCATTACGCGGCGCGCGCTGGAGCGGGGCTTGTGGCAGTTCGAAGGCTGGAATCCGCGCCAATGGGCGGAAAACAGCTACGGCACGGTCGACGACCGGCCCTTCGGCGGCGGCCCCGGCATGGTGATGCAGGTGGCGCCGCTGGAAAAGGCCATCGCGGCCGCGAAAGCGGCGCGCGGCGGCAGCGGGAGGGTGATCTACCTTTCGCCGCAGGGCCAGCCGCTGACGCACGCGAAGGTGTGCGAGGTGGCGCAGGGCGACGGTGCAGTGCTGCTGTGCGGACGCTACGAAGGCGTCGACGAGCGGCTGATCGAGCGCTGCGTCGATGAAGAGATTTCGCTGGGAGACTTCGTGCTCTCCGGCGGTGAAGTGGCGGCGCTGGCGCTGATCGACGCCTGCGTCAGGCAGTTGCCGGGAGCCTTGAATGACGAGGCCTCCGCGATCGAGGAGTCGTTTGCGGACGGGCTGCTGGACTGCCCGCACTACACGCGGCCCGAGGAGTACGAAGGAATGCGCGTGCCCGACGTGCTGTTGTCGGGGCACCATGAGAACATCCGGCGCTGGCGTCTGAAACAGGCGCTGGGACGGACGTGGCTGCGGCGGCCGGAATTGCTCGAACGCCGTAGTCTGAGCAAGGAAGAGGCGCGACTGCTGGAGGAATTCCGGCGCGAGCGTCAGTAACAACAAACCGCGTGCATCAGCCTGCGTCTGGGCTGCTCTGTACGAAAGGCCACCGGCCATTTGACAGGAGTTAGAAATGAACCTGATTGCCCAACTCGAAAAAGAGGAAATCGAACGCCTCGGCAAGACCATCCCCGACTTCGCCCCCGGCGACACCGTCATCGTCCAGGTGAAGGTCAAGGAAGGCAACCGCGAGCGTCTGCAGGCCTACGAAGGCGTGGTGGTTGGCAAGCGCAACCGCGGCCTCAACTCCAGCTTCATCGTGCGCAAGATCTCCGCCGGCGAAGGCGTCGAGCGTACCTTCCAGACCTACTCCCCGCTGCTGGCTGCCATCGAAGTCAAGCGCCGCGGCGACGTCCGTCGCGCCAAGCTCTACTACCTGCGCGAGCGTTCCGGCAAGTCCGCGCGCATCAAGGAAAAGCTGGAAGCGCGCAAGACGGAAGACAAGGCCTGAGGCAGGCTTCCGCTGGCTGGTGCAAGGGGCGCTTCGGCGCCCCTTGTCGTTTTCCGGGGCCCTTCACCCTTGGCCTCATCGCTTCGGCAAGAACCTGAAGCGGCAGACGTTCCCGCCCTTGGCCATGCATTCCTCGTGAAGGACCTCGCTGTCGGCGAATGTCGATAAGAGCGCCAAGTCGAATCTGCAGACGTCCGGATCGGCTTGCGCGAGGTTGTGGAACACGCAGTTGTGCGCCTCGATGACGGACATGTCGCCATTGGCGCTCGCATTTCCCGTCTCATAGCCCAGGCCTTCCATGACCTGGCCGAGCTTTTCGACGCGTTCCTGGCGGCTTGCAGGATCCGCCTGCTGGTGCAGCAATTGGCGGGCGACTTCGGAGCCCAGTGCTTCGAAACGCTCGCACGCAGCTTGCGCCCCGCCTTCCGCCTTGATCGACTGGACGATCAACTGGGCAAACCACCAATAGTGACGCGGAAAGAGTTCGCGCCCCGCTTCGGTGAGGACGTAGAGCTGTTCCGGACGACCGCCGGAGGGGCGTGATCCACCGCGGGCCACGAGCCCGTCGTTCTCAAGCGCGGCCAGATGCTGGCGCACGGCGTTGCTGGTGATATGCAACTGCTCGGTCAATTCCAGCACCGTCAGTCCGCCCTTTTTCCAGAGCAGGCGCTTCAGCAGATCGCGTTGCCGCTGGCCGAGGATGGCGAGCATGTCAGGTTTTCCAGCAGGTTCTTTGGGACGTCCGGCTTGACGCATTAAGTCATGGAGAAACTATTTCTGCCATTCGCATCTAAGACTGTGTGCGCTGAGCTTTGTTCAGCCATCAGGAAAGGACGGACATGAATGCCCCAGAGAAAGCCGGCCTGCTGCCGGATATCCAATCCCAGCCCGACGGCCGCAATCTTCCGGTCCACGCCGTCGGGGTTCATGGCATCCGGTATCCGATGACGATCGATGCTGGAGGAGGGCCGTTCCCGACCGTCGCGACCTTGTCCCTGTCGGTCGGTCTTGCCGGGCATGTGAAAGGAACCCACATGTCGCGGTTCATCGAGCTCCTCGAGGCGCGGAGGGGAGCGCTCAGCCCGGACTCCCTGAGGAGCGTGCTTTTCGAGATGCTGGAGAGGCTCGGTGCCTGGAGCGGCGCCATCGAGCTGAGCTTCCCCTATTTCAGGCCGAAGACCGCGCCGGTGTCCCAGGTGCGCAGCCTGCTCGACTACCAGGTTAACTGGCGAGCTGCAGTGACCGAGGCGGGCAGCTATTCGTTCTCGATGAAGGTCGTCGTGCCGGCGACCAGCCTTTGCCCCTGTTCCAAGGAGATTTCCGATTACGGCGCGCACAACCAGCGTTCGCATATCGGCATAGAAGCCGAGCTTGCGGGCGACATGACGATCGACGAACTGATCGGAGTGGCCGAACGGGCGGCGTCCTGCGAGGTGTATGGACTCCTCAAGCGGCCTGACGAGAAGTACGTTACGGAGCGGGCCTACGACAATCCGAAGTTCGTCGAGGATCTTGTCCGGGATGTCGCGCTCTCGCTGAATGGAGACGACCGCATTGCCGCTTATGTGGTGGAGGCCGAGAACTTCGAGTCGATCCACAACCATTCCGCCTTTGCGCGCATCACCAAGCGCCGCTGAACAGGAGCACACGATGAGCACCTGCACGACGAGGCTGCTGAGCCAGGAAGCCGTGGCGGAGGGCACGAGCGCCTTCCATTTCGAGAAGCCGGGCGGTTTCGTTTTCAAGCCCGGTCAGGCGATAGACCTGATCCTGCCCGGGCTCGCAGGTAGCGACCCGCAGGCCGCTCGCCATGCCTTCTCGCTCGTCAGTGCGCCATTCGAAGATCGCCTCACGATCGCCACTCGCATGCGGGATAGTGCGTTCAAGCGCGCGCTGGGCGGCCTTGCAGTGGGGGAGGCCGTGGAGATCGACGGCCCGTTCGGCTCGCTGACGCTGCATAGGGATGTTGCCCGGCCTGCTGTCTTCATCGCCGGCGGCATCGGCATCACGCCGTTCGTCTCCATGCTCCGGCATGCTGCGCAGGAGCACCTGGCGAGGCGCTTCGTCCTGGTTTACTCGAATCGCCGGCCCGAAGACGCGGCCTTCCTCGAGGAACTGCGCGGCCTTGCCCGGCGCATCGAGGGCTTCAAGCTGATGGCCACCATGACGCGTGCAGTCGAGTCACAGTGGGCGGGACGCAGAGGCCCCGTGGACGCCGAGTTGCTGAAGGAAGTCATCGCCGACCTGTCATCCCCCGCCTGCTATGTTGCCGGTCCGCCGGCCATGGTGGCGGACATGCGCCGCCAGCTGAATCAGGCCGGGATCGACGACGAAGACATCAGGAGCGAAGACTTCTTCGGCTACTGACGGTGGCAGGCCGGTACGGATTAAGCAGCGCCGGACCGGTAAACGAAAAACGGCCGCCCGAAGGCGGCCGTTTCAACTTCAGATCGACAGGAGTCGATTAGAAGGCGTGGTTGATACCAACCGCGAACACGGAGGCGTTGCCACCGGCGGTCGGGGTAACGTTCGCGTTGTAGGTCGTCGCGCCCGAAACGGCGGAGGCGGCAGCCACGTCGGCGAAGGCACCCTTGGTCGCGCCCGAGTCGTTGCTCACGTGCGTGTAGCCCGTGTACAGCGTGGTGCGCTTGGACAGGCCGTAGGCGTAAGCCAGCGTGTAGGCCTTGGAGTTGTCCGTCGCGGCGGTGTGCTTGACGTTGTTCTGGGCGTACTGGGCGATGAAGTTGCCACCACCCAGCGGCACGGCGGCGGACAGTTGCCACTTGGAGTCACGCTCGTTCCAGATGTCCTGCTTCAGGGTCTGGTAGGAGGCGAAGGCCTTGGCAACGCCGAAGTCGTAGGAACCCGTCAGGCCCCATTCGGTCTGCTCGTCGACCGTGCCAGCACCGCCGCCGGTGGCAGCGCGGATGTTGGAGATCTTCGCCCAGGTCAGGTTGGCGCCGATCGGGCCGTTGGCATACTTGAAGCCCAGCAGGTTGCCCGTGGCGTCGTTGGCGCCATTGACGTACTTGTTGGTTTCCGTGATGCGGGCGTGGTTCAGCGCAACGGTGAAGCCGCCGAAGGACGGGGAGATGTAGGCAACGGCGTTGCCAGCGCGGCCAGCAGCGCCGCAGGCCAGCAGGCCGGAGGTGCCGAGCTTGGCGGAGGCGTCGAGTTGCGAACCAGCAACCGGGTTGGTCTGGCAGGAGAAGTCATAGCCAGCGGTCTGGGCGAAGCCAGCAACCGCGGTACCCCAGCTGCCGGTCAGGCCGACGATCTGCTGGCGAGCTTGGTTGGAGCTCTGGTCGGGACCACCGACGCCGCTGTTGGCGTCCAGGGCCAGGGCGTACTCGAGAACGAACAGGGCGCTGGTGCCGTTGCCCAGGGCTTCCGTGCCCTTGAAGCCGAGGCGGGAGCCCGACAGGCCGCCGGAGTTGATGGCGGTCTGGCTGCTGTGGCCGGCGGCGGTCACGTTGGCGACGTACATGTCGGCAACACCGTAGACGGTGACGTTCGACTGGGCGAAGGCGGCGCCGGACAGGCCAGCGATAGCCAGGGCGATCAGTTTCTTCTGCATGTGAAACTCCTTGTTGTAGAAAGTTGCGGTTTCAATGACACCACGTGGTTGGCCACTGATTCCAAGTTAGCCCCCGTCTCCGAGGGATGGCAGGATTCTGCCAGCGGGACGCCGGTAGTCCAAAAGAAATGCCCTTTGGACGGAGGGGAATGGGGCTTTGATGTGGTGTTTTTGCAACGGGCCTGGCGGGCCCTTTGCAGGTCAGCCGAACAGGCGTTCGAGCTCGGCGCCCGGGCTGGGGCAGCGCATGAAGGCCTCGCCGACCAGGAAGGCATTCACGTTGCGGCCGCGCATCAGGGTGACGTCTTGTCCAGTCCGGATGCCGGATTCGGTGACGACGATGCGGTCGGCCGGAATCCGGGGCAGTTGGGCCAGAGTGGTGTTCAATGTGACGTCAAATGTACGCAAGTTGCGGTTATTTATGCCGATCAGCGGTGTATCGAGCTGGAGTGCGACATCGACTTCCTCGCCGTCGTGCGATTCGACCAGCACGGCCATGCCGAGGCCGGCCGCGATCGCCTCCATTTCGCGCATCTGTTCGAGGCTGAGCGAGGCGACGATCAGGAGGATGGCGTCCGCGCCCATGGCCCGCGCTTCATAGACCTGGTATGGGTCGATCATGAAGTCCTTGCGCAGAACGGGCAGGCCGCAGGCGGCCCGGGCAGCCTGCAGGTATTCGGGCGCACCTTGGAAGAACTGACGATCCGTCAGCACCGACAGACAGGCGGCGCCGTGCTTCTCGTAGTCGACGGCAATCTCGGCCGGCCGGAAGTCTTCGCGCAAGACTCCCTTGGAGGGGCTGGCCTTTTTGATTTCCGCAATGACGGCGGGCTTGCCGGCGGCGATCCTGCCCCGGACGGCGCCGACGAAATCTCGCGCGGGTGCCTGGGCAGAAGCGTCCGCGCGGACCCGTTCCAGCGGCCGCGCGGCCTTGGCCGAGGCGACTTCCTCGCGCTTGACCGCGACGATGCGCTCGAGGATGTCGGCCTTTCCGGTGCTCATGCGCAGCGCTGGGTGAATTGGACGAAGTCGTCGAGCTTCTTGCGCGCCGCGCCGCTGGCGATCGCCTCGCGCGCCATCTGGATGCCAGTGCCGATGGAACTCGCCTTGTTGGCGGCATACAGCGCCGTGCCGGCATTGAGCGTGACGATTTCGCGCGCGGTGCCCGGCTCGTTCTCGAGCGCGCCGATCAGCATGGCCTTGGATTGGTCGGCGTCGGCCACCTTGAGGCCGCGGTTCGACACCATCTGGAGGCCGAAGTCTTCGGGATGGATCTCGTACTCGAGTATCTCGCCGTTCTTGAGTTCGCCCACCATCGTGGCGGCGCCCAGCGAAACCTCGTCCATGCCGTCCTTGCCCCACACCACGAGCACGTGCTGCGCGCCTAGGCGCTGCATGACGCGCACCTGGATGCCGACGAGATCCGGGTGGAACACGCCCATCAGCGTGTTCGGCGCGCCGGCCGGGTTGGTGAGCGGGCCGAGGATGTTGAAGATCGTCCGCACGCCGAGTTCCTTGCGCACCGGTGCGACGTTCTTCATCGCCGGATGGTGGTTCGGGGCGAACATGAAGCCCATGCCGGTGGCCTGGATGCATTCGGCGACCTGCTGCGCGTTGAGCGTGATCTTGGCGCCGAGTGCTTCGAGCACGTCGGCCGAGCCGGACTTGGACGACACGCTGCGCCCGCCGTGCTTGGCCACCGTGGCTCCGGCGCCGGCGACGACGAAGGCCGACGCGGTCGAGATGTTGAAGGTGTGCGCCGAGTCGCCGCCTGTGCCGACGATGTCGACGAAGTTGGGGTTGTTCGGGACACTGACCTTGGTGCACAACTCGCGCATCACCGTGGCTGCCGCGGCGATCTCGCCGATGGTTTCCTTCTTCGTGCGCAGGCCGGCGAGGATGGCGGCCGTCATCACCGGCGTGACTTCCCCGGCCATGATGAGCCGCATCAGGTGCAGCATCTCGTCATGGAAGATTTCGCGATGCTCGATGGTGCGCTGCAGGGCTTCCTGGGGCGTGATCATCAGCGGACTCCTTTGAGGAAGTTGGCGAGCAGGTCGTGGCCGCGCTCGGTCATGATGGATTCGGGATGGAACTGCACACCTTCGACGGCCAGCGTCTTGTGGCGCACGCCCATGATCTCGCCGTCTTCCGTCCAGGCGGTGATCTCGAGGTCCGCGGGCAGGATTTCACGGCGGATCGCCAGCGAGTGGTAGCGCGTCGCCGTCATCGGATTCGGCAAGCCGGTGAACACGCCTTTGTTCGCGTGGTGGATGGGCGACAGCTTGCCGTGCATCATCGTCTTGGCATGCACGATCTCGCCGCCGAAGGCGTAGCCGATGCTCTGGTGGCCCAGGCAGACGCCGAGGATGGGCATCTTGCCGGCGAATTCCTGGATGGCCGCCACCGAGATGCCGGCTTCCTTGGGCGAGCACGGCCCCGGGGAGATGACCAGGTGGTCGGGCTTCATCGCCGCGATTTCCTTCAGCGTGATGGCGTCGTTGCGATAGACGCGCACGTCGGCGCCCAACTCACCGAAGTACTGGACCAGGTTGTAGGTGAAGGAGTCGTAGTTGTCGATCATCAGCAACATGTTCTTCTCCTTCACTCGAAACGCGTATCGAGGCCGCGTTCGGCCATCTCGGCGGCACGCAATTGCGCCTTCGCCTTGTTCAGCGTCTCGTGCCATTCGCTGTCGGGGTCGGAATCGGCAACGATGCCGGCGCCCGCCTGCACATAAATGCGGCCGTCCTTGACCACCGCCGTGCGGATCGCGATCGCGAGGTCCATGTCGCCGTTGAAGCCGAGGTAACCGACGGCGCCGGCGTAGATGCCGCGCTTGGTCGGTTCGAGTTCGTCGATGATTTCCATCGCGCGCACCTTCGGTGCACCCGACACGGTACCGGCCGGGAAGGTGGCCTTCAGCACCGACACCGGGCCTTCGTCGTCCTTCAGGCGGCCCTCGACGTTCGACACGATGTGCATCACGTGCGAGTAGCGCTCGATCATGAACTGGTCGGTGACCTTCACCGTTCCGGTCTTCGCCACGCGGCCGCAATCATTGCGGCCGAGGTCGAGCAGTTGCAGGTGCTCGGCGCGCTCCTTCTGGTCGGCCAGCAGTTCGGCCGCCAGCGCGGCGTCTTCCTCCGGCGTCGCGCCGCGCTTGCGCGTGCCGGCGATCGGCCGCACGGTGACTGTTCCGTCCTCGAGACGCACCAGGATCTCCGGCGAAGCGCCGACGACGTGGAAGTCCTCGAAGTCGAAATAGAACATGTAGGGCGACGGATTGAGCGAACGCAGGCTGCGGTAGAGCGCCAGCGGATGCGCGCCGAAAGGCTTGCTCATGCGCTGCGACAGCACGACCTGCATGACGTCGCCGTCGACGATGTATTGCTTGGCGCGGCGCACCGCGGCCTTGAACTCTTCCTCGCCGAATTCCGATTCGGCCGGCGCGCTCTCGGTCGCCTTGTCGTCGGGAATGCTCACCGGCTCGCGCAGCTTGGCGAGCAGTTCCTTGAGCCGCGCCTGCGCCTGCTTCCAGGCGCCCGGGAAGCCCGGCTCCGCGAACACCACCAGCGTCAGTTTGCCCGAGAGGTTGTCGACGATCGCGATCTCTTCCGACAGCGTCAGCATGATGTCCGGCGTGCCGAGCGGATCGGGCTTGGAAACCTCGGCCAGCTTCGGCTCGACGGCGCGCACGGTGTCGTAGCCGAACACGCCGACCAACCCGCCGCAGAAACGCGGCAGCCCCTTCAGGTCCGGCACCTTGAAGCGCGCCATGAACTCCGAGATGAAGGACATCGGATTGGTGTGCTCGCGCCGTTCGGCCACACGGTTGCCGGTCAAGAGCATGATCGTCGAGCCATACACGGCGATGCGCGTGCTGCTCGGCAGGCCGATGAACGAGTAGCGCCCGAAGCGCTCGCCGCCCTGGACGGATTCGAGGAGATACGAGTAGGGGCCGCCAGCCAGCTTGAGATAGATCGACAGCGGGGTGTCGAGGTCGGCGAAAGTTTCGAGGGTAACCGGGATGCGGTTGTAGCCGGCCTCGGCCAGGCGATTGAATTCGGATTCAGTCATGACAACTCCACAACGACGAAGAGGGGTGCGCAGCCCAAGTGGCGAATGAGCGCGCGCGGAAAGCTACTGCCAGCGCCAGCGGCGCCAGGGCCAAGCCTCCGCCCCGAGGGCATATTTCTTCGTCGTTTGCAGATTGCGGTGTTGCATGGCTATGCGGGATTGATCAGCTTTGCCGCTTCGAAAAGTGTGGCAACTATAGCATCGCAATCCAGATCGCGCACATCGCGGCCCTCGTTGTAGCCATATGGCACAAGGAATATCGGGCAGCCGGCGGCACGTGCGGCCAGGAAATCGTTTTTCGAATCGCCGATCATCAGCATGTCGCGCGGCTTCAGGCCGAAGTGGCCGCAGGCCCACGCCAGCGGCATCGGATCGGGCTTGGCGCGCGGCAGCGTGTCGCCGGAGACGACGACGTCGAAGTAGGGCTTGAGGCCCGTGCGCTCGAGCAGCGGAGCCGTGAACGCCTCCGCCTTGTTGGTGATGCAGGCCAGCCGCAGGCCCTTGCGCCCGAATGCCTGGAGTCCCTCGATCACGCCCGGGTAGACCTTCGCTTCGCGGCCGTTGCTCTCGGCGTAGTGGCCACGGAACAGGGCGAGCGCGTCGTCGAGAGGCGGAGCGGGATCATCAGCGGCATCGAGCCGACCGGCGAGGCAGCGCTTGACCAGGGCCGGAATGCCGCGGCCGACGTAGGTGCGCGTGGTTTCGACCGAGATCTCGGCGCGGCCCAAATCCCGCAGCATCGCGTTCGCCGCGGCGTGCAGGTCGAGCACCGTGTCCAGCATGGTGCCGTCGAGGTCGACCAGCACGGCCCGCACGGCGCTCGCTTCCATCATCGCGCCTTGGCGAGCTCCGCGCGCATGGAGGCGATCACCGAGTCGTAGCGGTGCGGGTCGGCGTCCTCGCCGGCGCCGAATACGGCGGAACCGGCGACGAAGGTATCGACGCCGGCCTGCGCCACCTCGAGGATGTTGGCCGGGCCGACGCCGCCATCGATTTCGAGCGCGATGTCGCGGCCCGAGTCGTCGATCATCTTGCGCACGCGGCGCGCCTTCTCGAGCACGTGAGGGATGAACTTCTGGCCGCCGAAGCCGGGGTTCACCGACATCAAGAGCACCATGTCGAGCTTGTCCAGCGTCCATTCGAGCACGTCGAGCGGCGTGGCCGGGTTGAACACGAGGCCGGGTTTGCAGCCGTGATCGCGGATCAGCGCGATGGTCCGGTCGATGTGCTCCGAGGCTTCCGGGTGGAAGGTGATGTAGGTCGCGCCTGCCTTGGCGAAGTCCGGCACGATGCGGTCGACCGGCTTCACCATCAGATGCACGTCGATCGGCGCCGTGACGCCGTGCTTGCGCAGCGCCTCGCACACCAGCGGCCCGATCGTCAGGTTGGGCACGTAGTGGTTGTCCATGACGTCGAAATGCACGATATCGGCGCCGGCCGCGAGGACGTTGTCCACTTCCTCGCCGAGCTTGGCGAAGTTGGCCGAAAGGATCGAAGGAGCGATGCGGAACTTGGACATGGTCAGCCTCGTGAGAGAATGGACAAGATTCTAGCCGGCGCCTTTCATCAGGCCGACTAATTTTTTCTGATGGCTCGCATAAGGTCCGAACCGATGGCGGCGAAACGATACGAGATCGACGTGAAGGTGAACACGCAATACCTGGCCGACCAGTCGGACCCGGACGCCGACCGCCATGTCTTTTCCTACACGATTCAGATCACCAACGTCGGCAGCGTCGCCGCGCAGCTCATCTCGCGGCACTGGATCATCACGGACAGCGAGGGCGTCGAACAGGAAGTCCGCGGGCTGGGCGTCGTCGGAAACCAGCCGTTGCTGCAGCCGGGCGAATCCTTCGAATACACGAGCGGCTGTGCGCTCGCGACGCCGGTGGGCACGATGAAGGGCAGCTACCAGATGACGGCCGAGGACGGCTACCAGTTCGACGCGCCGGTCGCGGAGTTCTTGCTGGCGATGCCGCGGACGCTGCACTGACTTGGTTGGGGTGCGGGCGTCAGAGTGCGCTCGGGCCGACAGGGTGCCCTGCCGCGCTCCGTGTCCCCCGGCGGACAAAATCTTAGAATCGTCCGCCTCCTCCTTTACCTACGCGCAGCAGGGCACCCCATCGGCCCGGCGAGCAACCGCGGCAGCAATGGATACGTTCAAACCCGTGAGGCGTCGAGCCGAGGGTGGCGGGTGGTCGTCGACGCGTAGGTAAAGGAGGAGGCGGACGCCTTATCGATCTTGTCCGCCGGGGGACACGAAGCGGCGACGACCACCCGTCGCCCTCGGCGGG
>JBLNBJ010000205.1:0-11838 GCA_050259835.1 Ignavibacteria bacterium | reverse complement strand
GCCGTGCTGATCGAAGACGGCGCGGTCGTGGAAATCGGCGGCGTGCCGACACTCCTGCTGCATGGCGACACGCTGTGCACCGACGACGACGCCTACCAGCAGTTTCGCGCGCAGGTGCGCTCGCCGGAGTGGCAGCGCGAGTTCCTCGCCCGTCCGCTGGCTGAACGCAAGGCCGAGATCGCCGGACTGCGCGAACGCAGCGAAGCCGGCAAGCGCGCCAAGTCGACCGCCCTGATGGACGTGACGGCCGCCGCGGTGGCGCAAGCCTACGCCGCGCACGGCGTCGCCCGCATCGTGCACGGCCATACCCACCGCCAGGCCTGCCATCGCGACGCCGGCGGCGAACGCTGGGTCCTGCCCGACTGGGACGATACCCGCGGAACCGCACTCGCCTGCGACGACTCGGGCTGCCGCTGGCTGGCGGCGCCGTCCTCATGAGCGAGCCGCTGCGCCTGCTGCGCGCGGTTTTCGGCTACGACAGCTTCCGCGGCGCGCAGGCCGACATCATCGCCCACGTCCAGGGCGGCGGCGACGCCCTGGTGCTGATGCCGACCGGCGGCGGCAAGTCGCTCTGCTATCAACTGCCGGCACTGCTCCGCCCCGGCATCGGCATCGTCGTCTCGCCGCTGATCGCCCTGATGCAGGATCAGGTCGACGCGCTGCGCCAGGCCGGCGTCAAGGCTGCCTTCCTCAATTCCTCGCTCGACTTCGAAGCCGCCGTCGACACCGAACGCCGCCTGATGCGCGGCGAGCTGGACCTGCTCTACGTCGCGCCCGAGCGCGTCATGACCGATCGCTTCCAGGCCCAGCTCGAGCAGCTTCACGCACAGGAGCGCATCGCCCTGTTCGCCATCGACGAGGCGCATTGCGTCTCGCAGTGGGGCCATGATTTCCGTCCCGAATACATCGGACTCTCGATTCTGCACGAGCGCTTCCCCAGGGTGCCGCGGATCGCCCTCACGGCCACCGCCGATGCGCTGACGCGCGCCGAGATCCTCCAGCGCCTCGGCCTGGACGAGGCGCGCGTGTTCGTCTCCAGTTTCGACCGCCCCAACATCCGCTACACCGTCGTCGAGCGCGACAATCCAAGGAAGCAGTTGCTCGCCTTCCTCGCCGACCACCGCGGTGAAGCCGGCATCGTCTATTGCCTGTCGCGCAAGAAGGTGGACGAAACGGCGCAGTGGTTGCGGGGCCAGGGCATCGCGGCCCTGCCCTACCACGCCGGCATGGACGCCGAATCGCGGCGCGAGAACCAGCAGCGCTTCGTGCGCGAGGATGGGGTCGTCATGGTGGCGACCATCGCCTTCGGCATGGGCATCGACAAGCCGGACGTGCGCTTCGTCGCCCACCTCGATCTGCCGAAGAGCCTGGAGGCCTACTATCAGGAGACCGGCCGGGCGGGGCGCGACGGCGAACCGGCCGAGGCGTGGATGACCTACGGGCTCAACGACGTCGTCATCCACCGCATGCGCATCGACGAATCGGCTGCGCCGGACGAGCAGAAGCGCATCGAGCGCCAAAAGCTCGACGCCATGCTGGCCTACTGCGAAACCGCCGGCTGCCGGCGCACGGTGCTGCTCAACTACTTCGGCGAGACCCGGGATGCCTGCGGCAACTGCGACACCTGCCAGACGCCGCCGGAGTTGTGGGACGGCACGGTCGCGGCGCAGAAGTTCATGTCCGCCTGCCTGCGCACCGGCCAGCGCTTCGGTGCCGCCCACCTGATCGACGTCCTGCGCGGCCGCGCCACCGACAAGGTGGCGCAGTTCGGCCACGATCGCCTGCCGACCTTCGGCGTCGGCGACGATCTCGACGAGGCCACCTGGCGCAGCGTCGCGCGCCAGTTGCTGGCGGCCGGCCTCGTCTTTGCGGATGCGAGCGCCTATGGCGCCATCAAGCTGGCGGAGCAGGCGAAGCCGGTACTGAAGTCGGAAACCACGCTGATGCTGCGGCGTCAGGTCGCGGCGCGCAAGAAGGCGGCCAAGCAGCCCAAGGCGATCTTCCCCGCCGACTTGCCGGCGGCCGACGCGGGCCTGTTCGAACGCCTGCGGCAATGGCGCGGCCAGACTGCGCGGGAACAGGGCGTGCCGGCCTACGTGATCCTGCATGACCGTACCCTGCAGGAGCTCGCGGCGAGGCGTCCGCAGCGGCTCGAGGATCTCCTCGGCGTGGCGGGCATCGGCGAAGCCAAGGCGGCCCGCTACGGCGCGGCGCTGGTCGAACTGCTGGCGCAGTCCGATTAGCCGTTCCGGCTTTCCCTATACGCGAAAGCCCGCGATCGCTTCCCTGAGTTCGTCCGCCGACTGGCGCAAGGTGCCGGCCGACCCGCGCATCTGACCGGCCGCGACGCTGGCCTCCTCGGAAGCGCCCGCGATGCGTTCCATCGCTTGCGCGATCGCCGTGCTCGCGGTCTTCTGCTCCGCCACCGACCAGGCGATTTCCTCGACGCCGCGGCTCGCTTCCTGCACCGTGCCGCGGGCTTCGCCGATGGTGCTTTCCACCTCGGCGGCCAGCGAGGCGCTCACGCCGATCGATTGGCGCCCCTTGGCGATGGTTTCGCGAACGTGCGTCGTCTTCTGCATGATCGACTGCGCCACGCCGTCGATTTCGTTGGCCGAGCCGCCCGACTTCTCCGCAAGCTTGCGGACTTCGTCCGCCACGACGGCGAAGCCGCGCCCCTGCTCCCCCGCGCGTGCCGCCTCGATGGCGGCATTGAGCGCCAGCAGGTTGGTCTGATCGGCGATCTCGCGCACCTCCTGGGTCATGCCGGTGATCGCGCTGGTGCTGCTGACGAACTCCTCCACCGCGCCGGCGACCGCCTCCATGGTGGCCTGGATGCGCCGGATTTCCTCGACCAGCTGGTTCAGCTTGTGCGTGCCCTCGTTGGTTTCCTGCACGCCGGCCGCGGACTTGTGCTTCACGTCGTCCGCCGTGTCGGCCACGGTGGCGATCGACGAGGTGAGCTGCTCTACCGAAGCCGCATTGCCCGCGACCGCCTGGGACTGTTCGTCCGCCACCTCATGCAGCCGCGCCGCCGTATCGGACAGCTCGCCGGCGGCGTTCGCCACCTGCGCGGAGGCGGTAGCCGTCTGCCCGACCAGCCGGTGCATCTTGCCGATCATTGAATCAAAGGCCTGCGCCATGCGTCCGATTTCGTCGGCATGCGGGTTGTCGGCCCGCAGCGTGAGATCGTTCTCCGCCGCGATCCGCACCATGGTGCCCTCCAGATGGGCCAGCGGACGCGTGATCGAGCGGACGATGACCAGTGCCAACGCCAGCAGCACGGCCACCGCGCCCGAGATGAACAGGGCAAGGCCGGCGACGACTGCCGCGCGGATCTCGTCCGCGGCCGCGGCCTCCATCTTCTGCGACTCGGCGGCGATCTGGCCCATGGTTTCCACCATGCCGTCGACCGCTGCGGTCGGGGCACGGTCGATGCCATGGACTATCTTGTCCACCGCCGCCGCCGGGTCGGCGGCGCCGCGGTCGTAGCTCTTCAGCGCCTCGAGATAGAAAGGCGCCAGCTTGGAGAACGTGGCGACGATCTCATCGACCTTCAGCCGGCGCTCGACCCCGAGCCGCTGTGCCGATGCCTTGAGCTGGTTCAGATGATCGAGCGTCTTCCCGTTCTCGGCATTGAAGCCGGCCAGGTGCTTCTCGAAGGCTGCAGGATCGCGCCCGCGCAGCAGGATGTTCTTCCATTCCTGCACTTCCGTCTTGAAGTGCACCTGGGCAGCGCGGGCCTGGTCCGATGCCGCGGCGATGTCCTTGTGCCGTGCCAGCGTCTCGATGAGGCGGTCGTGCAACCTGCCTGACTGGTAGAGCGCGAAACCGCCCACGGCCAGCAGCGCGACGACCGCGAACGCCACCAGGGCGATGAGACGTTGCCTGATATCCCAGTTCTTCACGTTGTGGTTCCCCAATGACATCGACCGGAGCGCTCAGTGAAGCGCCGCGGGCTCATCCACCAGCGCCGACGTCGCCTTCACCTCGATGTTCTGCAACAGTTCGACGATGCGGTCCGAAAGCGGCTCGATGCGCGCATAGCAGGCCTCCGCTTCGCCTTGCTCCTGGCGCTCCAGGTGATCGACGAGGCTGCCTATCAGCCGGTGGAACTCGGCGTGCGGCTTCTCCAACTCGCGCATCTCGGGCAAATGGCCGTAGCGCCGCAAGCCGTCGCCGTAGTACCAGCAGCCGAGGTCGCATTGCCGGTGGTCGCCCGCCAGGCTCACGGCCAGGGTTCCGCGTCCGTCGAGATAGCTGCGCAGGCGGCGCTTCCAGGCGACGTGCGCCGCGCGTGCAGTGGACAGGTCGAGCGCCGTGAGCCCTTCCATGAAGTTGGTGTATTCCGAGAGCGCCGCGGTCTGGGCCGCGACGCGGCTGCAGTCGACGACCTCGTAGTTGTTCTTCAGCACCTGATAGACCTTGCGGTCGACCTCGAACCGTTCGACCATCTCCTCGATGATGCCGAGCACGGCGCGCTGATCCAGCCCGTCGCGGTAAGGCCGGTCTTCGGTGAGCGCGGTGAACACGTCGGCCACCGTGAGGATGCGGGCCTCGAGCGGGATTTCCGCGTGGCTGGCGCGGAACGGATAGCCGGTGCCGCGCAGGCGCTCGTGATGCATGCCGCTCCAGCAGGCGATGTCCGAGAGGCCTTCGATGGAAGCAAGGATCTGGTACGTGTAATACGGGTGCGTGCGCACCGTCTGCCATTCGGCATCGGTCAGCTTGCCCTGCTTCTCCAGCAACTCGGTCGGAATGGCCAGCTTGCCGAGATCGTGCAGGTAGCCGGCCACCTGCACGCGCCGGCAATCGGCCTCGGGGAAGCCGAACAGCTGCGCCAGCGTCGCCGCGCTGGCCGCCACGCCGCTGGAATGCGTTGCGGTAAAGCGGCTGCGGAAGTCGATCAGCTGGGCCAGCAGTTCGGCAAAGTCCTGCAGGCCGTCGATGTCGAGCTCGATGCTGGAGAATGGCGTGCGCGCCGACATGAGTTGCAGGAGATTGGGTGCGTTGAGGTCGAGCCAGAACGCCTCGTTGCCCGAAACCTTGAGGAAGGCATCGACGAAGTCCGGCACCAGCACGTGGCCGCGCCGGTCCATCAGGGCGTCGCAGAGGTCGTCCGCCTGCGCCAGCATCGGGCGTGTGCGATCGACCAGGCTGTTCACGAGATTGGCGAGGTGCACGATGTGGCTGCCCATCGGCACGGTCTTGCCGTCGATCTCGCCATTGTCGCCGTGGGCCCACGCCACATGCTGGAAGCGCACGATGTTGGCCGGTACCCGGAAGGGCTTGAATTTCTGCAGCAGTTGGTAGCCCACGTGCGCCGTGCGGACCTTCAGGTCGGGCGCGCGCAGCCCGCCCAGGCGCTGCCCGGAAAGCCCGCCGATGTCATGCAGCGCGGCCGCGACGACGACGTCCTCCTTGGTCCTGCCGGTGAAGCCCGAGGCCTCCGCAACGCGCAGCGCGATGTAGGCGACGCGCTTGTGATGGTCCGCCATGGCGGGATTGATGAGGTCCAGCGCCTGCGACAGCGAGAAAACGAACTGCTTCAGGCTGACATGCGTGTCCTGTTTCATTTGGCTTCAATCCGCCATTACGAATAGAAGTGCCGGCGCGCGGCGCCGGCAGGCCGGAGGAGAACGTCCGAAATCATGAGGGGTGTCGCTGTCGGCTTGCGCACGCGTGCCTCGTTCGAGTCGTTCCGCAGATGGGAAGCGCAAGTGTCGGCCGGTTCGGGTCCCGCGTACATAATGCAAGATGGTTAGCCCGCTGGGATTAATGAAAACCGCTAGGCGCCTGCGCAACGGCCCTTCATGCGACGCGGAATTGCCCGACCATGGTCTGCAGCGAAATGGCCATGTCACCGAGATGGTGAGCCGCGGCGGCGGTCTGCGTGACTGCCGCGCTGTTCTCTTCCGTCATCTGGGCGATGGTCTCCACGTTCTTCGCGATGTCGTTGCTCGCGGCGCTCTGCTCGCGCAGGGAGTGCGATATGTCGCCCACCACCTCCACCACGCGCTCGGCCTCGGCCTTGATCTCGATGATCGAACTGCCGGCATCGTTGGCCAATGTGACCCCCTGGGCCGCCTGTGCGACGCCGCTTTCCATGCTCGCCACGGCGTTGCGCGTGCCGGCCTGGATCTTCTGGATCATTTCCGCGATTTCCTGGGTCGACTTCGCCGTGCGCTCGGCCAGCTTGCGCACTTCGTCCGCCACCACGGCGAAGCCGCGCCCCTGCTCGCCCGCGCGCGCCGCCTCGATGGCCGCGTTCAGCGCGAGCAGGTTGGTCTGGTCCGCGATCTCGTTGATGACCGCGACGATGGTCGAAATTTCCGCGGACTGATGTTCCAGCGTCTGGATGATGGTCGAGGACGCCTGTACCGAACTCTCGATGCTGTGCATTTCCGTGGCGGCACGCTGGATCACTTCCGTGCCGCGCTGCGACAGCTCGCCGGAATGCATGGAGATGCGGGAGGCTTCGCCCGCGCGCTCGGAGACCTGGTCGATGCTGACGGTCAACTGCTCGACCGAGGCGGCCATCGACGATGCGGCTTCCGATTGCTGACGCGAGCTTTCCGCAACCTGGCTCGAGGACGCCGAAAGTTCCTCGGCCGTGGCGGCGACACGCTCGGCCTCGTTCTGGATGGCGAGCACGATGCCCTTGAGCTTCTCCTGCATGTCCTTCATCGCCGCCAGCATGCTGGAGGCGTCGCCCGTGCGCACCGCGATGTCGCGGCTGAGGTCGCCGTCGGCCACGGCATGCGCGATTTCCGCAGCGTAAGCCGGCTCCCCGCCAAGCTGCCCGGTAATCGACCGGATGGTCGTGAAGGCGACGCCGGCGGCGACCGCCAGCAGGATGCCGGCGGCGACGTTCATCAGCCAGATGGCGCGCTGGTATTCGGCCTCGGCGTCGGCCACCGACTTGTCGATGAGTTCAACCTGGAATTTCGTGATTTCATCGAGCGCACCCAGGTACTTGCGCTGCGCCGGCCGGATGGTGCTGAACAGCGTGCTCGTCGCTTCCGCCTTGCGCCCGCCTTTGATCAGTTCGAGCGCCCGGTCGATGGCCGCCGAGTACGGCTTGCGCGCCTCGGCCACGTTCGCCAGGAGCGCCTTGCCCTTCTCCGAAACGATGAGGGCTTCGAGCCGGCGCAGGCTCTCCGTCACCGCCTTGCGGGACGAGTCGAGAGTCGCCAGTTCGGCCGCGGCATCTTCCTCTTGGTTCACCAGCAGGACATTGCGCAACGAGCGGGCCGTTTGGTTGGCCGCATCCTGGACGGCCTTGACCAGCAGGATCTTTGGCACGCGATCTTTGGCCAGCGTGTCGAGGCCCGCCTTGAGGCCCGAGAGCTGGAACAGCGAAAGCAGCACGCAGGCCACCAGGCCGATGCCGAGAATCGAAAATGCTGCGCCGAGTCGCTGCGCGACCGTCAACTTGCCAAACATTGCTGTCTCCCGTGGTCGGAGGACTTCGCCTCCTGGTAGTTCTCTATGAACCGCGGCGAACCCGCGGTTCGCCTTAAGCTGGGCTTGACGGGGCAGGGGTCAGGCCGTCGATGGGTAATCGTCTCCCTACCTCGCGTAGGGTCACCGAATCTAACGTCCGCCGGCTCGGCGCAGCAATACCGGTAAACCGGTAGTCCCACCTACCCGTCCGGGTAGGTGGGACCAGCCGAATGTGCAGTGTCCACTCTCGGCGTTAAGGAAAATCAGGAGCTCGGAATACCGGTTTACCGGTATGGCCTAATGCCGCCCCCATGGCCAAAATCCTCTGGCTTTTTGCATACGCCCGGTTTTGCGCCCCGACGGAACCGGAAACTCGAACGTCAGCCACACGAGTCGGCAAAATGGCAGAAAACAATTACATGGACAAGGACAAGCGGCGGGACGCCGTCAATGCGGTCAGGCTGATGTGCCTGGACCAGGATTCCGCGGCGGCCGCCTCGCGGACATTCAATCTCTATCCGTGCGACGTGGTGGCGGCACGGCGCCTCCTCGAGGAATGGCCGCACCACCGGGCCGACGAAACGACCGAGCACCAGCGCGTCGAATACCTGCTCACCAAGGGGTGGCGCAAGCGCCGGCGTCCTACGCCCCCGTAAGCTGGAAGGCGGCCCAGTAGAACGGGTGGGGATTGGTGCGCAGGGTTTCAAGCTGCGCACGCCGCAAAGCCTCGGACTTGTCTGCGCCGCTGCGCAGTGCCTTGTAGAACGAAGTCATCAACTGGCCGGTCGCCCGGTCATCCACCTGCCACAGGCTGGCGACGATCGCACTCGCGCCCGCGTAGAGGAAGCCGCGCGTGAGGCCGACGACGTCGTCGCCGCTCTCGATCGATCCCAGCCCGGTTTCACAGGCGGACAGCGTGACGAGGTCGGCATCGATGCGCATCGAGTACAGCTCCCCGACCGTCAGCCGGCCGCTATCTTTGGTGTCGGGTGACAGCAGCAGGGCCGAGTTGAGCGGGGCCGCCGCGTCGAACTGGCCGTGGCTGGCGATGTGGATGAAGCGGAAGCCCGGCGCGTATTGCCTGAACGCCGCCTTGCTGGCCGCCTTGCGCGTCAGCGCCTTCGACTTCGGCATGCTGGCCGCGATCGCCTGCGCCTCCGCCTGCGCGAACGAAAGGTCGTAGCGCGGATTGCCGAGATCGGGATTGCCGAGCGCGAGGATCATCCCGGGCTGCTGTGCGCCGCCGGCCTTGAGGAACTTCATCACGCTGGCCGCCGGCAGCATGCGCAGCTCGTGGCGCTGCACGACGAACTGCTTGCCGTCGTGCAGGGCATTGAAGGGCAGGTAGTGCAGCGCGCCGTGCGCCACCACGGTGACGCGGCCTTCGCCGAGCAGTCCTTCGATCGGCGCCACCAGGCGCGCATGCAGGCGCTGCGCCGGCTGCCGCCAGGCCTCGCTGTCCGGGCGATCCAGCGCCTGGCGGAAGGCCTGTATCTCGGCGCCCAGCCCCGCGGCCGACAAGGCCTGCACGCGCAGCGTCTGGGCGCCGACGATGAACGCATAGAGTTCGTCGGCGCCGCTGCCGTAGTAATACTCGACCAGCGTCTCCGTCGGCTTCAGATGCCGCTGAATCTCCGGCAAGCCGACGGTAGTCACGGACACCAGCGATGCCAGTTCCGGCGCCTGCGCGGCGAGCTCGCTGTTCGCCTGCACGGCCACGTTGCGAGTGCGCGGCGCCTTGCCGGCTTCGATGACACGCGCCTCCATGTCCGCCTTGTCCGCCATCGCCAGCAGGGCATTCACCTTCTCGGCATCGGCGCCGGCAACCGTGAAGTCCTTCTTCGAGGCCAGCATGTCGACGAGCGCGCGCGCCTTGGCGCGTTCCACATAGGCGAAGGCCTCGGCATCGCGATGCTCGGCGATCAGCGTGCGCACCGCGTCCTGGTAGACCGCCTGCTTGCTGCCGATGAAGCCGATCTTGCTGGCCTCGGTGTTGAGGCTGGCGCGCTGGCCCTCGATGATCTCGATGGCGCGGAAATAGTAGTCGATCGCCTCGCCGCGACGCCCCTGGCGCTCGGCGATGCGGCCGCGGTCGTAGAGCACGATCCAGTAGAAGTCGCCGTTCTCGCGCGTGGCCGGCTGGTCGAGCATCCAGTCGTAGCCCGCCTTCGCCTCGTCGATGCGCCCGGTCTCAAGCTCGGTCTTGTGCCGCATGAAGCGGCGCTGGATCTGCTGGAACGCGAACAGGCTGCCGCCTTCGAGTGTGGCGCCGCCCGAAACCGCGTCCGCCATAGCGCGGAAGGCGGAATTGTCGTCCTCCTTGATGATCTCGTAGGCCTTTTCGTACTGTCCGAGCGCGACGTAGATGCGCGCCAGAAACACCTGCTTGTCGGTCTTCAGCAGCACGTAGGGATACGCGGTGCTGACGCCTTCGAGTTCCGCCGCCTTCGCGGCGCCGCCTGCCTTGTCGCCCGAGAAGGTGAGTGCAAGACCGAGCACGCCGGTCGCGTGGATGCGCGCATAGCGTTCCAGGTTCCATTGCTTCGGAATGTTGGCGTAGAGCCTCTTGCCATATTCGACGGCGCGCGCGAAATCGCCGAGATCCATATAGGTTTCCGCGCGGATTTCCCATAGATGCGGCGTTACGTCCTGCTCGAGCGAGACGCCGGACATGGCCGAGCCGGCTTTGGCGAAGCCCATCATGAGCGGGCTCTTCTTCTCCATCGCCTCGAGGTCCATCATGTTGGTGTCGCCTGCGGCGACGTTCTTCTCGAGTTGATCGAGGCAGGGCCCAAGCTTGTCGTAGCGCTTGAGCTTCGCGTAGGACATGCACAGCGTGGTGAGCTTGTTGGTCTTCGCCTTGGAGATGTCGGACACCTCGGCGAGCGAATGCTTCTCCAACTCCCCGTAGCGGCCGGCCATCATGGCCCGGTCGCGCTCGGTCATCATGTCGGTGGCGCAGCCTTCGAGCAGCAACGCCGTCAGGCAGGCAAGTGCGGGCAACAGTCGGAGCGCGTTCATTCCCCCTCCCCGGAGAAGCGCGCCCACGCCGGGCGCCTATGCAGGAATTCTAGGTCAGTGCATCGGCCGGTCAAGCCGGCTCAGTTCTTGTCGGCGGCGTCGTGCGGGGCCTGCAGATGGGCGTTCGGCATGCGGCTCTGGCCGTACTCGTCGATGATGAACATCATGGCGATGAGCGCCGTGATCACGACGGCGGCGACGATGCCGAATATCAGATGCCGCCGGGCTTCGGCGCGCCTCTCGGCGCCAGTCTTTGCCTTGTCCGACGAGTTCTCGTTCTGCTGATCCATGCTCAGTTCTCCGCCGTGCTGTCCGGGCGCGCCAGAA
The DNA here is from genome assembly GCA_050259835.1 of Ignavibacteria bacterium. GTDB lineage: Bacteria > Pseudomonadota > Gammaproteobacteria > Burkholderiales > Rhodocyclaceae > Nitricoxidireducens. The sequence goes on along the minus strand of JBLNBJ010000205.1, from coordinate 1,044 downwards.
TATCCGATTTCCGCGACCGCGCCTCGGCCCGCGCGCGCAGCTGGCCGCAACCGCCCGCGACATCCTGGCCGGCCGACTGGCGCAGCTTCGCAAGGATGCCGTGGCGGTGGAGGTGGCGCGACATCGCCGCGGCGCGCTCGGCGGAGGGGCGCCGGAAGGCGGCGCTGTCGATCTCGTTGTAGGGAATGAAGTTCATCACGGCGTACTTGCCGGCCAGCAGACGCACCAGGGTTTCGAGCTCCTCGTCGCCGTCGTTGACGCCTTCCAGCAGCGTCCATTGGTACTGGATCGGATAGCCGGTCGCGCGCGCGTATGCCTCGGCGAGTTCGACCAGTTCCGCCGGCTCGATGCGCGGCGCATGGGGCATGAGTTGGGCGCGCAACTCCGCGCGCGTCGAGTGCAGGGACAGCGCCAGCGCCGGCTTCACCGACGCCCGGGGCAGCCGCTCGAACACGCGGCGGTCGCCGACCGTCGAGAACACGAGGTTCTTGTGGCCGATATCGCCGTGGTGGCCGAGCAGTTGGATGGCATCGAGCACGTTGTCCATGTTGTGCGATGGCTCGCCCATGCCCATGAACACCACCTTCTTGACCGGACGCCGCAGGCGCGCGAGCGCGACCTGGGCGACGATCTCGGCGCTGCCGAGTTGGCGGCGCAGGCCGTCGCGTCCCGTCATGCAGAAGGCGCAGCCGACCGCGCAGCCGACCTGGCTCGAGACGCACAGGCCGCCGCGCGGGAGCAGCACGCTCTCCACGGTCTGGCCGTCGGCGAGCTCAAGCAGCCAGCGCGCCGAACCGTCCTCGCTGGCATGTTCGCTGCACAGGCGCACGAGACCGCGCAAGTCGGCCTCCAGCGCAGGCAGCTCGGCGCGCACGTCCTTCGGCGCCGCGTACTGCCGATTGGCGTCGCCGTCGTCGAGCGCCCCCCCCTGCGCCCAGGCGCGCAGGACGCGCGCCTCGTGGCAGGGCTTGGCGCCGGCGTCGCGCAGGCGCCGGCAAACGTCGTCAATCCGCATGGCCGGCAGGATAGCGCCGCATGCCGGCG
>JBLNBJ010000204.1:0-11440 GCA_050259835.1 Ignavibacteria bacterium | reverse complement strand
GCATCCTGAAACAGGTTCATCGCCTGGATGGGCTGGCGCAGGTCGTGGCTTGCCGCAGCGAGAAAGCGGGACTTCGCGCGGTCGGCCCGCTCGGCGCTTTCCTTGGCGGCCGAGAGTTCTGCCGTCCGCTCGGCGACGAGTCGTTCCAGTTCGCCTTGGTAGGTCTGGAGCGACTGGCGGTTCGAATCGATCTCCTGCAGCAGCGCGTTGAAGTTGTTCACCATGTCGCCGATCTCGTCGTCGGCGGCCGGGATGGGGCGCGGCCGGAAATCGAGCCTCAGGCGCGCGTCGTGCGCCACCTCAGCCAGCAGCCGCACCGGCAGAATGATGCGATCGAGGAAGCGCATCGCCAGGAGCAGCGCGATGGCGCCTGCGCACAGTCCGACGAAAATGGTGGTTGCCATCGTGGTGAGGTAGGTGCGCCAGTAGTCGTCCCCGCGCGCGTGGACGTACACCAGCCCCACCGGGACGCGGTCGACCACGATCGGGAGGTACACGATCGCGGTGCTGGCGAGCGGCTCGATGGCCGGCTGGGCCGGCGGGATGTCGCCGGCGTTCGCGGGCAGCAGCCGGTCGTTGCCGTAACCGGCCAGCCGCGGCCCCTTGGCCGGGTAGACGCCGGCAGCCTCGATTTCAGGATAGGCCTCCAGCATCCGCAGCACGTCGCGTGCCGCGACGGCGTCGCCGAACACCAGTGCTGCGCTGGCCGCCGTGCCGGCCGCGTTGGCGGCGGCGGTGAGGGTGCGGCGGATGTCGTTGCGGACGTTGTCGAGCATGAGCAGGGCATCGCTCAGCAGCGCCAGACCGAGGCCGACCAGCACGGCGGTGACGGTCAGCCGGATGATGGGAAACCGGATCGAGCGACGATCGAACAGCGAGCCGGGACCGGTGAGCTTACTCATGGATGCGACGCGCCAGGCGCAACAGTTGGGGGGACAGACGCAAACGCGCGACGCGCGCCTGCGCCAGGTTGACGTCGAAGCGGTTGCCGTCGGGCTGGACGTCGATCTCCAGGATGCCGCCGTCGGCGACGAAGTCGCGATAGCTGCCGATCGTCAGCGCGCTGCCGGCGCTGCGGTTCTCGAGAGCGGCATTCCAGCGCTGGCGGGAGTCGACGTAGATGACTGCGCAATTGTCGCTGCGGTCGGCAAGACGCGCGATGACCAGCTCGCGGTTCCCCGCCTTGCGTCCCGCCAGGCCGACGAGCGCTTCAGCCTGCGCGGGATCGCCGACGGAAAAGCAGATGCGCAGCCGTTGCGGATCGGCGGCGGTCGCTTCCTGCGGAAACTCGGTGAACTTGAGGAAGTTGAAAAGCATCGCTGCCCTCAACGACTGCTCGGTCGGCCTTTCCTGCGCCGCCACGGGCAGCGTCCACCAGGCGGCCAGCGCCAGGGCGAGCGCCCGCGCAATGCCCCATTTGTGGAGCCGGCGGCGGGAGGGCGGTGCGGGGGCTCTCATCGGTGCTTCGCGGCGGACCTCAGAAGCGGTACCGCGCTTCGGCGTAGAAGTTGCGGCCGGGCAGCGGTAGGTTCATGGGAATCGAACTGCTGCTGTATTCGCGCGCATCGACGTTCGTCAGGTTGCGGATGGAGGCGGCCAGTTCCCATTCCTTCAGGCGCAGGAAGCGCACCGTCGTGTCGACTAGGCTGTACGCGCCGAGCGGGGCGCGCACGTCGCCCGTGGGCAGGGGCCGTGCGCCGATGCGGTTGACCTGCATGTTCCAGTTCCAGCCGGGAGCGAAGTTCCAGTCGGCCCGCAGATAGGCCTTCTGCCGCGGGATGGAATTGAAGGCGATGCTCTCGCTGCGGTGGGTCGCGTTGCCCGAGAGGCGCAGCGTGCGAGTGGCCTGCCACTGCGCTTCCAACTCGATGCCGCGCACGGTGTTGTTGCCCATGTTCTGGAACTGGTTGGATGCGTCGGCGGCGATGAGATTGGTCTGGGCGAAGCGATAGAAGTCGGCGCCCAGCTTGAGGTCGCGTGAAGCGGAGTAAGACAGCGACAGGTCCCAGGTGCGGGAACGCTCGGGCGTCAGGCCTGGATTCGGCTTGGTGGCGGCCGTCTGCGAATAGAGTTCGAGGTAGGAGGGCGCACGGAAGGCGCGGCCGTACATCAGCTTGGTCACCAGGCGCTCCGTCGTCTGCCAGACCAAGGCGACGCGCGGATTCGCGGTGCCGCCGAAGTCCGAGTAATTGTCGTAGCGGGCGCCGGCCGTCAGTTCCCAGTTGCTGGCGATGGTCCAGACGTCCTGCAGGAACACGTAGCTGATCCGCCGCGCGCGCTCCGGCGCGAACGCATAGGGCGTGTCGGAGACGTCCACCAGCGGACCGCCGGCGGGCAGGGTCGCGCCCGTCGGGCCGACGCCGAGATTGACCAGCTGCTGGACGAAGTAGAGATCGTCCACCTTGTGTCCGGCGCCGATCTTGATGTCATGGCTCTTCATGCCGGCGTAGCGGCCGCTGACTTCCGCGCTGTAGCCGCGCTGCGCGGAGCGCATGCGGTTGATGTAGCCGGATGGGTAGGTGCCGCTGGCGTCCGTGTAGCCGTCTGGCCGCTCGTAGAAGCCGTTGCCGGACGTGTAGTCGAGCTGGTAGTAGCGCATTTCGGCGCTCAGGCCCCAGTGGGCGGCGAAGCGCTGGTTGTCGTAGAGCAGGGCAAGATCGCTGCGGCTGTCGGAGCCGCGCGTCCCCGGGTCGAGCACGCCGGCGCCGGTGAGGCCGATGCCCAGGTTGCTGTGCCGCGTGAAGTCGGCCAGCAGGCGCCAGCTTCCTAGGCCCGCGGAAAAGCGCAGGTCCTGGTTTTCGTAGCCGTAATAGGCGTGTCCCGGCGCGTGCGACGCGTTGGTGAGGTAGGCCGCGTCCTTGGACGTCTGGCCGTCGACCGGGATGGCCGGATTGTGGCCGTCGGTGCGGGACATTTGCGCGGTCAGCGCGATGTCGATGCCGTTCCAGTTGCCGCCGTATTGCGCCCATCCTTCGCGCGTGTCGAAGCTGCCGGCGCGCGCGCTCGCCTCCGCTTGCCGGACGCCGGCGGCGGTCTTGGTGATGATGTTGATGACGCCGGCCGAAGCATCGGAACCGAAAAGCGCGGATCCCGGCCCGCGGATGACCTCGATGCGCTCGACCATCGAGGTGGGGAGGCCTTTCCAGAAGATGCCCGACGACCAGACCAGGTCGCGGATCGGCTCGCCGTTGACCATCAGCAGCGTATGCGTGCCGTTGGCCCCGCGGAAGGTGATCTGCGGTCGGAAGCCGAACAGGTTCATGCGCACGTAGACGCCCGGGACGGTCTGCAGGACGTCGATGACGTTGGTGGCCCCCGTGGCCTTGATGTCTTCCGCCGTGATGACGGAAACAACCGACGGAGCACGCGCCAGCGATTGCTCGGTGCTGGTCGAGATCGTGACCTTGGTGGCCATCAGCTCTTCCAGGCTCAGGGAAAGGAGCTGGTCCAGGTCGTCGCCCGCCGCGTGCACGGAGGGGCCGACAAGCAGGATGGGTAAGGCCAGGAGAAGGGAGCAAGTCGTTTTCGTCATTTGGCTGCCGTTCCGGTCTTCGCCGCGGTTCAGGGGCGAGGCGCGAGTTTACGCCGACGCCAATGCCAAGTCCATGACGGAGGAGTGGCTCTCGGGTGGATCTCCCCGGCCGCCGATACGGCTCAGGAGAGCTGCGGAAGGGCCCCGCTGATCGCCGGCGCCCACAGGGCCGCAAGCTTCGCATAGCCGCCGCGACTGGGATGGATCTCGTTCTCCCAATCGTTGCTCTCTCCCGTCGTGCCGGCCGCGGCTGCGGTCAGGGCATGCTCGGTCTCGACCAGGTAGATCGATTTGCAGCCGTTTCTGCTCAGGTCGGCCAGCGCCTTTCTGACCAGGTCGGCCAGACGGCTCATGAGCAGGGTTGCCACGTCGAGCCAATCCTGTTCGGGAATGCCGTAGGCCACGACGGAGGGATACAGCCACGGCCCGAGCCGCGGGCGCTTGCAGGCCGGCGCATTGCGCGGCATCGGATAGGCGTAGGTATGGAAGAAGGCTGGAACGTCGCGGTTGATCTCGGCGTCCCGGAAGGAGACGAGTTCGCCGAACTGGGGAACGAGGTGGTCGGAAAAGGTCTTCCAGCCGGCTTCGCTCAGGTAGCGGGCGGCGCCGGTGGCCTGCCCATCCCACTCCTCGGGCTTCAGCAGCAGGCGTTCGCCGGGCGGCACCGGCGTGCCGTCGTTCTGCGCCGGCAATACGGCCGCCGCGGCGATGAGATCATTGCCGCCGGCGGACAGCAGCAGTCCGTCCCACTTGTAGCCGAACCGCTCCGTCAGCAGCCGGCGAAAGTTGCGGTTGCGCTTCCAGTCCACCATGCGGGGCAGACGCTGGCCCGGGCTGGCGCAATTCACGATGCTGGCGCTGCGGTCCAGCTCCAGGGCTTGCAGGATGTTGGTGGTCGCCCACGGCGGCATGGCGCCGAAGGAGAACCACGAGTCCCCCTGCGCCAGGAAGCGCGTCGGATAGTCGTCCCACCTGAGTCCGCTGCCCTGGCCGGGATTGACGACGTCGTCGGGCGAGAAGATCTGAGGACGGAATACCGGCATTTTTGCTCTCCCTGGTTCGAGTTCGTCTTCGGCCTTGCCGGCCGTACCGCGTTCCGCTGCCGTGCCCTTCGCAGCGATTTGTCATTTTGCTCCCAAGGTTGGATTTCCGGGTGGTTTTAGGTATTCGGAATACCTGCCAATCCGTGTTCCGCCGGCGCGAAAGTGGCGGCTCCAAAGAGAAAGGGTGTGCGGCTTTCGCCGACACACCCTTCCGGATCATTCCTCCGGGGAACCGGAGGAGATCAACCGCAGCTGCCCACCGCTCCGCACGCCGTGCAGAAGTCGCAGCCGTCCTTGCGGATGACGGTCATGTTGCCGCACTCGGCGCACAGCGAGCCGCGCGTGACCTGGACCTCGCCCTTGGTGCCCGACGACGGGTTCTCGAGGATGCCCATCTCGCGCGTCGGATAGCCGTTCTCGTCGAGGATGCCGAGCATGGAATACCGGTGCATGATGAGGCGCGCGAGGTAGGCCACGGTCGACGGCCAGTGTTGCTGGCGACGGGTGCCGGGCACGAAGGCCATGAAGCCGCCGAGCGGTTCCGGGTAGTTGGTCAGCTTGCGCAGCTTCATGCCGATCCAGGCCGGGTCCATGACGCGCATGTCGAGCGACAGCAGCTTGGTGAGGCCGTCCAGCGCGCGCGGGTAGTTGCCGGACAGCCAGGCCGAGTAGGGCCGCGTGACGCCGTCGGGCAGCGTGATTTCCTTGAGGCCCAGCACGAACTCTTCGCGCGACGACGGATTGACGATGTCGACCGTCCAGGACAGCGTGCCGTCGGTGCCGGTCTTCGGTTCGTCGCGCGAGAACATGGCGTCCAGCACGGGCGTCGGGCCGTCGCCTTCCAGGGCGCCCATCTGTTCGCAGCGCCAGCGGATGACTTGCGCCAGCGCCGAGACGGCGCCCGGCACGATGCGGCGCTCGCCGTGCGGCGGCATCGGCATCTCGAACGGCTCTTCGCCCACGGTCGCGGCCAGCGCGTCGAGCTTGAGCTTGAGCCAGGCCGTGTCGTTGGCGCGCATGTCCATCGACAGCGTCTTCGCCACGGCACCGAGACCGCGCGGCTGCTCGACGCCGTTGACCCAGATCTCGAAGGGCACGGAGCGGCCCATCTCGTTCTCGATCTGGCCGACGAACAGCGCGAACTCGCCGTGCGGCGTTTCGATCATGTAGGTCCAAGAGGCGTTGCCTTCATGCAGGCGCGGACGACCGGGCCAGCGCAGCGACGCGAGCACCGGGGCCGGCAGGGCGCCGATCGACAGGCGGCGGTTGGCACCGTCGATGACGACATCCTGCGGCTGCTTCTGCGTGTTGGCCTGGCTACCGGAAGGCTCGACCGACAGCACCGAGCCCAGCACCTTGTTGGGCCGGTAGGTGGCCAGCCCCTTGAGGCCGGCCTTCCAGGCCGTCAGGTAGAGATCCTCGAACTCGGCGTAGGGGTAGTCCTCCGGCACGTTCACGGTCTTCGAGATCGCGGTGTCGATGCAGGGGGCGACCGCCGCCACCATGTCCTTGTGCGCCTGGGCGGTGATTTCGAGCGCGGTGACGAAGTATTCGGGCAGCTTGGCGGTGTTGCCGCCGAGGTGCTTGTACAGGCGCCAGGCGTAGTCCTCGACCGAGTATTCCTTCAGCGTGCCGTCGGCCATGCGCTTCTTGCGGGTGTAGACCCAGGAGAAGGGCGGCTCGATGCCGTTCGAGGCGTTGTCGGCGAACGCCAGCGAGATGGTGCCCGTCGGCGCGATCGACAGCAGGTGCGAATTGCGCAGGCCGTGGCGGCGGATCTGTTCCTTGACTTCGGTCGGCAGGCGCGAGGCGAAGTTGCCGCCGGACAGATAGAGGTCGGCGTTGAATAGCGGGAAGGAACCGCGCTCGCGCGAAAGCTCGACCGAGGCCAGGTAGGCGCGGTCGCGCATGTACTCGGAGATCTTGGTGGCCATGGCGCGCGCTTCCGGCGCGTCGTACTTGAGGCCGAGCATGATCAGCGCGTCGCCCAGGCCGGTGAAGCCGAGGCCGACGCGGCGCTTGGCGCGCGCCTCGTCCTGCTGCTGCTCGAGCGGCCAGTGCGTGACGTCGAGCACGTTGTCGAGCATGCGCACCGAGACGTCGATGGTCTTGCCGAAGCCCTGGTAGTCGAACTCCGCCTGCTCGGAGAACGGGTGCTTGATGTAGCGGGTGAGGTTGATCGAGCCCAGGCAGCAGCAGCCGTAGGGCGGCAGCGGCTGTTCGGCGCACGGGTTGGTGGCCTCGATGGTCTCGCAGTAGTTGAGGTTGTTGTCCTTGTTCATGCGATCGATGAACAGGATGCCCGGCTCGGCGTGGTCGTAGGTCGAACGCATGACCTGGTCCCACAGCTCGCGCGCCGGCAGCTTGCGGTAGACCCAGAGGCCGTCGTCGCGCTGGTAGGCGCCGGCAGCCATGATGTCGGCGGAGGGCGCGGCCTTGTGCGTCAGTTCCACGTCGCCGTCGGCTTCGACGGCGCGCATGAATTCGTCGGTGACGCCGATCGAGATGTTGAAATTGGTGAGGTCGCCGGCGTCCTTGGCGTGGATGAATTCCTCGATATCAGGATGATCGCAGCGCAGCACGCCCATCTGGGCGCCGCGGCGCGAACCGGCGGACTCGACGGTCTCGCACGAGCGGTCGAACACGCGCATATAGGAGACGGGGCCCGAAGCACGCGACTGCGTGCCCTTGACGTGGGCGCCCACCGGGCGGATCGACGAGAAGTCGTAGCCGACGCCGCCGCCGCGGCGCATGGTTTCGGCGGCTTGCGAGAGCGCCGTGTAGATGCCGGGACGGCCGTCGACGGTGTCGGAAATCGAATCGCCCACCGGCTGCACGAAGCAGTTGATCAGCGTGGCGCACAGATCTGTGCCCGCCGCCGAATTGATGCGGCCGGCCGGAACGAAGCCGTTCTCCTGCGCCTCAAGGAATTTGGCTTCCCAGAACGCGCGCTTGTCTTCGCTCTCCACAGCGGCCAGCGCGCGCGCAACGCGGGTGCGCACGTCGCGCACGTCCCGTTCGTTGCCTTTGGCATATTTCTCCAGCAGCACTTCCCCGGAAATTTCTTGCGGAAGTAATAGGCCGAGCTGCCCAGTATGTTGATTATTCAGTGATTCCTCGGTGTTGAAATTTTCCGTTGTCATGGTTCTTTCCGAAGAAGAGGTTGATTGCGAGCGACGAAGGATACGCTTCGTGCCTAGGGATGAAAAGCGAAAAAAATCACGGTGCTTAAAAATCAATTGGTTAGTGATAAGTCTAGTGGAAGCGCAAGCCGCGTGCCACTATATATAGTAGGTTTTGATGGCTTCGGCCGAGCAAGAAAGGGCCGAAAAATCAGCTTATTGGGCCATTGAAAAGCGGCTTCGCGCCGCCCGGAATATGACGATCAATTTGTCCTGTTTCGATGTGGCGGTGCACAATCTCGCCGATTCAAACGGATATGTCCGCTAGCGAGTTGCGGGCCAGCCCCAGCAATTGGACTGGCTCGGCGCGACGTTGTTCGGAAATACGGGGTTTGTCGCCCGAAGCGGATCAGCAGACGAGCAGTTCCGCCGTGTGCCGCGCGATCATCCATTCCTCGTTGGTCGGCAGAACCAGCAAATCGACGGCGCTGGCGTCCGTCGAAATCCGGATGGCGTCGCGTGCATTGGCGGCGGCGTCGAGCTCGACCCCCAGCCAGCCGATCGCCTGGCAGACGCGCTCCCGCACCGGCGCCGCATGCTCTCCGATGCCGCCGGTGAAAACCAGCGCATCGAGCCCGCCGACAGCGGCCGCCAGCGAGCCGATCTCGCGCACGATGCGGTAGCAGAAGAGGTCCACCGCCTCGCGTGCCTCCGGCTGGTCCGAAGCCAGCAGCTCGCGCATGTCCTGGGAAATGCCAGAAACGCCGAGCAGCCCCGATTCCTTGTAGAGCAGCCGGGTGATCGCCTTGGCGTCCATGCGCTGGTAGTCCATCAGATAGAGCAGCACGCCGGGGTCGAGGCTGCCGGTGCGCGTGCCCATCATCAGGCCTTCGACGGCGGTGAAGCCCATCGTCGTCGCCGTGCTGCGGCGGGCGCGCATGGCGCACATCGACGCGCCGTTGCCCAAATGCGCGACTATCACGCGTCCGTCGGCCTTCTCGCCCAGGTGCTGCGGCAGCACATCGGCGATGTACTCGTAGGAAAGCCCGTGGAAGCCGTAGCGCCGCACGCCCTGGGCCGTGATCTTGCGCGGCACGGCGAATAATTGCGCGATCTCCGGCTGCGTCCGGTGGAAGGCCGTGTCGAAGCACGCCACCTGCGGGACGTCGGGCAGCGCCTCGCGCAGGGCCGCGATGCCGTCCAGGTTGTGCGGCTGGTGCAGCGGCGCCAACGGAATGAACGAGGTCAGCCGCGCGATGATGACGTCGTCGAGCAGCACGGGCTGCGAGTAATCCTGGGCGCCGTGCACCACCCGGTGGCCGACGCCGACGATGCGCCAGCCGGACTCGTGCCGGTGCAGCCAATCCACCAGGAACTCCAACGCCGCATGGTGCTGCCCCTCGGAGGCCAGCGGCAGATCGACGTCGTCCAGGCTGTTGCCGGCGGCGTCCTTCGCTTTGATGTGGGGCCGCGCGCCGATGCCGTCGATCTGGCCGGAGATCTCCGGCCGCTCGGCGATCGCGCCGTTGCGCGTGAACAGCGCGAACTTGATCGAGGACGAGCCGGCGTTGATGGTGAGGATTGCGTCGCTCATGTCGGCGTCTGCTTGTTCCGCTTGGCGTGGGCCATGACGACGGCCACGGCGGTGGACGCCGTGCGCGTCAGGGCCGAGTCGGCTCGGCTGGTGAGCACGATGGGCACGCGCGCGCCCAGCACGATGCCGGCGGCCAGGGCCTCGGCGAGATACTCGAGTTGCTTGGCCAGCATGTTGCCGGATTCGATATCGGGCACGAGCAGGATGTCGGCCTGGCCCGCGACCAGCGACTTGATGCCCTTGGTGCGCGCGGCGACCACCGAGATCGCGTTGTCGAAGGCCAGCGGCCCGTCCAGCACGCCGCCGGCGATCTGCCCGCGGTCCGCCATCTTGCACAGCGCCGCGGCGTCGAGCGTCGACTGCATCTTGGGATTCACGGTTTCCACGGCCGCGAGGATGGCGACCTTCGGTTCGGCGATGTGGAGCATGAGGGCGAGGTCGATCGCGTTCTTGACGATGTCGACCTTCTCCTCCAGCGTCGGGGCGATGTTGACGGCGGCGTCGGTAATCAACAGCGGACGCGGATAGGTGGGCACGTCCATCAGGAAGACGTGGCTGATGCGGCGCTCGGTGCGCAGGCCGGAGACCTTGTTGATCACCTCGCTCATCAGTTCGTCGGTATGCAGCGAGCCCTTCATCAGCGCTTCGACCTCGCCGTCGCGCGCCAGTGCCACTGCGGTCTCGGCGGCGGCGTGGCTGTGGGGGACGTTGATCAGCGTGCACCCATGCAGGTCGAGGCCCTGCTGCTCGGCCAACGCGCGGATCTTTTCGGCGGGACCGACCAGGGTCGGCACGATGAGCCCGCGGTCGCGCGCGAGCAGGGCGCCCTTGAGCGACTCGGCGTCGCAGGGATGGGCCACGCCCATGGCGATCGGGCTCAGGCCCTTGGTGATGCCGAGCAGGTGCTCGTAGCGCGAGCTGCGCGTCTCGGCGAGCCGCAGTTCCGGCATCGCCACCTTGAGGCGGCGCACCTTCTCGGTCGGCGCCACCACTTCGGCCGCTCCTTCGATGACCTTGAGGCCGTCCTGGTTGGTGGCGAGGCAGTCGAACAGGATATGGTGGTTGTGGTCGAACTTGCGCCGGCAGGTGATGGCGACGGTCAGGGTGTCGCCGACGCGGACCGGGCGCTCGAACTGCAGCGTCTGGCTGACATAGACCGTGCCGGGCCCGGGGAACTGAGTGCCGAGCACGTTGGACATCAGCACGCCGCCCCACATGCCGTGCGCGACGACTTCCCGGAAGCTCGAGGAGCGCGCGTACTCGGGATCCACGTGCGTGGGATTCAGGTCGCCTGAGATGACGGCGAACATCTGAATGTCGTCCGGCCGCAGCGTGCGCACCAGGGTGGCGCTCTCGCCGACCTTGATCTCCTCGTAGGTGCGGTTCTCGATGTATTCGTCGGGTTCCGTCGTCATGTCCGTGTCTCCCGTTGCTGCCGCCCGCCTCGCCGCCGGCGTCAGAACAATTCGATCTTCTTTTCCGCCGTCCGGGCCGGCCGCGCCAGCGAACTCTCGTATTCCTGCTCCGCCTTCGCGACTTCGGCGACCGTCGCCTGGGTGGTCGGGATGCGGCGGCAGAACGCGTCGCCCGTCTGCGGCACGAACACCACCTTGCGCGACCACGGGCCGCTGAAGTCCGACGCGATCAGAGGGATGCCCTCGCGCTCGAGCCACTCGTGCGCGAACTCGGCATTGCGCTCGCCGATCGCCATGCGGATCGAGCTTACGATGGTGCCGCCGCCGAAGGCTTTGGCCACCAGGCGGTCCTTGCGCGCGCCGCGGTTGAACAGGCCGTTGGCGAGGATTTCCATCGCGTAGTCGCCGTTGAGGATGACGTCGGTGTCGGCGTTGGCCGAACCGGTGCGGCTCGGCAGCAGGAAGTGGTTCATGCCGCCGATCTTGAGTTTCGGGTCGTAAAGGCAGACGGCGACGCACGAGCCGAGCAGCGTCGCGATCGGGCGGTCTGATTCGATGGCCCAGCCGCCCGGGTTGATGTGCCGGGCGATGCGCTCGAAATCCTTGCCCGTCAGTTGAGTGAGGTCGCTCACGGATTCGCGGTGGCCGCGGGAAACGATTTGCATGCATTTTACCCTGCGGCGCATGGGGCCGTCGGCGGCAGCAGGGACGGCAGTCGAGCGCGTATGATGCGG
>JBLNBJ010000203.1:0-3831 GCA_050259835.1 Ignavibacteria bacterium | reverse complement strand
CCCATCGGCCCGGCGAGCAACCGCACGAGAGTCGATGCGCCAGAACACGCTGGGCGTCGAGCCGAGGGTGGCGGGTGGTCGTCGACGCGTAGGTCAAGGAGGAGGCGGACGCCTTATCGATCTTGTCCGCCGGGGAACACGGAGCGGCGACGACCACCCGTCGCCCTCGGCGGTCGCAGCCCGTGGGGTTCGAACGCACGTTGCGACGGACGGCAAGGCATGAAATCCAGCGAAATCGAAGACGTCGAGATCCGTCTCCTGCTCGAAGGCGTGCAGCAGGTCTACGGCTACGACTTCCGCGACTACGCCGACGCCTCGATCAAGCGCCGCCTCAACCAGTGGCTGGCGGAATCCCCGTTCGCGACCTTCTCCGAAGCGCAATCGCTCCTGCTGCGCAATCCCGACGTCTTCATCTCGCTGCTGCAGGGCATCACCGTCAACGTGACCGAGATGTTCCGCGATCCCTCGTTCTTCAAGATCGTGCGCGAGCAGGTGGTGCCCTTCCTCAAGACCTACCCGTTCGTGAAGATCTGGCATGCCGGCTGCGCCTCGGGGGAAGAGGCCTATTCGATGGCGATCCTGCTCAACGAGGAAGGCATGGCCGGACGCTACCGCATGTACGCCACCGACATCGACGAGGCGGTGCTGCAGAAGGCGGCCGAAGGCGTGATGCCGATCACCGAGATGCAGAAGTACACGCGCAACTACCAGAAGAGCGGCGGCAAGGCTTCGTTTGCGGACTATTACACGGCGCGCTACGATCGCGCGATCCTGTCTCCCAGCCTGAAAAAGGACATCGTGTTCGCTCCCCACAACCTCGCCACCGACGCGGAATTCGGCGAAATGAACGTGGTACTGTGCCGCAACGTGATGATCTATTTCAAGCCGACGCTCAAGGAGCGCTGCCTGAAGCTGTTCGACAACAGCCTGCTGCCGGGGGGCTTCCTCTGCCTGGGTCTCAAGGAAACGCTCGAACGCCGCAAGATGGGCGAGCGCTACGACGAGCTCGCGCCCGGTTCGCGCATCTACCGGAAGCGCTATGGCCAGTAGACGCCGCTTCCAGGCCATTGTCATCGGCGTCTCGAGCGGCGGCGTTCAGGCGCTCAAGCGCCTGCTCGGCGATCTGCCGGCCGATTTCCCGCTGCCGGTCGTGATCGTCCAGCACATCAGCCCGGATGCCGGCAACGGCATGGCCAAGCTGCTCGACGACCTCTGCGACATCCGCGTCAAGGAGGCCGACGAGCACGACCCGATCCAGCCCGCCACGGTTTACCTGGCGCCGCCGAACTATCACCTGCTGGTCGAACGCAACGGCTCGCTCGCCCTGTCGGCCGATCCGCCGGTCAGCTATGCGCGCCCCTCGGTCGACGTGCTGTTCGAATCGGCGGCCGGCGTGTTCGGCGCAGGCCTGATCGGCATCGTGCTCACCGGCGCCAACTGGGACGGCGCGCGCGGCGTGCAGCACATCAAGCAGAAGGGCGGCCTCGTCATCGTGCAGGACCCGGACGACGCCGACACGCCGCAGATGCCGCAGGCGGCCATCGCCGCCGTAAACGCCGACCATGTCGTCGCGCTGGCCGAGATGCCGGCGTTGCTGCAGCAGCTGGCTGCGGCCCGCGAAACCAGCGAGGTGGGCAGTGTCTGAGAAGATCGCCCTGCTGCTGGTGGACGACCGCCCCGAGAACCTCGTGGCGCTCGAGGCCGTCCTCGGCAACACCGAGCTCGAGCTCGTCAAGGTCATGTCCGGCAACGACGCGCTGCGCTGCACGCTGAAGCAGGACTTCGCGCTGGTGCTGCTCGACGTGCAGATGCCGGGCATGGACGGCTTCGAAACGGCCGAGCTGATGCGCGCCAACCCGAAGACGCGCCACCTGCCGATCATCTTCATCACCGCCGGCATGAAGGAACTGCACCAGCAGTTCAAGGGCTACGAGGCTGGCGCGGTGGACTACATCGTCAAGCCGTTCGAGCCGCACATCCTGCAGAGCAAGGTGCGCATCTTCTGCGAGCTCTATCGCCAGCGCCGCCAACTCGAGGAGCACCAGCAACTGCTCGAGCAGCGCATCAAGGAACGCGTGGCGCAGCTGCGCGACAGCGAGGAGCGCTTCCGCACGCTGGCCGTGCATGCGCCGGTGGGCATCTACCAGATCGACATGCGCGGCGACTGCCTGTTCGTGAACCGCCGCTGGTGCGAGATCTCGGGCCTGAGCCCCGAGGAAGCCGCCGGCCAGGGCTGGCTCGCCACGCTGCATCCGGACGACCGCGTCGCGGTGGCGGCGCTGTGGCGCGATGCCGCCTCGTCGGGCTCCGAGTGGTCGATGGACTACCGCTACATCCGGCCCGACGGCAAGCTGGTCTGGGTGCATGGCAACGCGGTGCCGCTGCGCAACGAGAACGACGAGGTGACCGGCTTCCTCGGCAACAACCTCGACATCCCCGTGCGCCAGCGCGCCGAGGAGCGCGAGCGCCCGCGCAGGGCGGTGGCCAGCCGGCTGGCCGGCGATGCGCCGCTGGCCGAGATCCTGCACTTGATCGCGGCGGCGGCGGAACGCCAGGCGAACGGCATGAGCTGCTCGATCATGCTGCTCGACGAGCCGGCCGACCGCCTCGTCTACGGCACCACGCCCGAGCTGCCCGAACGAACGGGCAGCCGCCAGATCCTCTTCGGCGGCAGCGCGGCCTGCTCGGCCGTGGTGAGCGACGACCGGCGCCTGGTGGAGGACATCCACGACCAGCCGGACTGCGAGAACTGCCGGCCGGCATGCGGCGGGCACGACCGCACCTCATGCTGGTCTGAGCCCATCATCGGCATGAGCGGCCAGACGCTCGGCGTGTGCGCCTTCTACTGGAAGCAGCCGGCCGTGCCGGACGGGACCGACATCGACCTGATGCGCGAAGTGGCGCAACTGGCGGCGCTCGCCATCGAGCGCAAGAGCACCGAGAACGAGCTGCAGATCGCGGCATCGGTGCACCAGGCGATCAGCGAGGCGATCCTGGTCACCGACGCCGGCGACCGCATCATCGCCATCAATCCGGCCTTCACCCAGGTGACGGGCTACACCTCGGCCGAGGCAATCGGCCAGACGCCGCGGATGCTCAAGAGCGGCCGCCACGACCTCGGCTTCTACCAGAAGATGTGGCACACGCTCGAGACCACGGGCCGCTGGGAGGGCGAGATCTGGAACCGCCGCAAGAACGGCGAGGAATATCCGGAGTGGCTGTCGATCAACACCCTGCGCGATGCCGGCGGCAAGGTGCTGCGGCGCATCGGCATGTTCGCCGACATCACCGAGAAGAAGCGCACCGAAGAGACCATCTGGCGGCAGGCCAACTACGATTCGCTCACCGACCTGCCCAACCGGCGGCTGTTCCGCGACCGCCTCGAGCACGAGATCATGAAGGCGCGCCGCGCCGGGCTCTACGTCGCGCTGCTGTTCATCGACCTCGACCGCTTCAAGGAGGTCAACGACACGCTCGGCCACCACACCGGCGACCTGCTGCTGGTCGAGGCGGCGCAGCGCATCTGCAGCTTCGTGCGCGCGACCGACACGGTGGCGCGGCTCGGCGGCGACGAGTTCACCGTCATCATGTCGGACCTGTTCGACACGGACCGGGTCGGCGAAGTGGCGCAGAGCATGCTGCGCTCGCTGTCCGAGCCGTTCCCGCTCGGCAAGGACGCCGTCTACATCTCCGCCAGCATCGGCATCACGATCTTCCCGAGCGACGCCAACAACATCGAGTCGCTGCTGCGCAACGCCGACCAGGCGATGTACGCCGCCAAGGAGCAGGGGCGCAACCGCTTCAGCTACTTCACCGCATCGATGCAGGCCA
>JBLNBJ010000202.1:0-6093 GCA_050259835.1 Ignavibacteria bacterium | reverse complement strand
GTCGAGCCGAGGGTGGCGGGTGGTCGTCGACGCGTAGGTAAAGGAGGAGGCGGACGCCTTATCGATCTTGTCCGCCGGGGGACACGAAGCGGCGACGACCACCCGTCGCCCTTGGCGGTCGAAGCCCGCGGTTCTCACGTCCGATGACCGCCCAAACCAAAGCTCCGAGAGCCGTGTTCCTGGACAAGGACGGCACGCTCATCCGCGACGTTCCCCACAACGTCGATCCGTCGCGCATCGAACTCGCGCCCGGCGCCGGCGCTGCACTGGCTCGGCTGCGCGAGGCGGGCTTTGCGCTGGTGCTGGTCAGCAACCAGCCCGGCGTGGCGCGCGGCTGTTTCGCCGAGGCGGATCTCGCGGCGGTGTGGCGCAGGCTTGGCGAACTGCTGGCGCCCTTCGGCGTCGGCCTCGACGCGATCTACTACTGTCCGCACGATCCTGCCGGCCGCGTGCGGCGACATGCGATCGCATGCCGTTGCCGCAAGCCGCAGCCGGGCCTGTTGAAGCGGGCGGCGGCGGAGCATGGCTTTGCGCTGGAGCGTTCGTGGATGATCGGCGACATCCTCGACGATGTCGAGGCGGGCAACCGCGCCGGCTGCCGCAGCGTTCTGCTCGACGCGGGCGGAGAAACGGAATGGCGTGCCGGTCCCTGGCGCCGCCCGGCCTTCGTGGCGCGCGATCTCGCCGATGCGGCGGCCTGCATATTGAGCGGCGAGGGCCGCGGGAGTTTGACATGGACGCAGGCATGACGCGGCGCGGCTGGCAGCATGCGCGCAACATCCTCGCCGTCCGGCTCGACAGCCTAGGCGACGTGCTGATGACCTCGCCGGCGCTGCGCGCGCTGCGCCAGGGCGGCAAGCAGCGCCGCATTACGCTGCTGGCGGCCGGCAGCGGCGTCGCCGCGGCGGCGCGGGTGCCGGAGATCGACGAGGTGATCGAGCTGCCGTGTCCCTGGATGCCCGATGCCGACTGCGTCGGCGACGATGTCTGGGAGGCGCTGCTGCAGGTGCGCGCGCGCAACTTCGACGCCGCCGTGGTGTTCACCGCCTACAGCCAAAGCGCCCTGCCGGCCGCGCTGCTGTGCTGGCAGGCGGGCGTGCCGCTGCGGCTCGCGCATTGCCGCGAGAATCCCTATCGGCTGCTGACGGACTGGGTGCCCGACCCGGAGCCGCACGAACTGCTGCGCCACGAGGTGCGGCGCCAGCTCGACCTCGTCGCCGCCGTCGGCGCCTACACCGACGACGAGCGACTGTCGTTCCGCATCGACGCGGCCGAAGTCGAGTCGGCTGCGCGCAAGCTGGCGGCCGCGGGCATCGAGCCGCTGCGGCCGCGCATCGTCGTGCATCCGGGGGCGAGCGCCGCTTCGCGCCGCTATCCGGTCGAGCGCTTCGGCGAGGCGTTGAAGTTGTTCATCGACGCCCGTGCCGCCATCGAGTGCCAGGATGCGCTGCAGGTGGTGATCACCGGTTCCGCCGACGAGGCGCCGCTGTGCGAGGCGCTGTTGGCGCGCCTCGGCGCTTCCTGCATGGCGGCTTCGCTGGCAGGCGGGCTCTCGCTCGGCGAGTTGGGCGCCGTGATCGCGCCGGCGGCGCTGCTCGTGGCCAACAACACCGGCCCGGTGCATATTGCCGCCGCGCTCGGCACGCCGGTGGTCGACATCTATGCGCTGACCAATCCGCAGCACGCACCCTGGCAGGTGCCCCATCGTGTGCTCACGCACGACGTGCCGTGCCGCTTCTGCTACCGCAGCGTCTGCCCGCAGGGACATCACGACTGCCTGCGGCTGCTCGACCCGGCCCGCGTCGCGCAGGCCGCGCACGCATTGCTGGCCGAGGGGGCCGACCGCGTCGCGCTGCCGGCCTTCGCCGCGGCCGCGACGCCGCCGGGACCGCTGGCCGCACCGGCGGGGGAGGCCTGAGCATGTATACCCTAGGCATCAACGCCGCCTTCCACGACAGCGCGGCCTGTCTCGTCAAGGACGGCGTCGTCGTCGCGGCGGCCGAGGAGGAACGCTTCAACCGCATCAAGCACGCCAAGCGCCCGGTGCCCTTCTCCGCCTGGGAGCTGCCCTTCGAGGCCATCGACTACTGCCTCGGCGCGGCCGGCGTGCGTCTGCCCGACGTCGAGCACGTCGCCTACTCCTTCGATCCCGCGCTGATGCCGGGACATCGCGGCAGCGACCACGTGCGCCTGCCGCTGGAGCCGTCGCGCGCCTGGTCGCGCCCGGGCAGCGGCACGGCCGAGCACGGCCCGTGGGCCAGCCCCTGGGAGCCCTTGTTCCACGCCTACGTCTTGAATGCGCCGCGCCAGCTCACCGGCGGCGTGCCGCACCACCTGCGCGCGCGCTTTGCCGGCGCGCTGCGCGACGAGACCTTCAAGTGGCATTTCGTCGAGCACCATCTTGCCCACGAGGCGAGCGCCTTTCTCGCCGCGCCCTTTGCCGGCGACGACGGCACCGCGGTGATGACCCTGGACGGGCGCGGCGAGCGCGCGACCTCCACGCTCGCGGTCTGGCGCGACGGCGTGCTGACGCGCCTGCGCCAGGTGGACTTTCCCCATTCGCTCGGCCTGCTCTATGAAGATGTCACCCGCCACCTGGGCTTCCTGCATTCCAGCGACGAGTACAAGGTGATGGCGCTCGCCTCCTATGGCCGGCCGTCTTGTCGCGAACAGCTGCGCGAGGCCATCGAGCTCGACGGCGAGGGCGGTTACCGCGTGGAGCCCGATGCGGCCGGCTGGCTGGCGGCGCGCTTCGGGCCGCCGCGCCCGCCGGGTGCGGCGCTGGAGGGCCGGCACTTCGACCTGGCGGCATCGCTGCAGTCGGTGCTGGAGGAGGTCGCCCTGGAACTGGCGGGCTGGCTGCACGCGCACAGCCGCGAGACCCGCCTGTGCATGGCCGGCGGCGTGGCCCTCAACTGCGTGATGAACGCGCGCCTGCGCGACGCCGGCCTGTTCGACGAGGTCTGGGTGCAGCCGGCCGCGGGCGACGCCGGCACGGCCTTGGGCGCGGCCCTGTGGACCGACTATCGCGAACGCGGCGGGCCGCGCCGCTGGCAGATGGACGACGCCTACCTCGGGCCGGCGTATTCGGACGCCGAGATCGAGGAAGCGCTGCGCTGGGCCAAGCTGCCCTACCGCCGCATGGCGGACGAAGCCGCAGAGGTGGCTGCGATCCTCGCCGAGGGCCGCATCGTCGGCTGGTTCCAGCAGCGCATGGAGTTCGGGCCGCGCGCGCTCGGCGCGCGCTCGATCCTCGCCTCGCCGCTCGACGCTTCCATGCAGGCGCGCCTGAACGAGCTCAAGGACCGCGAGGATTTCCGCCCCGTCGCGCCCGCGGTGCTCGAAGAGGCGGCCGCCGACTGGTTCATGACGGCCGACGGCAAGCCGCCGGGCGCCGCGCCCTTCATGCTGTTCGTCTTCAAGGTGCGCCCGGAGCGCGCGGCGCGCATTCCGGCCGCGGTGCACGTCGATGCCACCGCGCGCGTGCAGACCGTCTCGGCGCGTGCCAATCCGCGCTACCACGCGCTGCTGGCGGCCTTCGGCGAGCGCACGGGCGTGCCGGTGCTGATCAACACCTCGTTCAACGTGCGCGGCGAACCGATCGTCTGCCGCCCGCGCGACGCCATCGCGGCCTTCCATTCGACGCCGCTCGATGCGCTGGCGATCGGGCCGTTCCTGCTGGAGAAGGAGAAGCGATGATGAATGCGAGCATGCGTGGTGCCGGCACGCGCGACGCCCCGGCCTGCTCGGTGGTCATCCCCACCTACCGTCGTCCCGAGGGGCTTGCCCACTGCCTCGACGCCCTGCTGGGGCAGAGCCTGCCGACGGCGCTGTTCGAGATCGTGGTCGTCGACGACGCGCGCAGCGACGCCACCGAGCAGCAGGTCACGGCTCTCGCCCGCGCCCGCGGCGGCCGACCGCGCATCCGCTACCTGCGGCCCGCGCCCGGCTCGCGCGGTCCGGCCGCGGCGCGCAACGCCGGCTGGCGCGCCGCCATGGCGCCGGTGATCGCCTTCACCGACGACGATGCGCTGCCTTCGCCGCACTGGCTGGTGGAGGGCCTGCGCGCGCTGGCGGCGCCCGACGTCGACGCGGCGGCCGGCCGCGTGGTCGTGCCGCTGCCGGCCGTGCCGACCGACGGCGAGCGCAATTCCGCCGGCCTCGACGGCGCCGAATTCGTCACCGCCAACTGCTTCGTGCGCCGCGCGGCGCTGCGCGAGGCGGGCGGCTTCGACGAGCGCTTCACGCGGCCATGGCGCGAGGACTCGGACCTCTACTTCACGCTGCTCGAGCGCGGCTCGCGCGTGGTGAGCGCGCCGGCGGCGCTGGTGCTGCACCCGCCGCGGCGCGTCGCCGCCCGCGACAACCTCAACGCGCATCGCAACCTGCTGTTCGATGCGCTGCTCTACAAGAAGCATCCGCGGCTCTACCGCGCCAAGATCAAGGCCGTGCCGCCGCTGTCCTACTACGCCGCGGTGGCCGCCGCCGCGTTCGCCGTGGCGGCGCTGCTCGCCGGCAATCTCGGCACGGCGGGCGGCGCTGCCGCAGCCTGGGGCGCGCTCACCGTCACGCTGACGGCGCGCCGACAGCGCGGCTGCCCGTCGACCTGGGCGCATCTGCGCGACATGTTCGTGACCTCGGCGGCGATTCCCTTCCTGGCCGTGTTCTGGCGGCTCTCCGGCGCGCTGCGCTTCCGGGTGCCCTTCCTGTGAGGTGCGGCCATGGATGAACGCGTAAAGCCCGAAGTCGCCGCGGTGGCGCTGCCGCTGCCGCGCTGGCGCAAGGGCGGCGGCGTGCCGCGGCCGCGCTTCGTGCAGATCGAGCCGGTCGGCGAGTGCAACCTGCGCTGCCGCATGTGCCCCATCGAATACCGGCGCGACGGCCGCCCGTGGGGCCCCGCCGCCTTCATCGACTTCGACGCCTTCCGGCGCCTCGTCGACGGCTTCCCGGAGATGGAGGAGCTCCAGTTGCAAGGCCTGGGCGAGCCGATGCTGCATCCGCGCTTCTTCGACATGGTGGCCTACGCGGCGCGCCGCGGCGTGCGCGTGTCGACCAACAGCAACCTGACCCTGCTCACGCCGAAGCGCGCGACGCTGTGCGTGACCAGCGGGCTCGCGGCGCTGCACGCTTCCATCGACGGCGCCACGGCTGCGAGCTACGAATACATCCGGCGCGGCGCGAACTTCGCCAAGCTGCTGCGCAACCTCGACCGCCTCGTCGCCGCGAAGTCGCAGACGGCCAGCGCAACGCCGCAACTGCGCATCGTCACCGTGGCGATGCGCCGCAACCTCGACGAACTGGCCGACATCGTGGCGCTCGCCCACGCGCATGGCGTCCCGGCCGTGTTCGTCCAGCACTTGTGCCACGACTACGGCGAGTCCGGCCTGCCGCAGGCCTACGCCGCGATGCGCGACTTCTTCGCCGCCGAGAGCCTGCTGGACGCGGACGCCTCGCACGTTGCAGCCGCCTTCGGCACCGCACGCCGGCGCGCCGAGGAATTGGGCGTCGACTTGCGCCTGCCCCCGCTCACCGCCGCCGAACCGCGGCGCAACGAGGGCCACGGCTGCGACTGGCCGCGGCGCGGCGCGTATCTCAGCTATCGCGGCGACGCCATGCCGTGCTGCATGGTGAGCACGCCCGACCGCGCGAACCTGGGGAACATGACGCAGCAAGGCGTCGACACGGTGTGGAACGGGCCGGCGTATCGGGCGTTCCGATCCGCGCTGGAGTCCGACGAGCCGCCTGCGGTGTGCCGCGGGTGTGCGATCTACAACGGGACGTTTTAATGGGACACCGCCGTTGCATGCGATCCGCTGTGGGCGCTCGGACCGACAGGGTGCCCTGCTGCGCTCCGTGTCCCCCGGCCGACAAGATCTTAAATTCGTCGGCCTCCTCCTTTACCTACGCGCAGCAGGGCACCCCATCG
This sequence comes from Ignavibacteria bacterium, assembly GCA_050259835.1. Classification (GTDB taxonomy): domain Bacteria; phylum Pseudomonadota; class Gammaproteobacteria; order Burkholderiales; family Rhodocyclaceae; genus Nitricoxidireducens. The sequence continues at coordinate 167 of JBLNBJ010000202.1, read as the reverse complement.
GCCCGGCGTGGCACCGCACGAGAGTCGAAACGCCAAATCTCCAGTAGCGTCGAGCCGAGGGTGGCGGGTGGTCGTCGACGCGTAGGTAAAGGAGGAGGCGGACGCCTTATCGATCTTGTCCGCCGGGGGACACGAAGCGGCGACGACCACCCGTCGCCCTCGGCGGG
>JBLNBJ010000201.1:0-10821 GCA_050259835.1 Ignavibacteria bacterium | reverse complement strand
AAGCTGATGACTTCGCCGGAGCTGGCGGCTTATCGGGCGATCTGCGCCATCGACGGTGCGAACGCCCTAGGCGAACTGATGGACGCGCCGACCATGATCGAAACCTTGCGCGCTCAGGCCGTGGCCGTGAATCGCAACGACATGGCGCAGACTGAGGCGATGCTGATGAATCAGGCTACGGCGCTGCAAAGCCTGTTTTCCCGCCTGACCGAGCGCGCAATGGGCAACGACACCATTGCCCCCTTCGAGGCGAACATGAGGATGGCGCTACGGGCGCAAGCGCAATGTCGCGCAACGCTTGAAACGCTGGCGAACCTCAAGAACCCGCTGACCATTTTCGCGAAACAGGCGAACGTGACAACCGGGCCGCAACAAATCAACAACGGCACAGCAGGCGCATCGCGGGCGCGAGAAAACGAAAGTCAGCAAACCAAACTATCAGGGGGCGGCAATGAGCTACTACCGAACACCAGCGCATCGCGCTCTGCGGGCGCAACTCATCCAGCGCTGGAAGCCCTGGGAGAAGTCGACCGGGCCGAAGTCGCCCGAGGGTAAGGCGACGGTATCGCAGAACGCCTATAAGGGCGGTACGCGGCAAGTTTTACGAGAACTAAGCCAAGCGTTACGAGAGCAAGAGCAAGCTCGTCGCCGGTTGTAGAATCGTTCCGAATGCAGCAGCAGCAAGCTGCGGGCGGGGGTAACTCTGGGGGTAACTCGACGGTAGTACCTAGCCTACCCCCAGTATCGGCGGAGATTTTTGGGCATTGTTTGATTGCCGCCGCCCCACCAATCCTCAGAAGCGAGAATCCCGCACAGCGCGGGATTCTCGTCTTTCGGCCGCCACGGATGGCCGCCTGGGTTCGCTGCTATCCTGCAAGGGCGCATCAGGACAACCGACAAGGAGACGCGACGTGACGAGCATCAACTTCAAACGCGAGATCGCCGACACCCTCGACCATGCAACGGATCGCGCCACCAAGGCGTTGGCCGCGGAAGGCTTCGGCATCCTGACGCGCATCGACATGCACGCCAAGATCAAGGAGAAGACCGGCAAGGAGATCGTGCCGACCGTGATTCTCGGCGCCTGCAACCCCAACCTCGCATACGAGGCCTACACCGCGAACAGCGATGTCGCCAGCCTGCTGCCCTGCAATGCCGTCGTGCGCGAAGTAGCGCCCGGGCGAATTTCGCTCGAGTTCGCCGCGCCCTCCGGCATGATGCGCATCCTCGGCGACGAGAAGCTGACCCAGCTTGCGCGCGAAGCAGACGAGCGCATCCAGCGGGCGCTCGCCAACGCCTGAGCCTCCGTTCCTCGTGGCCGCAATCCGCGCTTGCGTCACCGGCCTGGTGCTGGCTGGCGGTCTCGGCCGCCGCATGGGGGGCACGGACAAGGGACTCGAACTGTTGCGCGGCAAGCCGATGGCCGCCTGGGTCATCGAGCGGTTGCAACCCCAGGTGGGGGCGCTGCTGATCAATGCCAACCAGAACGGGGACGCCTACGAGCGTCTCGGCCAGGTGGTACCCGACCGCATTGGCGGCTTCGTGGGGCCCTTGGCCGGCCTGCATGCGGGCTTGTCCGCGTGCGCGACGGATCTCGTGGCAAGCGTCCCCTGCGATGTGCCGTGGCTGCCGCTCGACCTGGTCGAACGCCTCCATGAGGGCCTCGAGCGCGCCGGGGCCGAGGCCGCGGTGGCGCGCGCGGACGGCCGGCTGCAGCCGGTGTTCGCCCTGCTGAGGCGCAGCGTGGCGGGGCGGCTCGGCGACTTTCTGGCAGCAGGTGGCCGCTCCGTCAGCGCCTGGATGGAGTCCTGCGATGCCGTTGCAGTGGACTTCGCCGACGCCCACGCATTCGCCAATCTCAATACCCGCGCTGAGCTGGAAGCCTGGGTTCCACCGGGCTGACCCCTGTCGGCGGCATGCCGCTACTTCTACCGTTTCCTCGTCGCTTCGTCCTCGGTGCTGGCCGGTACTGACGAGCGGCTCGTGCCGCGCCGCGCCCGATTCAGCGCGGCGCCAGGTTCATGCACTCGGCCAGCCCGCCCTTGGCGCCCGGGCGAACCACGCAATCCGCGGAAGTGTCCGCCGCATCGATGTTCTGGGGCGCCGGTTCGGCCGGCCGCCTGCTCGCTGCGAGCGCGGCGGCCTGGGCGCGCAGCGCCTCGACCTCCTCCTGCAGCGCCTTGGTGGCCTTGACCGAGCGACGTGCCTGCTCTTCCAGGTTGGCGATGTCGTCACGCAGGGCGAAGATCATCGCCAGTGCGATGGTGAGCGCGAGCAGCACGACGAAGAAGGCGGCGGCGCCGCCAATCAGCAGCAGTTGGGGGTTGAGTCGGCGCGGCGGGAGGTCTTCGGCTTCCACGATGTTCGATGAATCTTCGGGGGACGGACCAATAAGATACCCGATGTCGCCGGTCGCCAGTCTTTGCTAAGATCGCCGCGTCGGGGCACGCGGACCCCCGGCCTTCCCAAGACGGTGTCCCGTCCAAGTTCCGCCCGTCGTATCTTTTTGCGAGGCAAAACCATGGACACCGTCGATACCTCTTCCGCTCCCGCCTCCGTCGGCTTTTCCTCCGCGCTCGGCTACTGGCTGAAGCTCGGCTTCATCAGCTTCGGTGGTCCGGCCGGACAGATCGCGCTGATGCACCAGGAACTGGTGGAACGGCGCCGCTGGATCTCCGAGCGGCGCTTCCTGCATGCGCTCAATTACTGCATGGTGCTGCCCGGCCCCGAAGCCATCCAGCTCGCGATCTACATCGGCTGGCTGATGCACCGGGTGAGCGGCGGCATCGCGGCGGGCGTGCTGTTTTTCCTGCCGTCGTTCTTCCTGCTCGTGGCCTTGAGCTACATCTACATGGCGTTCGGCAACGTCGCGCTGGTGGCAGGCGTGCTCTATGGCATCAAGCCGGCCGTCACGGCAATCGTGCTCCACGCCGCCTGGCGCATCGGTTCCCGCGCCCTAAAGAACGGGGTGCTGTGGTCGCTGGCGGCGGCGGCCTTCGTCGCCATCTTCGGTTTCGACTTGCCGTTCCCGCTGATTGTGCTCGCTGCCGCCGTGATCGGATACCTGGGCGGCCAATGGGCGCCGGGCAAGTTCAAGGCCGGCGGCGGACACGGCGCATCGGACAAGCGCTACGGCGCGGCGATCATCGACGACGCCACTCCGACTCCCGAGCACGCGCGTTTCACGCGCGGTCGCTTCGCCGTGCTCGTCGTCGTCGGCTTGGCGCTGTGGGCCGTCGTGCTCGGACTCCTTGCCGCAGCGGCCGGCTGGCGTGGCGAACTCCCCCAGATGGGCTGGTTCTTCACCAAGGCGGCGATGCTCACCTTCGGCGGCGCCTATGCCGTGCTGCCGTATGTCTATCAGGGCGGTGTCGAGACGCACGGTTGGCTTACCGGCCTGCAGATGATCGATGGCCTCGCACTGGGCGAGACCACCCCGGGCCCGCTCATCATGGTCGTCACCTTCGTCGGCTTCGTCGGCGGCTGGACCAAGCAGATCTTCGGTCCCGACGCGCTGTTCGCCGCCGGGCTGGCCGGCGCAGCGGTCGCGACCTACTTCACTTTCCTGCCGAGTTTTCTGTTCATCCTCGTCGGCGGACCGCTGGTCGAGGCGACCCACGGCGACGTCAAATTCACGGCGCCGCTCACCGCGATCACCGCGGCCGTGGTCGGCGTGATCATCAATCTGGCGGTGTTCTTCGCCTGGCATGTGCTGTGGCCGGAGGGCAGCGCGGCAGCGCCGTTCGCCGGGCGCTTCGAGGCGTTCTCGGCCGTGCTCGCCGTCGCTGCCGGCGTCGCGCTGTTCCGCTTCAAGATCGGCGTCATCCCGGTGATCGGGGCCTGCGCCGCGGCCGGCGCGGCCTTCAGGTTGCTGCTGGCATGAGCCTGGCCGGCGTGCGACCGGCTACAATACCGGCTTTGAAGTTCGCAGCGATGGAGCCATGCCGGAAACACGTCCCCGCAAAGTCCTGATGAATCCGGAGCTGCGCCGGCGCGGCATCTACGTGCTGCCCAACCTGCTGACGACCGCCGCGCTGTTCGCCGGCTTCTTCGCCATCGTGCAGGCCATGACCGGGCGCTTCGAAGTGGCGGCGGTGGCGATCTTCGTCGCCATGGTCTTCGACGGCCTCGACGGCCGCGTCGCCCGCATGACGCGCACGCAGAGCGCGTTCGGCGCCGAATACGATTCGCTCTCCGACATGGTGTCCTTCGGCGCCGCGCCTGCACTGGTCGTCTTCGAATGGGCGATGAAGGGCATGGGCAAGTGGGGCTGGATCGCCGCCTTCGTCTATTGCGCCGGCGCGGCGCTGCGACTGGCGCGCTTCAACACCAACATCGGCATCGTCGACAAGCGCTACTTCCAGGGACTGCCCAGCCCGGCTGCCGCTGCCCTGGTGGCGGGCTTCGTCTGGATCGTGAACGACCTCGGCATCCCCGGTGAGGAAGTGCGCTGGTACGCCTTCGCGCTGACGCTGTTCGCCGGCCTCACCATGGTGAGCACGGTCCGCTATTGGAGCGGCAAGGACATCAACTTGCGCCGCAGCGTTCCTTTCATGGCGGTGCCGGCGATCGTGCTCGTCTATGCGCTGGTATCGAGCTACCCGCCCGGCGTGCTGTTCGGACTGTTCCTCGCCTATGCGCTGTCGGGCTACGCGATGCTCGGCTGGGCCTTGTTGGGCAAGCGCAACAGCCGCCACAAGGGTGTTGCACCTCCAGATTAATGTCGATATAGTCGAATCCATGTTTGCGACCCTCAGCTTCGCTGCCGTCTTCCTCGCCCTCTCCGGCCTTCTGCTGGCGCAGCAGCCCCTGCGCGCCAAGCTGCTGCCGCTGCTGCGCCGCGCGCGCTAGCAAACATATCCCCACAATCCGGTTTTTCCCCAGGTCTGACGGCGCGACCGGCAGGCTCCGTTTGAACGTACTCCGCAGGAGACGACCATGAGCAAGCAGCACCTCGTAATCTTCGACACCACGCTTCGCGACGGCGAGCAGAGCCCCGGCGCCTCCATGACCAAGGATGAGAAGCTGCGCATCGCGCGCCAGCTGGAGCGCATGCGTGTCGATGTGATCGAGGCGGGCTTCCCGGCGGCGTCGCCCGGCGATTTCGAGGCGGTCAAGGCGGTCGCCGAGACGATCAAGGAATCCACCGTCTGCGGCCTGGCGCGCGCCAACGAGCGCGACGTCACGCGTGCCGGCGAGGCGATCCAGCCGGCCAAGTCGGGCCGCATCCACACCTTCATCGCCACCAGCCCGATCCACATGGAGAAGAAGCTGCGCATGGCGCCCGACCAGGTGGTCGAAGCGGCGATCGCGGCCGTCAAGCTGGCGCGCAAGTTCACGGACGACGTCGAGTTTTCCGCCGAGGACGCGGTGCGTTCCGACTTCGATTTCCTCTGCCGCATCTTCGACGCCGTAATCAAGGCCGGCGCGAAGACGATCAACGTGCCGGACACCGTCGGCTACAGCATTCCCGAGGTCTGGGGCGAGCGCATGAAGAAGCTGATCGAGGCCGTGCCGAATTCGGACAAGGTTATCTGGTCCACGCACTGCCACAACGACCTCGGCCTCGCCGTCGCCAACTCGCTCGCCGCCGTGCTCGGCGGCGCGCGCCAGGTCGAGTGCACGATCAACGGCCTCGGCGAGCGGGCTGGCAACGCCTCGCTGGAAGAAGTCGTGATGGCGGTGCGCACGCGCGGCGACCTGTTCACCTGCGACACGCGCATCGACACGACGCAGATCGTGCCGGCTTCGAAGCTCGTCTCGCAGATCACCGGTTATCCGGTGCAGCCGAACAAGGCGGTGGTCGGCGCCAATGCCTTCGCGCACGAATCCGGCATCCATCAGGACGGCGTGCTCAAGCACCGTGAAACCTACGAGATCATGCGCGCCGAGGACGTAGGCTGGACCACCAACCGCCTGACGCTCGGCAAGCTGTCGGGCCGCAGCGCCTTCAAGACGCGCCTCAAGGAGCTCGGCATCGAACTGCCGAGCGAAGAGGCGCTCAACGTGGCCTTCGGACACTTCAAGGAACTGGCCGACAAGAAGCGCGAGATCTTCGACGAGGACATCTACGCGCTGATCGGCGATGAGGCGCTGGCGCCCAGCCAGGAGCGCTACCGGCTGGTCTCGTCGCTGTTCCATTCCGAAACCGGCGAGGCGCCGCGCGCGCGCCTGACCCTCGCCGTGGGCGGCGCGGAACGGGCGGTGGAAGCCGTCGGCAGCGGTCCGGTCGACGCGACCTTCAAGGCCATCGAGGAAGTCGCGGCGAGCGGCGCCGATCTGCTGCTCTACTCGGTCAACGCCATTACGACGGGAACCGATGCCCAGGGCGAGGTGACGGTCCGGCTGGCGAAGGACGGCCGCATCGTCAACGGCCAGGGGGCGGACACGGACATCATCGTGGCGTCGGCCAAGGCCTACATCAACGCGCTGAACAAGCTGGCCGCCGGTCCCGAACGTGTAAATCCCCAGGTGTGAGGTAAACTCACCGGCATATCCCTTCCGCCGACCGGGCCACTCGCGGCGGAAGGATGCACGCCTGATCCCGTGCAAACATCAACCGGCGCCAGGAACTCGCGCAACACGTCGTTGGGAAGTTCGATGGACCGTTCACAGGGGGCCTCCAAAGGCTCCTTCAAGTTTGCCGACCACATGCGCGACGTCGCGGCGATCTATTCGCCCGGCGAACGGCGTTTCCACTTTCTCAACCCCGCTGCCGAGACCGTCCTTGGCATTGCGCGTGAGACGCTGTTGGATGACGCCGGTCGCCTGCTCGGGCTCGTCGTTGCCGAGGACAGGCCGCGCGCCGCCGACTTCCTCGCGGCCGGCCCCGGTTCGGCCCAGGCCGAATTTCGCATCCGGCGTCCCGACGGCGCCGAGTGTTGGCTTGCCGCGCGCGCCTATCCGGCATCCGAAGAAAGCGCCGACGACCTGCGCGCCCTGATCTTCGAAGACATCAGCGAGAGCAAGCGCATCGCCACGGCGCTGTCGGAAAGCGAGGCGCGTTTCTGCCAGATCGTCGAGAACATCGACGAAGTGTTCTGGATCGCCTCGCCCGACGGCACTCAGATTTATTACGCCAGCCCCACCTACGAAAAGATCTGGGGCCGCCCGGCGGCCGAACTTTATGCGGCGCCTTTCAAATGGATACAGGCCGTCCATGCCGACGACCAGGCGCGCGTGCTCGAGGCGGTGACGCAGCGGCACGGCGAACGCCCGCTCGAGATGCACTTCCGCATCCAGCGCAACGGCGAAACCCGCTACATCCGGCGGCGCTCCGTTCCCGTGCGCGATGCGCTCGGGCGGGTTGTCCAGGTCGTCTGCCTCAACGAGGACGTCACCGAGCAAAAGCGCCTGGAACAACAGGCCGAGGAGTCCGCGCGCGCCCAGCGCGACGCGCTCGTGCGCGAAGTGCATCACCGCATCAAGAACAACCTGCAAGGCGTCACCGGCATGCTGCGCAATTACGCCAACCAGCATCCCGAAGTCGCGGAAGTGATCAGCGATGCCATCGCTCAGGTGCAGGCGGTGGCCATCATCTACGGACTCCAGGGGCGTCCGGGCGTTGCGCGCGTGATGCTCGACGACCTTCTCAAGGAGGTCGTGTCGGGGATCGGCCAGCTCATGCACCGCGCGATGAAGTTGAGCAACGACGAGTACGAGCTCAACTGCCGGGTGGTAGTCAGCGAACTGGAGGCGGTGCCGATCGCGCTGGTGCTCAACGAGATCATCTTCAACGCGGCCAAGCACGCCGACGTCGACGCCGAACTGGACATTGCGCTGCGGATCGACATCGCCAAGGAGCGCGTGTCCCTGATGGTCACCAATCCCGGTTCGCTCGCCGGGGCCAATACGCGATACGCGCCGCGCGGCGGCAGCGGGCTCAAGCTGATCCATTCGCTGCTCCCGCGGCGGGGAGCCAAATTCGAACTGAACGACAACGCCGTCGGCGTTGTGGCACGGCTTACCCTCGAGCCGCCGATTGTGACTTTGAAATGTTGATAGGGAGATGACGATGACCAACGCAACGACCGAGCTGAGGCGGCTGCTGCTGCTTGACGACGACAGGCTGGTGCTCGCCACGCTCGGCGAGGGGCTGCGCCAGGCGGGTTACCACGTGACCACGGCCTCCTCCGTCGAGGAAGCCGAAGACGTTCTCGCCGGCGGCGCCATCGACTTGGCCATTCTGGACGTCCGCATGCCGGGCGTCTCCGGCATAGAACTGGCGTGGCGCCTGCACGACGCCAACAGCGAAGTGCCCTTCATCTTCCTTACCGCCTACAGCGACGAGGAACTGGTCGAGCAGGCCTCGGAGGCCGGCGCGATGGGCTACGTCGTCAAGCCGGCCGATCCCGATCGTCTGGTGCCCGCCATCGAGGCCGCCTTCGCCCGGGCCAGCGACGCGCGCAAGCTGCGTGAAACCGGGCGCCAGCTGCAAACGGCGCTCGACGCCGATCGCGACGTCTCGCTGGCGATCGGCATCATGATGGAGCGCCGTCGCCTCGGCCGCCAGGAAGCGTTCGAGATGCTGCGCAGCCAGGCGCGGACTGAGCGGCGCAAGCTGATCGAACTGGCGCGCGAGGTGGTGCTTGCCGTCGAGAAGATCAACCTGATCGCCGCGTCTGCGGAAGCGCGTCCGCGCAAGACGGATGTCCGTGAGCCGCGTCGCGATCGGGCCTAGCGCGGCGATCCTTTAGCGCGCGTCCTCCGCTGCACCGGGCGCGCGCCGGGAGGCGCGCGCGTAGAACGCCGTGCAGCCGAACAGCGCCACCGAGAGCGCAAGTTCGGACAGCGCCAGCCAGCGCCGGACGCCCGACTCCGTCATGCCCCGCACGATGCCTTCCATCGCGTAAGCCAGCGAAAGCAGCGACGCCCATTGATGCGTGTAGCGCCGCCCGCGCAGGATGCCGGGCAGTGCCGCCATGAGCGGCAGCGCCTTGAGCACCAGCGTCGAGCCGCCGGCGCGCAGCGGCGCCAGGCGCCATTCCCATGCGACGCACAACGCGATCAGGGCGACCAGGCTGAAGATCGCCCCCCGGTTGAGAATTCGTGCCGTCTGCATAGCGCGCTCCGTTAGAATCCGCGGATTATATGCGCCGGCTTCTTGCACCCATCGTCATCGCCTTCCACGTCGTTCGCCGCTTCAATGCCGAGCGTCTGGCGCAGACTGCCGCGGCGCTCAGCTTCGCCACCTTGCTGGGCCTCGTGCCCATGTTCGCCGTCGGCATCGGCCTGCTGTCGCATCTTCCCTTCGCCGAAGGGATGAACGCCGCGCTGGAAAAGTTCCTGCTCGCCAACCTCCTGCCCGAAAAGGCCGGCGCGGTGATCGCCAAGTACGTCGGGCAATTCGCCCACCGCGCGACGCGCGTCACAGCGGTGGGCCTCGCGGCGCTGCTGCTCACCGCCATCATGCAGATGCTCACCATCGAGCACGCGTTCAACGCCATCTGGAACATCAAGGTGAAGCGGCCATGGATTCGGCGGCTGACGATGCATGTGATCGCGCTGGTGCTAGGGCCGCTGGTCTTCGGCGGCAGCCTGGCCGCGATCAGCTTCATCGCCGGCATTTCCTTCGGCCTGGTCGACGAGCCCTCCTGGGTCAGCGCCGCTTTCTTCCGCGGCCTGTCGTTCGTCTTCACGGCGGGATTGTTCGCGCTGCTGTACTGGGGCGTACCCAACAAGGTCGTACCGCGCTGGCATGCGGTGGCGGGCGGCGTATTCGCCGCATTGGGCTTCATGGCGATGCAGCGGCTGTTCGGCGACTACGTTGCGAATTTCCCCGCCTACGCCGTCGTCTATGGACCCTTCGCGGCCGTGCCGATCTTCCTCGCCTGGCTCTACCTTTCCTGGACCATCATTCTCGTCGGCGCCCTGCTGGTGGCCGAACTGCCGGGCGCGCTGCGGCGCTAGCCGGCCCGCGTCCGTTCGAATTCGAAGATTTCGATGCAGGCGGTATGCATCTGCAACGAGCCCGCTTGGCATTCGGCGATGCGGACGCGGCCGTCCGCTTCGTTGATCAGGGCGAAGGGCCCCGGCACGAAGCAGCCGCGGGCGGTGAGGAGTGCCTCGCCGCGCTTGATGGCGGCCAGGGGCGGCAGCAGCAATGCGGGCAGCGGCGCACCGGCGCCGTCACGGCTCCCGCGCGCGATGCGCACTGCTTCCGCCTGCGGCGCCACGACCTCCAATCCGAGCTCGATGTGCTCGGGATTGTCGCTGCGCGCCCAGCGCACGATGCAGATGTTCCACGGCTTGTCGGCTGCCTGCCGCAACCCGATCGCGGCGCCGGCCACCACGCCGGCCAATTCGCCGGCCACGTGCATGATCGCGTAGCCGCTGGCGCTCTCGTTGAGCACCATCCATTCGCTGGCGGCGAGGTCGACCTCGGCCGTGCGCTCCTGCCCCGGTCCGCTGTGCTGCCAGAGCTGCCCGAGGTGCGTGCAGACCTGGACACGGTAGCCGTGGCGCCGGCGGTTGGTCTTGCGGGTGCGCGGAGTCTCCCAGTGTTCGGCCGCGCGCGTCAGCACGTCGCGGTAGTCGGCCGATGCGGCGTCGCGCGGCAAGGCGAGCGATTCGGGCGCGACACCGGCGCCCAACTGCAGCAGGTGTTCCTTCACCAGCCGGCTCATGTCCGCGCACCGGAAATGGAGCGCCCCGTCGTTGGTGGAGCGGCGCCTTACGGTCGCGGTCGGCGCGATGCCGTGCTGCGAGTCGAGCCAATAGTCGTCCTCGCCGCGCGATTCGGCGCTCGAGCGGATCTCGACCGCTCCCGCATAGCGTTCCAGGTAGGCCGCAAGAAACGCGACTTCGCGCGGCGAGAACCCT
>JBLNBJ010000200.1:0-17312 GCA_050259835.1 Ignavibacteria bacterium | reverse complement strand
CGCGGCCAAGGCCGCCATCAGCCTCGGCGCGGCGGTGTTCGGGCTGGGGCAACTGTCGACCGAACTCGTCGACGTCGGCTATCAGGCGCTGCTGTCGACCCGTTTCAGCCGCACCGACGAGGCTGAGGCGGACCGCTTGGGCCTCGAACTCATGGCGCGTGCCGGTTACGATCCGCGCGCCGGCGTCAGCGTGTGGCAGAAGATGATGCAGGCGGATCGCGGGTCGCGCCCGCCCGCCTTCCTCAGTTCTCACCCGACCGACGAGAGCCGCATCGAGGCGGTGGAGGCGCTGCTGCCGACGGTGATGCCGCTGTACGAGGCCGCCAGGCACTGAGGCGCGGCGCCGCCGCGATGCGTCGCGGCCGGTGACATAATCGCGGCCATGAAGCGCGAGGACCTCGACCTCCTGGTGACCCGGGCGATGCCCTTCGGCAAGCACAAGGGCCGCCTGATCGCCGACCTGCCCGGCAATTACCTCAACTGGTTCGCCCGCGAAGGCTTCCCGCCCGGCGAGGTCGGTCGCCTGCTGGCACTGATGCAGGAGATCGACCACAACGGGTTGCGGCCGCTGCTCGTTCCCTTGCGCCGCCCGTCCTGAGGGACCACGGCAAGGCGCGGGCTTCGGCTTCGAAGTCCCCATATTCTTTAGCGCCGATTCTTATAAGGATGTGGCAATAAAGTATTTCCCGGCGCTATGGCAGCTGGCTACGATGGCATCACAACGTAACGAGCACATCCCCATCTCAAGGAGAACGCCATGGCACAAAAGGCAAACGTAACGATCGATTTCTCCGGCCTGACCTGCCCGGCGCCGCTGCTCGGCGCAAAGAAAGTGCTGGACGACCTCGAGGTCGGGCAAACGCTGCTGGTGATTTCCGACTGCTCCGGCGCTAGCGACGAGCTGCAGACCTGGTGCAGGCACTCCGGCAACAGCTTCGTGTCCGCCACCGCGACCGGCAACGGCGTCGGCTACCTGCTGCGCAAGGGCGGCAACGCGACCCGCCCGGTTCCGCACGCCACCCTCGACGCACGCGGCATCTCCTGCCCCGGCCCGGTGCTCAAGGCCAAGAAGCTGCTGAAGGACATGAAGCACGGCGAAGTGCTGCAGCTCGTCACGGACTGCACGGCGGCCGTCGACGACATTCCGCTGTGGAGCCAGGAAGCGTCGGTGGAGTTGCTGTACTCGACGCAGCTGGGGCGGGGGGCGCAGGAGTTCTATTTGCGCAAGGGGTAATCGCCCCTCGTCGTCACCATCCGCCTGGCGGCCGGCCTCGGCCGCCTCGCGGCAACCGCGGCGGGTGATGCCAGCCTAACTGGGTCTGGATCGTCCGCGGCAGGGGCAGGCGTGCCCCGGTACCTGGCCGCTCCAGTCCTGTCTTTCTGGACCGCATGGTGGCCGCAGCCGCGTCTCGTTGGTCGGTACGAACATTCCTGATGTTCCTGGTACTGGCCTGCCTGCTGCCGGGAATCATCGGCGCGGCGGGCCTGTTCATCTACCAGTACCGCGAGGGCCGCGCCCAGCGCGAGCACGACACGATCCAGACGGCCCGGGCCCTGGTCCAGGCCGTGGACAACCACCTGCTCCGTGCGCAGGCCGTGGCGCAGGCATTATCCGTTTCGGAATCGCTCGCCAGGCGCGATTTCGCCAGCTTCTATCGGCAGGCGCGCGAGGTGCTCACCTTGTCGGGATTGGGCACCAACATCGTGCTGAGGGACGAAGAGACCAAATACTTCACGTCTACCAGCCGGGCGACCGAACGATGGTATGTCTGCTCCGTGCCCTTTGCTTCCCATGACAGACGGAAGTTAGATGGCCGGTCCCGGCTTAGAGCAGCCGGTTGCCGGAGAACACAGAGAAGGTAGGCTCCGGCCAAGAGCACACTCGGTCGGGAGGAATCGCGGGAACCGAGGGAACCGGTGTCCATGCTGCGGCTCGAATGGCTTTGGTCTTCAACGCCTCAAGTGCCCGCCCGACGTTCCACCCGCCGTTCGCTCTCGAATAAGTCGCTCGACCTCATGACGGCTGTGCCGCAGGTGGTCGGCCATCGACTTGCGCGGATGAGCTTGGCCACGTATCCGATGACGGAACGGGACCGCAAGGAGTTCACCAGGATGGTTGTCGAAAAGCCTGCTGCTTTTGCTGAGGCTTGGGCGGCGATAGCTTCTGAGATGTTCCGCGCCCAGCACCAGTTCTTGACGTCGCTGTTTTTCCCCCTGTTCACCACCCCCTACCGAGCCCGGTCCTCCCGGCGCAGTCGGACGCGTCTTATCGACAAGGCGCTGGCCCCGATCCACAGAAAAGCGACTGCCAACGCCAAACGCCTGGCGAAGACCAAACTCCGCTAAGCAGAACGCGCAAAGAACATGCCACCACGCCCCGAGCGCTACCGGAAGGTTGTACCAGGCCATCGATGGGAACGATCTTTCGGCCTTGCAGTCCCATTTCGATAGCCGAGAGCAGGAAAGCGCGGGGCCGCGAGGTCCGGTTCGGTCCTGACGTACTATGGCAAGGATAACTGCACCTACGGCCAAGAGCCCGGCGATGCTGCCGAAATCGCTCACCGGCATCAGCGGCCTCGATGAGATCACCCGCGGCGGGCTGCCCACGGGGCGGCCCACGCTGGTATGCGGAAGTGCCGGCTGCGGCAAGACGATGCTGGCGCTGGAGTTCCTTGTCCGCGGGGCCACGCAGTTCGGCGAGCCCGGCGTGTTCATGATGTTCGAGGAGAATGCGCAGGAGCTGACCGCCAATGCCCGCTCGCTGGGCTTCGACCTCGACGACCTCGCCGCGCGCAAGAAAATCGTGCTCGATCACGTCGCCATCGAGCGCAGCGAAATCGAGGAGACGGGCGAGTACGACCTCGAGGGGCTGTTCGTCAGGCTCGGCTACGCCATCGACTTGATCGGGGCGAAGCGCGTGGTGCTCGACACCGTGGAGGCGCTGTTTGCCGGGCTTCCGAATCACGCCGTGCTGCGCGCGGAGCTGCGCCGGCTGTTCCGCTGGCTGAAGGATCGCGGCATGACGGCGATCATCACCGGCGAGAAAGGCGAGGGTGGCGCCGTGACGCGCTACGGGCTGGAGGAGTACGTCGCCGATTGCGTGATCACGCTCGATCACCGCATCACCGACGAGATTTCCACCCGTCGGCTGCGCGTGATGAAGTATCGCGGCTCGGTGCATGGCACCAACGAATACCCCTTCATCATCGGCGCGCACGGGATTTCGGTGCTGCCGATCACATCGCTTCAGCTCGATCACAAGATATCGACCGATCGCGTGCCCACGGGGGTCGCGCGGCTCGACGAGATGCTCGGCGGCAAGGGCATCTATCGCGGCAGCAGCGTATTGATCACGGGTTCTGCTGGCACCGGCAAGAGCAGCATTGCGGCGAAGTTCGCCGAAACGACATGCCGTGGGGGCGAGCGAGCGCTGCTATTCGCGTACGAAGAGTCGCCGGCGCAATTGTTGCGGAACATGCGCTCCGTCGGTATCGATCTCGCGCCGTGGGTCGCCAAGGGCTTGCTGCAGATCCATGCGTCGCGGCCCACCGTTCACGGCCTGGAGCAGCATCTGGTGACGATGCACGATACGGTGATCGCCTTCGACCCGGCCACCGTCGTCGTCGATCCGATCAGCAACCTCGCGCTTACGCGCGGCGACACCGACGTGAAGCCGACGCTGATGCGGCTGATCGACTTTCTCAAGCATCGGCAGATCACTTCGATCTTCACCAGCCTCGTCCCGGGCGCCGGCGCGAGCGAGGTGCCGGAGGATTCCCAGCTCGGCGTCTCCTCGCTCATGGATACCTGGCTGCTGCTGCGGAACACCGAGTTCAACGGCGAGCGCAACCGCCTCATGTTCGTGCTGAAATCGCGCGGCATGCCGCACTCGAATCAGGTGCGCGAGTTTGTGCTGAGCAGTTCCGGCATCGACCTGGTGGACGTCTACCTCGGCACCGACCGCGTGCTCACCGGGACTGCGCGGATTTCGCAGGCCGCCGCCGAGTCCGCCGCCGCCGAGTTGCGCGCGCAGGATCACCAGCGCAGGCTGCGCCAGCTGGACGCCAGGAAGAAGTCGATCGATGCGCAGATTGCCGCCTTGCGTGCCGAAAGTGAGGCGGAGCAGGCGGAGGTGAATTTCGCCATCGCGCAAGAGACCGTGCAGGCGCGGGCCTCCCGGCAAAACACCGACGCCATGGCGCGCTTGCGTGGTGGGGGCAACGGGCGCAACCGGCCGCCAAAAGGAATGCCATGAAACCGACCCGCCCCGCGACCGCGACCTATGAGTTGCGGCTGTACGTCGCCGGCCAGACGCCGAAGTCCCTCGCGGCCTTTGCCAATCTCAAGCGCATCTGCGAGACGCATCTCGCCGGGGAGTATCGAATCGAGATCATCGATCTATTGAAGAATCCGCAACTGGCTGCCGGCGACCAGATTTTCGCGGTGCCGACGCTAGTGCGCCGGCTGCCGGAACCGATCAAGAAGATCATCGGCGACCTTTCCAACGAAGAGCGCGTGCTCGTCGGCCTCGACGTGCAGCCGGTAACGGCGTAACCCATGGAAAGAAGATCCGTCCCGAGGGCAGACGCCTTTGCCGAGTTCGAAGCCGCCGCGGCCGCGCGGACGACCGGGCGGTACGTCCTGCGCCTCTACGTCACCGGTACCACGCCGCACTCTACGCGGGCGATCGTGAACATTCGCAAGATCTGCGAGAAGCACCTGCAGGGCCGTTACGATCTCGAAGTGGTGGATATCTCCCAGAATCCGACCCTGGCGGAGGGCCACCAAATCATCGCGGCCCCGACCTTGATCAAGGAGTTGCCGCTGCCGCTGCGCCGCTTCATCGGCGATTTGTCGCAAACGGAGCGGATTCTCGTCGGCCTGGACCTGCGGCCAGCGGAGGACGATTCCGGCACACACTGACGCACCGGTCGTGCAATGAACACCCGAGCCGTTCAGCAATTGACGCTCACCGAAATCGCCGAGTTGCGCGCGCAACTGAACGAGGCGAAGGAGACGCTGCGCGCCATCCGCAGCGGCGAGGTCGATGCGTTCGTCGTGGAAGGCGCGGCGGGTCCGCGGCTGTTCACGCTGCAAGGGCTCGATGCCGAATCGAACCGCTTCCGCGGCGAGATTCTCGCCCAGGTGAGCGACGCCGTCATCGCCACCGACGATGATCAGCGCGTCACTTACTTCAACGCCGCCGCCGAGCGCCAATACGGCATCGGCGCCTTCGAGGCGCTCGGGCGCAACCTGACGGAGATCTACCAATCCCGCTGGCCCGGTCCCGACGATGAGAAGGCGGCGATGGACGCACTCGCCTCGACTGGACATTGGCGCGGCGCGAACGTCCACGTCAAGCGCAATGGCGAAATCATCCATGTCGAGTCCGCGGTGACCCGCTTGCGCGGCGACGGCACGCCCGCCGGCATGCTGGCGGTCATCCGCGACATCAGCGAGCGCGAACAGGCGGCGGCCTTGCGAGAGGGTCAGAATCGCGTGCTGGAGATGATTGCCACTGACGCGCCCTTGTCCCAAATCCTGGAGACGCTGGTGCACGTGGCAGAGTCGCAAATTCCGGGCATGCTCGGCTCGGTGCTGCTACTGGACGAAGATGGCCGCCATGTGCGCCATGGCGCCACGGCACGCTTGCCGCGGGAATACTGGCAGGCCATCGACGGCCAGTCGATCGGACCGCAGGCCGGCTCGTGCGGCACGGCGCTGTATCGGCGCGAAGCGGTGATCGTGAGCGACATTCAGGAAGATCCGCTGTGGGAAAATTATCGCGATCTGGCCGCGCGCCACGGGCTTCGGGCCTGCTGGTCGCAGCCGATCTTCTCCCACCACGGCAAGCCAGTGGGTTCCTTCGCGATGTATTTTCGCGAACCGCGCAGCCCCACGCCGGCCGAGTGGCGGATGGTCGAGGTGGCGACGCACATTGCGGGCATCGCGATCGAGCATCACCGCGCCGAATCGCATATGCGCCACTTGGCGCAGCACGACGCGCTCACGGGGCTGCCCAATCGCACCCAACTCGAAGCGGACCTGCGCGAGGTGCTGGCGGATGCCGTGCGCGGTCAGCACAGGGCGGCCTTGCTATTCATCGATCTCGATGAATTCAAGCAGGTGAACGACACGCTCGGCCATCCGGTCGGCGATCTCCTGCTGCAGGCGGTGTCGGGACGCTTGCAGCATTGCTTGCGCAGGGGCGATAGCGTGGCTCGTCTGGGAGGCGATGAATTCGTCATCTGCCTGCCGCATATACACAACTCCGATGAGGCCGCTTTGGTGGCGAGCAAGGTCCTCGAAGCGCTCGGTCGGGTGTTCGAGCTCGAGGGCCATGAGCTGCAGATCGGCGGCAGCATCGGCATCGCAATTTGCCCAACCGATGGTACCGATGCTCCCATGATGATGCGCGCGGCGGACGTCGCTCTGTATCATGCAAAAAGGATTGGCCGCGGCAATTACCAGTTCTTCACGCCTGGGCTGGATGCGGCCGTCGAACAGCGTCAGCGTTTGCTGCGTCAGTTGAGCCGGGCGCTGTCGCGGCGCGAATTCAGCCTGTTCTACCAACCGCAGGTAGACCTTCACAGCGGCCGCATTTTTGGCGCCGAAGCGCTGCTGCGCTGGCGAAACCCGGACGGCATTGCGCGGCTGCCCGCGGAGTTCATACCGCTCGCCGAGGAAAGCAAAATGATCCTGCCGATCGGCGAATGGGCACTGCGCGAGGCGTGCACCCAGCTCAAGCGTTGGCATGACGCTGGCTTTTCCGACCTCCGCGTCGCAGTCAATGTCTCGGTGCATCAGCTATTGGATCCGGGCTTCAGTGAAAGCGTTGTCGCCATTCTGGAAGAAACCGGGCTGCCCGCTGGAGCGCTGGACCTCGAGATCACGGAGAGCGTGCTGATGCGGCCCAGCAACGAAAACCGCGCGACCCTATCTAAACTCACTGCATTGGGCATCCGCATCATGGTCGACGATTTCGGCACCGGCTACTCGAATCTTGCCTATTTGCGCGGTTTCCCGATCGACGCTCTCAAGATTGACCAATCCTTTGTACAGGGTATCGGTGAAGACGCCAATGATTCGGCGATCGTTGACACCATTATCGCGATGTCGCGCAGCCTGCGAATGAACGTCATTGCCGAGGGCGTAGAAACCGCCGCACAGTCGAGGTTTCTGCAACAGCATGGCTGCATGACAGGGCAGGGCTACTATTTCGGCGAGCCGTTGACGGCGGAGACGTTTTCGGAGCAGTTGCACGTGGCGCATCACTAGTTCGCCGCGCGTTCTCGAGTCGCGGGTGCGCTATCACCGCCCAGAAAGCCCGGTTTAGGTCGGGTCCCGCTTATTAAGCGAAGCAGGATGGAAGTCTGCTTCTCAGTGCGGACATCTACGGCCCAAACTTCGCCGTTCCTCCACTGACCGCTTCTGGCCGGTAACAGTCGTTTGGCCACGCACCAGTGAAGGACCGCTTAGGCCGACGAGCGGCCAGTCGTTCCAGTCTCCGCTCCGCTTCCCTGACTAACCGCGAGCTGTTTGGCGATGAGAAAAGAAAAGGGCCACCTTCGTTAGGTGGCCCTCATTTTTCGCTTCCTACGAAATCTAGACTTTTGAGAAATATCTAAATCTTCGCGGGAGGATCCTACACCGTCAGACGTCGATATTCCTCGCGTACAGCGCATTCCCCTCGATGAACGCCCGGCGCGGCTCCACGTTGTCGCCCATCAGCGTCGTGAAGATCTCGTCGGCCGCGATGGCGTCCTCGATCTGCACGCGCAGCAGGCGGCGGACGGCGGGGTCCATGGTGGTTTCCCAGAGCTGCTCGGGGTTCATCTCGCCCAGCCCCTTGTAGCGCTGCTTGCTGAGGCCGCGTTCGGCTTCGGCGAGCAGCCACTTCATGGCGTCGCCGAAGCTGGTGATGCCCTGGCTCTTCTCACCGCGGCGGACCGAGGCGCCGCCGTAGGGGTCGACGAGGTCGGCGATCATGGCGGAGGTCTTGCGGATCTGCGCGTAGTCGGCGGAGTGGATGAACTCGTCGTCGATGGTGCCGACGCGCAGGTTGCCGTGGCGCATCTTCTCGATGCGCACGCGCCAGCTGTCGGTGAGTTCGTCGTGCGCGGCGAGGATGTTCACGCCCTTGGGCGCGTACTTCGCCAGGCGCGCGGCGGAATCCTTCGCGGCGGCTTCGCTGCTGATGTCGAGCGCGATGTCGTTGGCCAGCATGCTCTGCAGCACGGTGGGCTCGATGAAGTCGGCGAGGCGCTTGATGACGGCATCGCTAAGCAGGTAGGAGCGCGCGAGTTCGCCGAGGGCTTCGCCCTCGATGCCCGCGGCGCCCGCCTTCGGCACCAGCGCGGCGCCGTCGAGCGCGAGCGTCAGCAAGTGCTGGTTCAGCGCGTGGTCGTCCTTGAGGTACATCTCGCTCTTGCCGTGCTTGACCTTGTAGAGCGGGGGCTGCGCGATGTAGACGTAGCCGCGCTCGACCAGCTCCGGCAGCTGCCGGTAAAGGAAGGTGAGCAGCAGGGTGCGGATGTGCGCGCCGTCCACGTCCGCGTCGGTCATGATGATGATGCGGTGGTAGCGCAGCTTCTCGATGTTGAAGTCTTCGGGTCCGATGCCGCAGCCGAGCGCGGTGAGCAGCGTGACGATCTGCTCCGACGAGATCACCTTGTCGAAGCGCGCCTTCTCGACGTTGAGCACCTTGCCGCGCAGCGGCAGGATCGCCTGGAACTTGCGGTCGCGGCCCTGCTTGGCCGAGCCGCCGGCGGAATCGCCCTCGACGATGTAGATCTCGGAGAGCGCCGGGTCCTTCTCCTGGCAGTCGGCGAGCTTGCCGGGCAGGCCGATCGAATCGAGCACGCCCTTGCGGCGGGTCATCTCGCGGGCCTTGCGCGCAGCTTCACGCGCGCGCGCGGCTTCGACGATCTTGCCGGTGATGACCTTGGCGTCGACGGGCTTCTCGAGCAGGAACTCGGCGAGCTTCTGCGCGACGACTTCCTGCACCGCCGGCTGGGCTTCGGACGAGACCAGCTTCATCTTGGTCTGCGAAGCGAACTTGGGATCGGGCATCTTGACGGAGAGCACGCAGGCCAGGCCTTCGCGCATGTCGTCGCCGCTGATGTCGACCTTGGCCTTCTTGGCGATCTCGTTCTCTTCGATGTACTTGTTGATGACGCGCGTCATCGCCATGCGCAGGCCGGTGAGGTGGGTGCCGCCGTCGGCCTGCGGGATGTTGTTGGTGAAGCAGAGCACCTGCTCGGCGTAGGAGTCGTTCCACTGCATGGCGACTTCGACGCCGATGACGACGCCCTGGTCGCCGACCTTGGTTTCGCCCGAGGAGTAGAAGACGTTCGGATGCAGCACGGTCTTGGCGCGGTTGATGTAGTCGACGAAGCCCTTGACGCCGCCGGAGAAGGCAAAGTCCTCTTCCTTGCCGGTGCGCTGATCGACCAGCTTGATCTTGACGCCGTTGTTGAGGAAGGAGAGTTCGCGCAGGCGCTTGGCGAGGATGTCGTAGTGGAACTCGATGTTGCCGAAGATTTCCTCGTCGGCGAGGAAGTGCACTTCGGTGCCGCGGTTCTTGGTGTCGCCGATGATCTTGAGCGGGCTGACTTCGACGCCGTTCTGCACTTCGATCAGGCGGTCGACGGCGTGGCCGCGGTTGAACTCCATGAAGTGCTTCTTGCCGTCGCGGCGGACGGTGAGGCGCAGCCATTTCGACAAGGCGTTCACGCACGAGACGCCGACGCCGTGCAGGCCGCCCGAGACCTTGTAGGAGTTCTGGTTGAACTTGCCGCCCGCGTGCAGCACGCACATCACGATCTCGGCGGCGGAGCGCTTGGGCTCGTGCTTGTCGTCGAACTTGACGCCGGTGGGGATGCCGCGGCCATTGTCGGCGACCGAGATCGAGTTGTCGGTGTGGATGGTGATGACGATGTCGTCGCAGTAGCCGGCCAGCGCCTCGTCGATGGCGTTGTCCACCACCTCGAACACCATGTGGTGCAGGCCGGTGCAGTCGGAGGTGTCGCCGATGTAAATGCCGGGGCGCTTGCGCACCGCCTCGAGGCCTTCGAGTTGCTGGATGGAATCCTCGTCGTAGCCGCCGTTCGGCTTCTGCTCTTCGGTCATCTAGTCGTTCCTGGTGTTGCTCAAATGCGCATCGGCATCACGACATACTTGAAGTTGTCGTTGCCGGGCAGGGTGATGAGGGCGCTCGAGTTGGCGTCGGCGAGGCGGCACTCGACGGAGTCGCCGCTGACGTTGTTGAGCACGTCGAGCAGATACGTGACGTTGAAGCCGACGTCGAGCGAATCGCCTTCGTAGGCCACCTCGAGCTCGTCCTGGGCCTCTTCCTGCTCGGCGTTGGTCGAGATGATCTTGAGGCTGCCGTTCGACAGCACCATGCGCACGCCGCGGAACTTCTCGTTGGTGAGGATCGCCGCGCGCAGCAGCGAGTGCAGCAGCACGTCGCGCGCCACGGTGATGAGCTTGTTGTGGTTCTGCGGAATCACGCGCTCGTAGTCGGGGAACTTGCCGTCGATCAGCTTGGAGACGAACTCGATCTCGCCGAAGCGGAACTGCGCCTGGGTGGGCGTGAGCACGATCTCGAGCGGCTCGTCGTTGTCGGCCAGCTGGCGCGAGAGTTCGAGCACCGTCTTGCGCGGCAGGATGACCTCGAGGCGGTCGTGGCTGCCGCTGATCGCTTCGGAGGCGTAGGCGAGGCGGTGGCCGTCGGTGGACACCATGCGCAGTTCGGAGCCGACCACGACGACCAGCAGGCCGTTGAGGTAGTAGCGGATGTCCTGCTGGGCCATCGAGTACTGGACGAGGCTCAGGAGGCGCTTGAACTGCTTCTGGGTCAGCGTGAGCTTGGTCTGCGCGCCGTCGGCGGCGGCCATGCGCGGGAAATCTTCGGCCGGCAGCGTCTGCAGGTTGAAGCGGCTCTTGCCGGCCTTGAGCGTCAGGCGCTTCTCGTCGAGCGACAGGCTCACCTCAGCGGATTCGGGCAGCGTGCGCAGGATGTCCTGGAGCTTTCTCGCCGCGACGGTGACGGCCGCCTTCTCGGGACCGACCGCAGCCGTGCCGGTGCGGATCTGGATCTCGATGTCGGTGGCCAGCAGCGTCAGCTTCTCGCCGTTCTTTTCCATCAGCACGTTGGAAAGGATCGGCAGGGTATGGCGTTTCTCGACGATGCCGCAGACCGACTGCAGAGGTCCGAGAATTTGGTCGCGAGGTCCTTTAAATAGGAGCATTCTTAAATCTCCTTGTAGTAATAAGCGGCAGAGAAGTTTGTGGGCAAGTGGCTAATGTTCTTTTATTTCATTCTGTTGGCGTAATGATAACGCTAAGGATCATTCGCCCTTTTACCTGTGGGTCGTTGTGGATGGAAATATCTTTCGCGGCGATCGGCCCGGTTATCCACAATTTGCTCAGGTTGTATTCAGGTTTTTTCCAGATGTTTATCCCTTGATGGTCTGCAGCAGGATGTGGATGTCGTTGTTCAGCTGGCCATCCTTGGTGCGCAGGTCGGTGACCGTGCGGCAGGCGTGCATGACCGTGGTGTGATCGCGGCCGCCGAAAGCGTCGCCGATCTCGGGCAGGCTGTGGGCGGTGAGTTCGCGGGCGAGCCACATGGCGACCTGGCGCGGCCGGGCGATGGCGCGCGTGCGCTTGGTCGAGTACATCTCGGCGACCTTGATCTTGAAATAGTCGGCGACGGTCTTCTGGATCACTTCGAGCGTGATCTGGCGGTTGTGCGCGCCGATGACGTCCTTAAGGGCTTCCTTGGCGATGTCCATGTTGAGATCGCGGCCCTGGAAGCGGGCAAAGGCGACCACCTTCTTGAGCGCGCCTTCCAGCTCGCGCACGTTTGAGCGCAGGTTCTTGGCGATCATGAAGGCGACGTCGTCGCCGAGGTCGATGCGTTCGGTCTCGGCCTTCTTCTTGAGGATGGCGACGCGCATCTCGAGCTCGGGCGGCTCGATCTGGACGGTGAGGCCCGAACCGAAGCGCGAGATCAACCGGTCTTCGAAGCCCTGGATATCTTTGGGGTAGGTGTCGCAGGTGATGACGATCTGCTTCTTGGCGCCGACGAGGGCGTTGAAGGCGTAGAAGAACTCCTCCTGGGTGCGGTCCTTGCCGTTGAAGAACTGGATGTCGTCGATCAGCAGCAGGTCGAGCGAGTGGTAGAAGCGCTTGAAGCTGTCGAAGGACTTCTGCTGCAGCGTGCGCACGAAGTCCGAGACGTAGTCGGTGGCGTGCGTGTAGAAGACGCGTGCCTTCGGATTCGCCATATAGACGGCGTTGCCGATGGCGTGGATCAGGTGAGTCTTGCCCAGGCCGGTGCCGCCATAGACGAACAGCGGGTTGTACGAAGTGCCGGGGTTCAGGGCGACCTGCTGGGCGGCGGCGCGCGCCATGTCGTTCGAGCGGCCGGTGACCAGGCTCTCGAAGTTGAAGTCCGGGGAAAGCCGGGTCTTCTCGTAATTCGGATCGATGCTGGCGACGATGGGCTTGCGGCGTTCTTCGGCCGGCGGCGGCGCTTCATCATCGGCGGGCACGGCCGCCGGTTCGACCGCGCGCTCCTCGACCGCCAGGCTGATGGAGATCGGGTGCTCGAAAAATTCCTGGGAGATGGCTTCGATCTGGCCGAGGTAGCGCTTGCGCACCCAGTCGAGCACGTAACGGTTCGGGGCCACGAGGCGCAGCTGTGCGCCGTCCTGATCTTCCTCGATCCTCAGGGACTTGATCCAGGCGTTGAACTGCTGAACGGGCAGTTCTTGCTCGAATCGTGAAAGGCAGGCAGACCAGAACTTGCTCATCGAACAGCGAATATGGTAAGGCTTTGTTTTGTTATAGGAATAATTGAAAGACCGCAACCGGGGCGAGAGTCGCAGGCCAAAAGCAGGGTTCGCATTCTAGCCGTTTCCTCCTGAGTTATCCACAAGGGGCGCCAGAAAAACCGCTTGACAAGAATGTCCCCAAAACGATGTAATCTCGCGTTTCTCTTGGAAGGACACCGTTATGAAACGCACTTATCAGCCCTCGGTCGTGCGCCGCAAGCGTACCCACGGCTTCCTCGTGCGGAGCCGCACCCGCGGTGGCCGTGCCGTTCTCCGTGCCCGGCGCGCCAAAGGCCGTCATCGCCTCTCCGTCTAAAGCGCCCGGCGGGTGTGGCGAAGGACTTCGGTTTTGACGCCGGCCTGCGACTTCGCGAAGCCGGCGAGTTCGACGCCGTTTTCGCCCACCGCCGTGTGCTGCGCGGCAGCTTCTTCGATCTCCATTACCGGCCCAATGGCGGCGCCAACGCGCGCATCGGGTTGGTGATTGCCAAGAAGCTGGCGCGCCGCGCGGTCTGGCGCAACGCAATCAAGCGCGTCGGCCGCGAAAGTTTCCGCTTCGCCCGCCCCGAACTGCCCGCCATGGACCTCTTGCTGCGGCTTGCCAAACCCGTTTCTGCGGTCGATCGCGGCGCCCACAGCGCCTGGCGTGCCGACCTGGCGGCCCTGTTCGCGAGGCTGCCGCGGTGAAGCGAATACTCACCGCGCCGCTGGTGGTGCTCGTCCGGGGCTACCAGTACCTCATCAGCCCGATGCTGGGCCGCAGCTGCCGTTTCGTCCCGAGCTGTTCCGAATACGCCGTCGAGGCGCTGGAACGGCATGGCGCGGGCAAGGGGCTGTGGCTTGCCTTTCGCAGGCTCGGACGCTGCCATCCGTGGCATCCGGGCGGTTATGATCCCGTTCCGTAATTAGCGACATTCGACCCGACATGGACACACGTCGTCTCATCCTGCTGTTTGTCTTCGGCTTTTCTCTGATCATGCTTTGGAATGCCTGGCAGAGGAAGAACGCCCCGGCGCCCGTTCCTGCCGCGCAGACCCAGACGGGGAAGGCGGCCGGAGACGCTTCCGTGCCGACGCCGAATGCCGCGGCACCGGCGGCGACCAGTGCCGTTCCGGCCACCGCCGCGCCTGCAGCGGCGACGCCCCAGACGCCGCGCGCGACGGTCAAGACCGACCTGTTCGAAGCCGTGGTGTCGGCGCAGGGTGGCGACCTGGTGCACCTCGAGCTGTTCAAGCTCCACGCCATCGACGACATGACGAAGAACTTCGTCCTGATCGACGAAGCCAACCAGTACGCCGCGCAGAGCGGCCTGATCGGCGCCGGCCTGCCGAACCACAAGACGACCTGGCAACTGCCGGCCGGCGAACTGGCGCTCAAGGACGGCGAGAACGAACTGCGGCTGCGCATGACGGCCGCCGGCGAAAACGGCGTGCAGGTCGCCAAGACCTACGTGTTCCACCGCGGCAGCTACATGATCGACGTCGAGTACGAGATCACCAACAACGGCAGCGCCGCCGTGACGCCGAGCGCCTACTTCCAGTTCGTGCGCGACGGCAAGGACCCGGTCGGCGGCACGACGCGCATGGTGTCGACCTTCACCGGCCCGGCCTTCTACACCGAAGAGCACAAGTACCAGAAGATCAATTTCTCGGACATCGCCAAGGGCAAGGACAAGCATGCCGACAAGGCCAACGACGGCTGGGTCGGCATGGTGCAGCACTACTTCGTGTCGGCCTGGCTGCCCAAAGGCACCGAGCAGCGCGAGTTCTACACGCGCAAGCTGGGCGAGGACTTCTTCTCCGCCGGCGTCATCGTGCCGATGGCGCCCGTCGTGCCGAAGGCGACCGAGAAGCTCGACGTGCCGCTCTACGTCGGCCCGCAGGACCAGGACAACCTGAAGAAGATCGCCCCCGGCCTCGACCTCGTCGTCGACTACGGCTGGCTCACGGTGATCGCGGCGCCGCTGTTCTGGGTGCTCGAGATGCTGCACAAGTACCTGGGCAACTGGGGCTGGGCCATCATCGGCCTGACGGTGCTGCTGAAGCTCATCTTCTTCCCGCTCTCTGCCGCGTCGTACAAGTCGATGGCGAAGATGCGGCTGCTCACGCCCAAGCTCACCAAGCTCAAGGAAACCTTCGGCGACGATCGCCAGCGCCTGAACCAGGAGATGATGGAGCTGTACAAGAAGGAGAAGGTCAATCCGCTCGGCGGCTGCCTGCCGATCCTGGTGCAGATCCCCGTGTTCATCGCGCTGTACTGGGTGCTGCTCGGTTCGGTCGAGATGCGCCAGGCGCCGTGGCTGGGCTGGATCATGGACCTGTCGTCGAAGGATCCCTACTACGTCCTGCCGCTGATCATGGGCGCGACGATGCTGATCCAGACGCGCCTCAACCCGACGCCGCCCGATCCCATCCAGGCGAAGATCATGTGGATCATGCCGATCGTGTTCACGGGCATGTTCTTCATGTTCCCGGCCGGCCTGGTGCTCTACTGGACGGTGAACAACGTGCTGTCGATTGCCCAGCAGTGGCAGATCAACCGGATGATCGAGGCCAGTGGCCTCAAGAAGTAGCAGCGCCGACACCATTGCAGCCGTCGCCACGGCGCCCGGCCGCGGCGGCATCGGCGTAGTCCGGGTTTCGGGCAGCAATCTTTCCGATATGGCGCAGCGCCTTGCCGGCGTTGCGCCCGTCCCGCGACAGGCGCATCTCGCGACCTTCCGCGACGGCGAAGGCGCCGCCATCGACCAGGGCATCCTGCTCTTCTTCCCGGCGCCGCATTCCTTCACCGGCGAGGACGTGCTCGAACTGCAGGGCCACGGCGGCCCGGTGGTGATGCAGCTGCTGCTCGGGCGTTGCCTCGAGCTCGGCGCGCTGCTGGCGCAGCCCGGCGAATTCACCCGGCGCGCCTTCCTCAACGACAAGATCGACCTGGCCCAGGCCGAGGGCGTGGCCGACCTCATCGAGGCCTCCACCGCGCAGGCGGCGCGCGCGGCGCTGCGCTCGCTCTCGGGGGAATTTTCCCGCGAGGTGCATGCCCTTACGGAGGGCTTGGCAGAACTGCGCATGCTGGTCGAGGCGACGCTCGACTTCCCGGACGAAGAGATCGATCCGCTGCGCGATACCGACCTGGTGCCGCGCCTCGAATCGCTGCGGGCCAGGCTGGCGCAGCTGCGCGCGCGGGCGCGCGAAGGGGCGGTCTTGCGCACCGGCCTCACCGTGGTGCTCGCCGGCCTGCCGAACGTCGGCAAGTCCTCGTTACTCAACTGCCTGCTCGGCGAAGCGCGCGCCATCGTCACGGACATCCCGGGCACGACGCGCGATGCGCTGCGCGAGACCATCCAGGTCGAAGGCATTCCGCTGCACGTGATCGACACGGCGGGATTGCGCGAGTCGGACGATCCGGTCGAGCGCATCGGCATCGAGCGCACCTGGCAGGAGATCGAGCGTGCCGACGTCGTGCTGCAGCTCGTCGATGCGCGCTCGGGCGTGACGCCGGCCGACCACGCCATCGATGTGCAGCTGCCGGCGGGCGTGACGCGCATCGTGGTGGAGAACAAGTGCGATCTCGCCCAGCGCGCGCCCGGACGCCGGGAAGCGGAGGAGGGCGGCCGCCGCCGCGCGCATGTGGCGCTGTCGGCGAAGACGGGCGCGGGCGTCGACCTGCTGCGCGCCGAACTCTTGCGCGTGGCCGGCTGGCACGGGCACGGCGAGGACGCGATCCTGGCGCGCGAGCGCCACCTGGAGGCACTGGCGAATGCGGCCGGGCGGCTCGACGCGGCGGCAGCCGAGCTCGAGCAACTCGAGCTGTGCGCCGAGGAATTGCGGCTGGCGCAGGAGCAGCTTTCGACGATCACCGGGGAATTCACGGCCGACGACCTGCTCGGCCTGATCTTCTCGCGCTTCTGCATCGGCAAGTAGGCATGGAGGCGCTGGGCGGCTGGGAATTCGCCGGACTGATGCTCGCGGCCTTCGGCGCCGGGCTTGTCGATGCCGTCGCCGGCGGTGGCGGGCTGATCCAGGTACCGGCGCTGTTCTCGGCGCTGCCGGGCGAGCTTCCCGCGACGATCTTCGGCACCAACAAGGGCTCGTCGGTGTTCGGCACGGCGAATGCGGCGTGGCGCTACGCGCGCCGCATCGAGATTCCCTGGGGATTGGCGCTGCCGGCGGCCGGCATGGCCTTCGTGTTCTCGTTCGCCGGTGCGGCGACCGTGGCCTGGTTGCCGAAGGACGTGGTGCGGCCGCTGATCCTCGGCCTGTTGGTGCTCGTCGCTGCCTATACGGCTTTCCGGCGCGACTTCGGCATTGAGCAGTCGCCGGTGGCGCATCACCGGCGCGCGGCGGTACTGGCCGTCGGCGCCGTGCTCGGCTTCTACGACGGCTTCTTCGGGCCCGGCATGGGCAGCTTCGTCATCTTCGCCTTCGTGCGCTGGTTCGGTCTCGACTTCCTGCGCGCCTCGGCGGCGGC
>JBLNBJ010000199.1:0-14458 GCA_050259835.1 Ignavibacteria bacterium | reverse complement strand
CGGCGCTGATCGCCAAGGTGATCGCTGCACGCATCGACCGCTTCTTCACCTCGCGCCGCATCCAGGAACGGCTGGCGCTGATCGAGGCGAAGGAACGGACAAGCGCGCCCGCCATCCCGGTCGCGCGCATCCCCTACTTCTGTCCGGGCTGCCCGCACAACACCTCGACGCGCGTGCCCGAGGGTTCGCGCGCGCTGGCCGGCATCGGCTGCCATTTCATGGTCACCTGGATGGACCGCAACACGGCTACCTTCTCGCACATGGGCGGCGAAGGCGCGGCCTGGCTCGGACAGGCGCCTTTCACCGAAGAGAAGCATGTCTTCGTTAACCTCGGCGACGGCACCTACTTCCACTCGGGTCTGCTCGCTATCCGCGCGGCCGTCGCGGCCGGCGTCAACGTCACCTACAAGCTGCTCTACAACGACGCCGTCGCCATGACCGGCGGCCAGCCCGTCGACGGCATGCTGACGGTGCCCCAGCTTGCGCGCCAATTGCAGGCCGAAGGCGTCGGCAAGATCGTCGTCGTCACCGACGGCACGCCGCGCAGCTACGCCGACGCCGAGCTCCCCGGCGGCGTCGAGATGCGGCTGCGTGCCGACATGGACGCGCTGCAGCGCGAGTTCCGCGAGCTTCCGGGCGCGACGGCGATCATCTACGACCAGACCTGCGCGGCAGAGAAACGCCGCCGCAGGAAGCGCGGCAAGATGGCCGATCCGGCACGGCGCGTGTTCATCAACGAGCATGTCTGCGAAGGCTGCGGCGATTGCGGCACCGCCAGCAACTGCCTCGCCGTGGTGCCCGTGGAGACGGAGTTCGGGCGCAAGCGGGCCATCGATCAATCCGCCTGCAACAAGGACTTCTCCTGCCTTGACGGCTTCTGCCCCTCTTTCGTCACCGTCGAAGGCGGGCGGCTGCGCCGCGGCAAGGCGCTCGAGGAAGCGGTCGCGCCGGCGGCGCCGCCGGAGCCCCGGCTGCCGGCCACCGCGGCGCCCTTCGGCATACTGATCACCGGCGTCGGCGGCACCGGCGTCGTGACGCTCGGCGCGCTCATTGGCACGGCGGCGCACATCGACGGCAAGGGCGTCACCGTGCTCGACATGACGGGACTGGCGCAAAAGGGCGGTGCCGTGTTCTCGCACGTGCGCATTTGCGACGACGCCGAGGCGATCCACGCCGTGCGCATCGCCACCGGCGAGGCCGACGCCATCATCGGCGGCGACGCCATCGTCACCTGCTCGCCGGACGCACTCGCCAAAATGCAGCCGGGGCGCAGCCGCGCCGTCGTCAATTGCGCCGAGACGCCGACCGCCGAATTCACCCGCAATCCCGACTGGCAATTCCCGCTCGCGCGCATGCAGGAAACCCTGGCGGCCGCGGTCGGCGATGGCGCGCTGCATTGCCTCGACGCCACGGCGCTCGCCACCCGGCTGCTCGGCGATGCGATCTACGCCAACCTGTTCCTGCTCGGCTACGCCTGGCAACTCGGCCTCGTGCCGGTATCGGGCGCTGCGCTCGACCGTGCCATCGAACTCAACGGTGCCGCGGTCGAGATGAACCGCAAGGCCTTCCTCTGGGGGCGACGCGCCGCCCATGAACCCGGCTTCTTCGAGCGCTACGGCGCCTCCGCGCAACCGGTCGCGGCGACACCGGCGGAAGCCATGGAACGGCGTGCCGAGTTCCTCACCGCCTACCAGGACGCCGCCTATGCCGAGCGCTACCGTCGCCTGGTGGAGAAGGTGCGCGCAACGGAAGCGCCGCTCGGGTCGACGCGCCTCACCGAAGCGGTCGCCGCGAACTACTTCAAGCTGCTCGCGATCAAGGACGAGTACGAAGTGGCGCGGCTCTATGCGGAAACCGACTTCCTCGAACGCATTCGCGACACGTTCGAGGGGGACTACGAACTGCACTTCCATCTCGCGCCGCCGCTGATTGCGCGCCCCGATCCGGTCACCGGGCGCATCCGCAAGCGCGAGTTCGGCGCCTGGACCCTGGCGGCCTTCCGCTGGCTGGCGAAGCTGCGCCGCCTGCGCGGCACCGCGCTCGACCCCTTCGCGCGGCTGCCCGAGCGGCGCGCCGAGCGGCACCTGCTGACCGAGTACGAGCGCGACATCGACGACCTGTTGGCGAAGCTGTCGCCTGCGACGCTGGATGCCGCGGTCCGCCTCGCCGCCCTGCCCGAGCGCATCCGCGGCTTCGGTCCGGTCAAGGCGAAGAGCATGGCCGAGGCGGCGCGGCAGCGCGCGACGTTGCGCGAGGCGCTCGGCATCTCAATTTTCGGCGACGCCGGACGTTAAACTTGGCAGGAGCATCCGTCCGACGACAATGAAAGCAGACGTCCGCCAGCAAGAAGACGAGGAAGCAGCCGCCGAAGTGCCCGGCCTGATGGCCCGCATCGGCCATGCCGCCACGGTGCGCGAACTGCGCGCGCTGGACGGCGCCATCGGCCTGTTCCAGCGCTGGCGCAACCGCATCGAGCCGCCGGCCGAAGAGGATGACCGCCATTTCGGACGCCACGCCGCGCCCGCTCCCGCCGCAGCGGCCCCCGCGGTCCCGGCGCCGCACAACCGCCTGCGCGGGTTCCTGATCGTAGTCGCCCTGCTGCTGGCGGCCGCCTTCGGCGGCATGCTCTTCTCCTACTCGCTGTTCAGCCGGGTGATCGAAACCAACGATGTGGTGATCGACGACCTGCGCGACCAGCTGGCGCAGATGGAGAAAGCCGACGCCCGCAACCTTTCGATCCAGGCCAAGGACCAGATACATCTCGCCGAGCAGCGCAAGACGCTGCGCGAATACCAGGCGAAGATCGCCGAATACGAGGATCAGGCCACGCAACTGCGCCAGCAGATCGCCGCGCTGACCCCGCCGCCACCGCGACGGGAACCGGCCGTCGCCACGGCGGGGGGACGCCGATCCGCCGTCCGCACCGCGCCGCAGAAGACCGGCAACTGCGTGGCGAGCGGCACCAACGCCGCGGCAGACCTGACGCGCTGCGTCGAAACGTTCAACCGCCCGTGAGAACGACGCAGCTGCAGGCTTCGCCGCTGCGCGACGCCCTGATCGCGCAGGCGCTCGGCAGCCTGATGGCCGCGGCCCTGATCTACCTGGTGTGGCCGAAGCTTTGGGAGACCCCGCTGGCGGCGGCCGCCGTCCAGGGTGCCTGTGCCGCGCTGGCCGCGCACAAGCTCGACTCGCCGCGCTGGTGGATCGCCATCCACCTGGTTTTCGTGCCGCTCGTCGTCGCCGCCGGCACGCTGCAAGTCGCCCCGGGCTGGTACCTGGCCGCGTTCGTCCTCTCGCTGCTCGTCTTCTGGCGCACGGACAGCAGCCGCGTGCCGCTGTTCCTCACCAACGCGACCGCCGCCGCGGCGGTGGCCGCACTGCTGCCCGCGCGGCCCTGCCATGTCGTCGATCTGGGCTGCGGCGACGGCGGGCTGTTGCGCCAGCTGGCGCGCGCACGGCCCGACTGCGAGTTCCTCGGCATCGAGCACGCGCCGCTGCCCTGGCTTTGGGCGCGTATCCGGACCCTGGGCCTGCCGAACGTCTATGTGCGCTACGGCAATCTCTGGTCCCAGCATCTGGGCCTGTTCGACGTCGTTTATGCCTTCCTGTCGCCGGCGCCCATGCCCGAGCTGTGGCGCAAGGCGGTCGAGGAGATGAATGCCGGCGCGCTGCTGGTCAGCAACAGCTTCGCGGTTCCCGACGTGGCACCGGAGCGGACGGAAGACGTCGACGACCGGCGCGGCACCCGCCTCTATGTCTATCGGCTAGGCAAATAGCAGCGCGAATTCCACGCAATTCCGACCATCCGCGGGCGGCCCCATGGCGAATAATCCCGCCTGGCAAGCAGCAAGGAGTCATCATGGCGGACATCGTTTGCGTCATCGGCAACAAGGGCGGCACCGGCAAGACCACGCTTTCGCACATGCTGTGCCAAGGCATGGGGCTGCTCGGGCAGCGTTCCGTCTGCGTGCTGACCGACACTTACCGCGAACCGCTCGACCCCGCCGGCCGCCGTTACCTGGTCGCCGACGCGCGCACCCGTGAGGCGCTCGGCAAGGTCACCGACAAGATCCGCTCGCTGAAGGCCTGGATGGGCGTCATCGACGGCGGCGGCAACCGCACCGAGATGGACCGCCGCCTCTATGGCGTCGCCGATCTCGTCCTGCTGCCTTTCCGCGATTCCCACGAGGACATCCGCACCGTCGTGCGCGACCTCGAAATGTTCCCCCACGCCTACGCGATCCCGAGCCAGTGGCCGACCAACGTCTGGCAGCGCGAAGCCGCCGACAAGACAGTCGCCGAACTGCTGGCACCCTATCGCGACCGCATCCTCGAGCCTGTCGCCGCCCTGTCGTCCACCAAGCTGCTGCTGCAGAAGAACCTGCCGGCCGGGCTGCCGAGCCCGCTCGGCAATGCCTGCCGCGGCGTCGCGCGCCAGGTGCTCGACCTGCTCCAGATCGCCGTGCCTGACGAGTATGAGACCGCCGCTGCAGGCACCGCCGC
The DNA here is from genome assembly GCA_050259835.1 of Ignavibacteria bacterium. Lineage (GTDB taxonomy): Bacteria > Pseudomonadota > Gammaproteobacteria > Burkholderiales > Rhodocyclaceae > Nitricoxidireducens. The sequence goes on along the minus strand of JBLNBJ010000199.1, from coordinate 9,955 downwards.
ATCGGCGCGGCCGGCCATGGCGACAGCCGAAGCCGTAGCCGCCTGACGCTGGCGGGGCGCTTGCCCCCGCGCCCGGTGCGCGGGAGAATGGCGCGCTCATGCTCCGGCGCCCCTTCGAAAACCGACTGCTGGTCATCGCCTTGGCCCCGGCGGGCCTCGTGGCGCTCGCGCTTGCCGGCTACTTCCTGGCCTTGCGCCTGGGCGACATCGATCCCGCGCTGTCGGCGGCGGCGGCAGAGCAGAAGCGCGGCGAGATCCTTACCGTCGCGCTGCTGGCCACCCTGGCGATGTTCGGCTTGGCAGCGGCCTTCGCGTGGCGGCTGGTGCGGCGCGCGGTATTGCCGGCGGCCCGCATCGTGGCCGCGCTGGAACGCATCCGCGGCGGCGACCACGCCGTCCGCCTGCCGGGGGACGGCGGGCTCGGCGACGTCGAGAACGCGGTCAACGCACTGGCGGAAACGCTGGCCGACGACCAGCGCCGCGCCGCGCGCGACCGCGCCGCGCAGCAGGAAGAGCTGGTGCGGCAGCTGGAGTTCGCGCAGGCCATGCTCGACGCGCAGGCGCATGCCGGCGTCGGCCTTGCGATCATCGAGTACGGTCGCATCGTGTTCGCCAACGAGGCGGTTGCCCGCATCTCGGGCTACGGCCTGGCGGAGCTCCAGGCTATGCCGCATTTCGTGCAGATCGCGCATCCCGACGACCGCGAGCGCATCATGCGCAACCACTTCAAGGGGCTGGCCGGCGAAGATGCCGAAGACCGCTACGACTTCGTGCTGCTGCGGCGCGACGGCGGCGTGCGCAACGTGCAGTTGGCCCAGACGTCGATCGCCTCGCGGCACGGCCCGCAAACCCTGGTCATCCTGGTGGACATCACCGAACGCAAGGAAGCCGAGGCGCAACTGGCGGAAACCCACCGGCAACTGCTGCTGCGCAAGGACGAGGCGGAGCGCGCGAGCTTCGCCAAGTCGCGCTTCCTGGTCGCGGCCAGCCACGACCTGCGCCAGCCGCTCCACGCGTTGAGCCTGTTCGCGGCGGAATTCGAGGCCACTGCAGCGACGCCCGACCAGAAGCGGCTGGCCGGACAGATCGGCGCCGCGACGGGCGCCATGGGTGAACTGCTCGACGCGCTGCTCGAGGTGTCACGGCTCGATACCGCGGACGTGGAGCCACAGTTGCAGCGCGTGGCACTCGGGCCGTTGCTGGAAAGCGTGGTCGAGACACAGCGCCGCAGCGCCGAGGCGCAGGGACTGCGCATCCGCTTCGTGCCGACGCGGACCTGGACCGAGAGCGATCCGCAACTGCTGCGCCGCCTGCTCGGCAACCTGGTCGCCAACGCGGTCCGCTATACGCGCCAGGGCGGCATCGTGGTCGGCGTGCGGCGCGAAGGCGAGGGGCTGCGCATCGAGGTCTGGGATACCGGCATCGGCATCGAAGCCGCCCAACTGCCGCTGGTGTTCCAGGAGTTCTACCAGGTGGCCAACCGCGAACGCGATGCCGGCAAGGGGCTGGGCCTCGGGCTCGCCATCGTCGACCGTCTCGCGCGCCTGCTCGGCCATCCCGTGCAGGTGCGCAGCACGCCGAACCGCGGCAGCGTGTTCGGGGTGTCGGTGGCCCGCGTCGAACCGGCCGAGCGAACGCTCCCGCTGCAGGAGGCGGCGCCGCCCAGTCCGCTGCGCATCCTGGTGGCCGGCGGCGTCGCATCCGAGGTGGACAGCCTGTCCAAGCTCGTCGAGACCTGGGGCTACCGGGTTTTGCGCGCAAGCGACGAAGGCCAGCTGCGCAAGCACATGGCGGCAATCCCCGACATGGTGGTCTGCGACGACACGCTCATCACGGTCCTCGCCCAGGCGGTCGCCGGCCGCCCGCGGCCGCGGCCGCAGGTCGTGCTGTTGGGGGATCCTGAAGGTCGTCCGCTGCCGGCGGGGTTCTTTCCCGACGGACGCCTGGCGAAGCCGATCAAGCCGGGCCGGCTGCGCGCCCTGCTGCACCACTTGGTCGAAGAGGAATCCGAGCGCGAGCGCGCCCAGGCGCCGGCTACACTCTGACGCGCTGGCGGCTGGCGACGAGCAAGGCCTGCGAACGGTTGGTGACGTTCAGCGCCTTGAAGATGGCGGACACATGGATCTTCACCGTGCCTTCGGTGACGCCGAGCATCTCGGCGATCTGGCGGTTGGTCTTGCCCTGCGTGAGGAGCTCCAGCACGCGCATCTGCGCGGCCGTCAGGTGGTAGCGCTCGGCCAGCGGCTTGGTGCGCGAACCGTCGCCGCGTTCCATCGCCTCGCGCATCGCCGACGGCAGGTAGACCTCGCCGTCGAGCACTTGGCGCAGGGCGCCGAGCAGGACATCGGTGGAGCTGGATTTCGGCACGAAGCCGGAAGCGCCGTGACGCATCGCGCGCGCCGCCGTTTCGGCGTCGTCGAGGGCGGAAAGGATCACGACGGGGATGGTCGGGTAGCGCTTGCGGATCGCGCCGAGGACCGCCATGCCGCTCGTGCCGGGGAGCATCAGGTCCAGCATGACGAGGTCGACGTCATCGTGCGCTTCGAGCAGGGCCAAACCCTGGTCGGCGTCGGGAGCGCCCAGCGTCTGCGTCCCAGGCTCGAGACCGCGCAGTGCCAGCAGCAAGCCTTCGCGTACCAGGGCATGGTCCTCGATGATCAATACCTTCAGCACGGCGGCTCTCCCCTCGTTCCGAGTATGACGTTTGGAGTCTAACGCGTATTTTGCCGGGCGTGTCTGCCTTGCCTTAAAATCCCCCGTCATCGCACGAGGAACCGACATGTCCGACGCTCAAGACCCGCTGGAGTTTATCAAAAACATGTGGGGCAACATGGGCTTTGGCCTTCCCGGCATGGTGACGCCCACGCTCGACACCGACGAGCTCGACAAGCGCATCGCCGAGCTCAAGACGGTCGAAGGCTGGCTCAAGACGAACCTCGGCCTGCTGCAGATGACCATCCACGGGCTGGAAATGCAGCGCACGACGCTGGCCGCCATGCGCGCCATGAGCGAGTCGGCGACGTCGCCGGATGCCGGCGCCGCCAATCCCTTCGTCAATCCGTCGTTGTGGCAGTGGCCCTTCATGCCGCAGCCCGAGGCAAATCCGTCCGCGAGCGAGACGCCGCCGCCGGCGTCCGAAGAACCGCCGCGCACGCCGCCCCCGCGCAAGCCCAGGAAGAAGAGCCAGTAGCCGGCTCAGAGGCTGGCCAGCCAGGCCGGCAGCGTCAGCATTGCCGCGAGCGTCGTCGCGGAAATCAGCCAGGCCACTCGCGCGCCGTCGCCGCCCATGCGCTGCGTCAGGATGTAGGCGGAACTCGCCGTCGGCAGGGCGGCGAAGGCTACGGCGATGTCGAAGTACACGCCCTTCAGTTCCAGCAGCCGTGCGAGCGCAATCGCGGCGGCAGGCATCAGCAGGAGCTTCACCGCCATCAGCCATGCAGCGGCCATGCGGCCGCCGCTGCCGAAGGCGCCGCGGATCCGGAGCGCTGCGCCCACCGACAACAGCCCAAGCGCGATGGAGGCCTCGGCGAGGCGGCCGAAGAGCTTCAGCGCCGGTTCGGGCATCGGCCATCCCGTGAGGTTCCACGCCAGGCCGGCGAGCGTCGCCAGGATCAGGGGGTTGCGCGCCAGTTCCCGCCATACGCCGGCGCTGCCATGACGGGCCAGCATGGTGACGGCCGCGACGTTGGCGAGCGGCACCATGGCGCCGGTCAGCAGGCCCATCGCCGCGATGCCGGCCGCCCCGTGCAGGTTGCCCGCCACGGCGAGGCCGATGTAGGAATTGAAGCGGAATGCGCACTGGAACTGTGACGCGAACGAAATCGGCGTCAGCGCGGAGAGCAGGCGCGCCGCGCTGCCGGCCAGCATGGCGACGCCCATCGCCGCCGCGCCGGTCGCGACCAGCGGGGGCGCCGCCTGCCAGTCGATCGGTGTCCGCACCAGCGCGTTGAACAGCAGCGCCGGGAAGAGCACGAAATAGACGAGCTTCTCGATGCCGCTCCAGAAATGGTCGCCCAGATGCATGGTGCGCCGCAGGGCGAGGCCGAGCAGGATCAGCGCGAAGTCGGGGAGCAGGGCGAGCGCGGTGGCCATGCGGCCGGATTCTACCGGGCTGAAGGGCGGCGCCGGACGCGCCGGCAGCCCCGCCGGGCGCCGGCGCCGTATTCGTCAGATCCTGGACTTCTCCGCGACGACGACGTTCGTGATCCAGCCGACGGCCTTGCCGTTCCTTGTCCCGTCCTCGGTCACGAAAACGTCGGAACAGTCCGGATTGCTGTCGATCTGCGCCTTCGCCGCGCTCAGGTTGGCCGACTTGGCGACGACGCCGAAGGCCGTCACGATCTGCTGGACGCGGTCGCTTGCCAGCAGGTCCTTCAGCGTTAGGGCCGTCAGATCCTGACCGGGCTGTTCGAGAGCCGTCCTGGCGATGAAGCCTTCGATGATGCTGCGATGGAAGACGTACTTGGCCTTGCCGGTCGCGTCCACGCATGGCAGGCGATTCCTGGCACCTTCCGGCAGAAAGGTGTCCAGGATGTCAGCCTTCAGCCTGACCTGGTCTTCCGGCTTGGCGAGGACGAGCTTGACGGTATCCGCCGCATCCATGGCGATCATCGCCTGGGTGACCGGAATGCCCTGCAGCTTCTGGTCGGGCGTCAGCTGGCTGACGAGATCCCTCGTATGCTCTGCCGCGGCGGCGAAGTTTTCCCGCGAGAAGTAGAACGCGAGTACGGTGCCCACCCAGGTGCCGAGCACGGGCAGCAGGATGCCCAGGATGTCCTTGATATGGCCGAATCGGGCTTCCGCATCGGAGAACCACATCGTCGCCACGATCGCTGCCACGCCCAGCACGGCCAGCACGGCCAGCGAGTAGTAGACGATGCGCGCCCCCATCTGGTCGCGCAACCTCGATGGATCGCCGCTCCCGGCGTTCTTCGGATCCTTTCCGTCTTCGGCCATACCCGCCTCCTTGTCATCCGGAACCCCTCGACACGGGGACTCGCGCGGCACGCAGGTTATCCCATGCGCATCGAGTCCGCAACATGACAACCGGGATACGACAAGGGGGCGGCGCCCTCCAATCAGTCGTACTTGCGGGCGTCCTCGATGACCTTGCCGTCGTTCGGCAGGCTGCCCGCGCCGACGAGGCTCACCTGGCCGCGCAGTTTGGTGATGTCGCGCATGGTATCGGCAACGGCCCGCGCCAAGCCATCCGCCGGGCCGGCGGTTTCGCAGGCGAGCGTCATGGCATCGACGCTGTCGGGATTCGTCACCACCAGCCGCGCCTTCTTGACCTCGGGATGCCGCTTGAGGATCTCCGCCACTTGCTCGGGATGGACAAACATGCCCTTGACCTTGGTGGTCTGGTCGGCGCGCCCCATCCAGCCCCTGATGCGCATATTGGTGCGACCGCAGGGCGAAGCGCCGGGCAGCACCGCCGAGAGGTCGCCCGTGCCGAAGCGGATCAGCGGGTAGTCGACGTTGAAGGTCGTCACCACCACCTCGCCGACTTCGCCCGCGGGCACCGGATCGCCGGTGCCGGGACGCACGATCTCGACGATGACGCCCTCGTCGACCACGAGGCCTTCGCGCGCCGGCGTCTCGTAGGCGATGACGCCGAGATCGGCCGTGGCATAGGCTTGGTAGCCCTCGATGCCGCGCGCACGCAGGGCGTCGCGCACCGGCGGGAGGAAGGCCTCGCCGGACACCAGCGCCTTGGTGATCGGCACGCGGATGCCCATCTCGTCCGCCTTCTCGACGAGGATGCGCAGGAACGACGGCGTGCCGACGTAGCCGGCCGGTTGCAGATCGCCCATCGCCTGGACCTGCTGCTCGGTCTGGCCGACGCCGCCGGGGAACACCGTGCAGCCGAGCGCCAGCGCGCCGGCCTCGAGGATCCAGGCGCCCGGCGTCATGTGATAGGAAAAGCTGTTGTGCACCAGGTCGCCGCTGCGGAAGCCTGCCGCATGGAGCGCGCGCGCCGTGCGCCACCAGTCGGCGCTACGCCCTTCCGGCTCGTAGATAGGGCCGGGCGACGAGAACACGCGCCCCAGCCTGCCGTACGGCGTCGCCACCAGCCCGCCGAACGGGCGCCGCGTCTTCTGCAGTTCGATGAGCTCGTGCTTGCGCACGACCGGCAGCTTCGCCAGCGCCGCACGCGAATTCACCGCGGCCGCATCGAAACCGGACAGCGACTGGCCGAACCAGGCGCAGTTCGCCATAGCATGCGCGATCTGCTGCGGCAGCCGGGCCATGAGATCGCGCTCCCGCTCGTCGGGGCTACGGATTTCCAGCGCGTCGAAGTGTTGGCTCATAACAGTGTCCGCTCAATATTTGTCGATACAGCGGCAAGCGTTTCGCCGCGAGACAAGGCGCGAGGAAGCGCCGCATGGCAGCGCCATGCAAGCGCCCGAGCAACGCCGTATCGCGGCGAAAGGCGCCGCAGCTAGGCCAGCCAGCGCTTGCGGCGGCGGTAGTGCTTGACCTCGCGAAAGCTCTTGCGGCCGTGGGACGACAGGCCTAGATAGAACTCCTTGACGTCTTCATTGGTGCGCAGTTCCTCCGCAGCGCCTTCCATGACGACGCGGCCATTCTCGAGGATGTAGCCGAAGTCGGCGTAGCGCAGCGCGACCATGGTGTTCTGCTCGGCGAGCAGGAAGCTCACCTTCTCGCGCGTGTTGAGGTCGCGCACGATCTCAAAGATTTCCTCGACGATCTGCGGCGCGAGGCCCATCGACGGCTCGTCGAGCAGAATCATCTGCGGGCTCGCCATCAGCGCGCGCCCGATCGCGCACATCTGCTGCTCGCCGCCCGAGGTATAGCCGGCCTGCGAACTGCGCCGCTGCTTGAGCCGCGGGAAGTAGGCGTAGACCTTTTCCAGGCTCTGCTTGAGCTGCGCTCGCGACACCGCCTGGGTGTAGGCACCCGTCAGCAGGTTCTCCTCGATGGTCAGGTGGGCGAAGCAGTGGCGGCCTTCCATGACCTGGATGACGCCGCCTTTCACCATCTCGTTGGGCGTCATCTGGTCGACGCGACTGCCGCGGAACTCGATGCTGCCCTTGGTCACCTCGCCGCGCTCGGCGCGCAGCAGGTTCGACACTGCCTTGAGCGTGGTGGTCTTGCCGGCGCCGTTGGCGCCCAGCAGCGCGACGATCTTGCCCTCCGGCACTTCGAGCGAGACGCCCTTGAGCACCAGGATGACGTGGTCGTAGATGACCTCGATGTTATTGACGTTGAGATAGGCCGACATGACGGGTCCTGTTCAGGCGAGGGAGCGGCGGGCGCGCAGGCCCGCCGCCTTCCGGCTCCTTACTTCTTCTTGGCTTCCGCGGCGCAATCGCGCGGCGTGATGCCCTTCTCCTTGGCGTACTTCTTCGCCTCGGCCTGGAACAGCGGATGGATCAGCGCCTTGTTGCCTTCCAGCCAGTCGGACAGCACCACCCACTTCGTGCCGTCCCACTGCTGCAGCTTCACCTTGCCCGAACCTTCATGGTTGTCGCACGAGGTCTTCACCTCGGGCAGCAGCCCGGTGGCGCCAAGCGCCTTCAGGCGTGCGTCCGTGATGTTGAGGTTCTCGAGGCCCCAGCGCACCTGCTCGCCGTTCATCGCCTTGCCCTTGCCGTACTTGGCCTGCGCAGTGCGGATCGCCTCGACCGACGCCACGGCGGCGGAGACGCCGCGGTTGTAGAGGATGGTGCCGATCTTGTTCTTGTCCGACAGGTTGCCCTTGCCGGCGCCGTAGACCGTCTTCTCGATGTCGGCGATCAGCGGTACGCCCTTGCCCGAGACGTTCCAGGTCGCGGACATGTAGCCCTTCGCGGCGTCGCCGGCCGGCACGACGTCCTCCTCGGAGCCGGCCCACCACGAGCCGATCATCTTCTCGCGCGGGAAGCCCATCTTCTGAGCGGTCTTCAGCGCCGTCATGTTCATCACGCCCCAGCCCCACATGATCACGTAGTCCGGATTCTCCTGGCGGATGCGCTGCCATTGGGCGCCCTGCTCGTTGCCGGGGTGCGCGACGGGAATCTCGACCAGGTTGAACTTGTTCAGGCGCGACTCGGCTTCCAGCGCGATGATCGGCTCCTTGCCGTAGGCAGAGTCGTGGTAGAGGAAGACGATCTTCTTGCCGGCCAGGCTGCCGGCATTCTTGTCCTTGAGGAACTTGACGATGGCGGACGCCTGCATCTGGTAAGTGGTCACCAGCGGGAAGGCGTACGGGAACACGGAGCCGTCGACCGCGCTGGTCAGGCCGTAGCCCATCATCGCGAGCGGCAGCTTGTCGGCCGCGGTCTTGTCCACCAGCGCGTAGGAGATGCCTGTCGACATGGTGTGGATCGGGCCCGGGTAGTTCTTGGCCTTGGCCTTCAGGCGCTCGTAGCACTCGACGCCCTTGGCGTTGTTGTACTCGGTCTCGCACTCGTCCCAGGCGATCTGCACGCCGTCGATGCCGCCCTTCATGTTCACGTAGGTCAGGTAGTCGATGAAGCCGCCATAGAACGCCTGGCCGTTGGCGCCGTAGGGGCCGACGCGGTAGTCGGGCAGCATGAAGTACTGGTCGTCGGCCTGGGCCGCGCCGGAGAATCCGGCGGCAAGGCAAGCCGCCGAAACGGCGGCGGCAATCGCGAACTTCTTGGTCTTCTTGAACATGGACGTCTCCTCTTTAATTGATTTATCGGAATCGATTCCGGGCTGCGCTCAGTGCGGGAAAGGCCACAGGCGCAGCTTCTCTTTTGCGATCTGCCACAGGCGGGCAAGGCCGTGCGGCTCCACTACCAGGAAGAACATGATGAGCGCCCCGAACACCATCAGCTGGATGTGCGAGACGGTGGCGTTGTCGAAGGGCAGGTGCAGCAGCGCCGCCATCTCCGGCAGCGCGATGTCGAGGAAGATCGGCAGCAACAGGATGAAGGCCGCGCCGAGGAAGCTGCCGAGGATGCTGCCGACGCCCCCGACGATGATCATGAACAGCACCTTGAACGAGAGGTCGAGCGAGAAGCCGTCCGGCTCTACCGATCCCAGGTAGCAGAAGGCGTAGAGCGCGCCGGCGACGCCGCAGTAGAACGAGCTGACGGCGAAGGCCAGCAGCTTGGTGCGCATCAGGCGGATGCCGATCACCTCGGCAGCGACGTCCATGTCGCGCACGGCCATCCAGGCGCGGCCGGTGGTCGAGCGCACCAGGTTCTTGGCGGCCAGCGCCAGCAGCGCGACCAGCGTCAACACCAGCAGGTATTTGCTGCGCGGCGTGTCGAACTCGAAGCCGAGGATGTTGATGCCGGGCAGCGAGATCACGCCCGACGACGAATCGTTCGACAGATAGGGAAACTTGGTCAGGCACCAGACGATGAAGAACTGCGCCGCCAGCGTCGCCACCGCCAGGTAGAAGCCCTTGATGCGCAAGCTGGGCAGGCCGAACAGGATGCCGACGCCGGCCGCGGTGAGCCCGGCAAGGATGAAGGACACCAGCACCGGCATGCCTTCGACGCGCACCTGGAAGTTGTAGGCGGCGTAGGCGCCCACGGCCATGAACGCCGCGGAGCCGAGCGAGAGCTGGCCTGCGTAGCCGGTCAGGATGTTGAGGCCGAGCGCCGCCAGCGCGAAGATCAGGAAAGGCGTCAGGATGGCGGTGAACCAGTATTCCGAGCCGAAGGCGGGAATCCCGATGAAAGCGATGAAGAGCAGCAGCGCGACGCCGATGCGGTCCTGGCGGATCGGGAAGATCTGCTGGTCGGCGGCGTAGGTGACTTTGAACTGGCCGGTTTCTCTGTAGAACATTTTTCGTTAGTTTCCTGTGCCTGCGACCCGCCGAGGGCGACGGATATCCGAACACCACAGCCTCCGGCCCGCCGAGGGCGACGGGTGGTCGTCGCCGCTTCGTGTCCCCCGGCGGACAAGATCGATAAGGCGTCCGCCTCCTCCTTTACCTACGCGTCGACGACCACCCGCCACCCTCGGCTCGACG
>JBLNBJ010000198.1:0-10953 GCA_050259835.1 Ignavibacteria bacterium | reverse complement strand
GTGGTCGTCGCCGCTTCGTGTCCCCCGGCGCCCAAGATCGAAAATCGGGCGCCTCCTCCTTTACCTACGCGTCGACGACCACCCGCCACCCTCGGCTCGACGCTACCGCCGAATTGGCGTCTCGACTCTCGTGCGGTGATACGCCGGGCTGATGGGGTGCCCTGCTGCGCGTAGGTAAAGGAGGAGGCGGACGATTTTTGCCTTTGTCCGCCGGGGGACACGGAGCGCAGCAGGGCACCCTGTCGGCCCGAGCGCGCGGGGCCGGACCGCCGCAGTTCCCTGGCAAGCCGAAACTGGGCTGGTGTGGCGATCGCCGCGGCCGGCGCCGCTCAGGCGACGTCGCCGTCCACGTAGTACCAGCGCCCGTCTTCGCGCACGAAACGGCTGGTCTCGTGCAATCGCTGGGCACGGCCGCCGATGCGGCAGCGGGCGACGAACTCGACGATGGCCGTGTCGGCGCCCGTTTGCTCGAAGCGTTGCACTTCCAGTCCGAGCCACTTGGGACGCGGCTCCTCGGTGAGGTCGAGCGAGGCGGGCCGCGTCGAGGCGTGCCAGGTGGCGAGCAGGTAGTCCGCCCGGCCCAGCACGTAGGCGCTGTAGCGCGAGCGCATCAGCGCCTCGGCATCCGGGGCCGGGGTGCCACTGTGCAGCGGTGCGCAGCAGTTGGCGTAAGCGGTGGGCCGGCCGCAAGGGCAGGCAGCGGGGGTGTGCTTCTTCGTCATGAGCGGCATCCGGATTTATCGTGGATTGTAGACGCGCCGCGCCGCGCCGCGCCGCGCCGTCCGGCGACCGGTGTAGGATGGGGCACGGGCGTCGTGCCCGTTTCCCGTTCTCCCGAATTCCATGAACCAGCACGTCCTGCCGGAGTATTCGGTCGGCGAAGAAATCGCCAATGCCGTCACGCACGGCGTCGGCGCCATCCTCGCCATCGTCGGGCTCGCCGTCATGACGGCCTTCGCCGCCCTGCACGGCGACGCCTTCCACGTGACCGCGTGCGCCATCTTCGGCGCGGCGCTGGTGCTCTGCTATACGGCGTCCACGCTCTACCACGGCATCCCGATCGAGCGCGCCAAGCGCGTGCTGCGCGCGCTCGACCATTCCGCCATCTTCCTGCTGATCGCAGGCACCTACACGCCCTTCATGCTGGTGAACCTGCGCGGGCCCTGGGGCTGGTCGCTGCTGTCGGTGATCTGGGCGCTGGCGGTCGGCGGCATCGCGCTGCGGCTGGTGCTGCGCGGGCGGCGTCACGGCGTCGTCGTCGCCTTCTACGTTGCCATGGGCTGGGTGGTGGTCGTGGCGGTCCAGCCGATGCTCGAGCGCGTTGCGACGGGCGGCCTGTTGCTGCTGGCGGGCGGCGGACTCGCCTACACCGGCGGCGTGGTGTTCTACAAATGGCGGCGGCTGCCCTACAACCATGCGATCTGGCACGGCTTCGTGCTGCTCGGCAGCGCGCTGCATTTCTTCGCCGTCCTGTTCTACGTGATTCCCTGGCCGGCGACGACCTAGGCGCAATTCGCGCCGGCCGGCGGCGGCCGGCGGCGCCGGTCGGCAACTCGTCGCAATCCCGACGGGATAGCGTGCCGCGTGCTTAGAATGCGGGACGTTCCATTCGGGGAGTCGTCCGTGAGCATCGTGATCGCCGGCAAGCAGGTGAGGGAATCGGAAGCCGCCATGCCGGCGGAGCGCCTCGTTCGCGATCTGCTCCTGGTCGGCGGCTACAACTCGGCGATCGCCCTGTTCCTGAGCGCGCTTTCCGAGTACGGCCTGGGCACGAACTTCGTCTTCGCGCAATGCATCGGCTACTCGATCTACGCGGGGGTGATGGGCTGCAGTGCCGCGGCGGGACGCCGCAAGCCGGGCTGGCTCGATGCCGTGGTCGGCATCCCGATCGGTTTCGGCGTCGGTTTCGCCGCCGCCGTCGCGCTGAACGGCATCCCGCTCGACGAGATTGCCCGCAACCACCCGCGCGCCGTGCTGATCTCCGCCGTCGCCGCCGTGATGTTCGGCGCGCTCGGCACCTGGCATTTTCGCGGCGCCGCCAGCCTCGCAGAAGCCCGCGCCGAGGCGCGCGCCGAGGGCCTGCGGCGCGCCGAACAGGAGGCGGCCGCCGCGCGCGCCGAGCTGGCGCGCCTGCAGGCGCAGATCGAGCCGCACTTTCTGTTCAACACGCTCTCGAACGTCGTCGGCCTGATCGATGCCGAGCCTGCGAGGGCGCGGCGCATGCTGATCGACCTCACTGCGCTGCTGCGCACGGCGCTGGCGCGCACGCGGCAGCCGGAAGTCTCGCTGGGCGAGGAACTCGAGTTGCTGCGCGCCTATTTGGGCATCATGGAAGTGCGCATGGGCAGCCGGCTGCAGTGGTCGCTCGACGCTGACGAGAAGCTGCTGGCCGCGCGCCTGCCGCCGCTGCTGGTGCAGCCGCTGGTCGAGAACGCGGTCCGCCACGGTCTCGAGCCGAAGGCTGCCGGCGGCCGCGTCGCCGTGCGCTGTCGCGAGGATGACCGGGCCATGAGCATCGAGATCGAAGACGACGGGCTCGGCTTCGCGCCCGGTCAAGCGGCCGGCGTCGGGCTCGCCAATGTGCGCAAGCGCCTGCGCGCCTGCTATGGCGACGCCGCTTCGCTCGCGCTGGAGGAAGGGCAGGGCGGCGGCGTGTGCGCGCGAATCCGCATCCCGCTGGAGTTCCCATGCGCCTCGTAATCGCCGACGACGAAGCGCCACTGCGCGATTGGCTGGCGCGCCTGGTGGCCGAGGTCGCGCCGTCGGCGCAGATCGTCGCGAGCGCGGCCGACGGCGGCGCGGCATTGGCGGCGATCGAGCGCCTGCGCCCCGATGCGGCGCTGCTCGACATCCGCATGCCCGGGCTGTCGGGCCTCGAAGTGGCCGCGCGCATCGGCACGCCCTGTCGGATCATCTTCGTCACCGCCTACGAGGAATTTGCCGTGCAGGCCTTCGAGCAGGCGGCGATCGATTACCTGCTCAAGCCGGTGACCGCAGAGCGCCTCGCCAAGGCGCTGGCGCGCCTGCCGGCGGCACCGCCGCCCGCCCACGAACTGCTCGAAGACCTGCTTGCCCGGTTCGGGCACGCGGTACCCGAACGGCTGCGCTGGCTGCGCGTGGGGCAGGGCGACGCCGTCCGCCTCCTCGACGTTGCCGAAGTCGATCGTTTCGAGGCGGCCGACAAGTACACCACGGTGCACGTCGGCGAGCAGCAATGGCTGATCCGCACCCCGCTCAGGGAGCTCGAGAGCCAGCTCGATCCCGAGGTTTTCTGGCGCGTGCATCGCGGCACGGTGGTGCGCGTGGCGGCGGTCCGCGAAGTCCGCCGCGACGCCATGGGCCGGCTGTGGCTGGAACTGCGCGCCGGGGGCGCGCCGCTGCCGGTCAGCCGCAGCTACGCCAACCGATTCCGGCAAATGTAGGAGAACCGCCTTGGCTACCGCCGCCATCGCCCTCCGGGGCATCGTCAAGCACTATCGTATGGGCGAGGAGGACGTGCCCGCGCTCAAGGGCGTCGACCTCGACATTCCGTTCGGCGCCTTCGTCGCCGTGCGCGGGCCATCGGGCAGCGGCAAGAGCACGCTGCTCAACGTCTGCGGGCTTATCGACTCCTTCGACAGCGGCAGTTACTGCCTGGCCGGCCAGGACGTCGGCGGGCTCGACGAAACCGAGCGCTCGCTGATCCGGCGCCGGCATCTCGGCTTCGTCTTCCAGAGCTACAACCTGGTGCCGGTGATGAGCGTGCGCGACAACGTCGAGTATCCGCTGCTGCTGTCCGGCGTGCCGGCGCCGGAGCGCCGCGCGCGCGTCGACGAGATCCTCGGGCAGGTGGGTCTGTCCGGCCTCGCCGAGCGTCGCCCGGACCAGCTTTCCGGCGGCCAGCGCCAGCGCGTCGCCATCGCGCGCGCCCTGGTGAAGTCGCCGACGCTGGTGATTGCCGATGAGCCGACGGCGAACCTCGATACGGCGACGGCCCAGCAGGTGGTGGACCTCATGAAGGCGCTGGGCCAGCAGCACGGGGCGACCTTCCTGATCGCCACGCACGACGATCGCATGACCGCGCACTGCGACGCGGTGCGCGCCCTGACCGACGGGGTGCTGGCATGAACGCCTGGCTGCTCGCGTGGCGGAACGTGCTGCGCAACCGGCGCCGCTCGCTGGTGACCATCCTGATCGCCACGGTGGGCTGCGCCGCGGTGCTGATCGCCAGCGGCTTCGCGCTCTACACCTATGAAGCGTTGCGCGAAGGCGCCGCCAAGGAGTTCGGCCACCTCACTGTCGCCGCGCCCGGCTACTTCGACCGCGACGAGGAGACGCCGATGCAGTACGGCATGACCGGCTACGGCGAACTGACGGCGCGGCTGCGCCGGAATCCGCACGTGCGCCAGGTGCTGCCGCGCGTGGCGCTTTCCGGGCTCATCTCCAACGGCGACAAGTCGGTGATCTTCATGGGGCTCGGCGCCGACATCGCCGCCGAGTCGGCCGTGCGCGGCGAGTTCCTCGAAATCAAGGAGGGCGGGACGACGTTGCCGCCCGGTCGCGAGGGCCTGCCGCCGGTGCTGCTCGGCACCGACCTGGCGAAGAGCCTCAACGCGCATCCGGGCACGGGCCTCACGCTGCTGGCGACGACCACGTCGGGCGGCATCAACGCCGTCGACGTCATGGTGGCCGGCATCGTCGCCACCGGTTGGCGCGAGATCGACAAGCGCCTGGTCTATACCGACGTGCCGACTGCGCAGCACCTGCTGATGTCCGATCGCATCAGCACGCTGTCGGTCTATCTCGACGATACCGAGGCGACGCAGGGGGTATTCGACGAGCTCGCAGCCGCCGACGCCGCGCATACCTACAAGCCGTGGTGGGAGCAGTCGTTCTACTACCACTCGGTGCGCGCGATCTACAACCGCATCTTCGGCCTGCTCGGCTTGATCATCGCCGTGCTGGTGTTCTTCTCGGTGGCCAACACGCTCTCCATGGCGGTGGTCGAGCGCACCCGCGAGATCGGCACGCTGCGGGCGCTCGGGGCGCTGCCGCAGGAGATCGTCGCGCAGTTCGTGCAGGAAGGCGCGCTGATCGGCGTCGTCGGCGCGGCGGCGGGAACGCTGCTGGCGCTGCTCATCGTCGCCGTCCTGCCCCACGCCGGCATGGAAATGCCGCCGCCGCCGGGGCGCTCGGTCGGCTATCCTCTGCTGGTGAATTTCTCCTGGCCGCTCTACCTGCTCGTCAATGCGCTGATCGTCGCGCTGTGCGCGGCCGCGGCCTGGTTCGCCAGCCGCAAGTCGGCGAAGAAGCCGATCGTGGAGGCGCTCGGCCATGTCTAGCCGCTGGCTGGCCGTGGCGCTGATCTTCGCGGCGGGCACCGCCGCGGCGGCGGAAAGCGTTGCAACGCTGCTCAAGCAGGCCGACGCCTTCCGCCTGCCGGCGCAATCCGTGCGCGTCGACACCGAGGTCGAGCTCTACAAGAACGAGGCGCTGGACAAGGAGCGCCTCTACACGGTGTACGTGAAGCCTGGCCGCCGCTCGCTGGTGCTGATGAAGTCGCCCGCCGAGATCGGCCAGAAGGTGCTGATGCTGGCCGACCAGTTCTGGCTGCTGATGCCGGAAAGCCAGCGACCGCTGCGCATCACCGCGAGCCAGAAGCTGCTCGGCGAAGCGTCGACCGGCGACATCGCCAGCATGACCTGGAGCGAGGACTACGACGGCGTGGTGAAGGACGAGGGCGACTGTCCGGCGCCGCCGCCGAGCGTGCCCGAGGCCGCGGCGCCCGCCAAGCCCCGCCGTTGCCTGCATCTCGATCTTGCCCAGGCGCGCGCCGGCGTCACCTATGCGCGCGTCGAGCTGTACCTGGACAAGGCGAGCCGCCAGCCGATCAAGGCCGACCTCTACGTCGGCTCGGGCAAGCGCGCCAAGGAGGCCTGGTATGTGCCCAGGCTCGTCGAGGGTCAGCCGCGCATCATGGCGATGCTGCTGCTCGACGACATCCAGCCCAACCGGCGCACGCTGATCCGCTATCGCAGCATCGTGCCGAAGGAGGCGCCCGACGAGTTCTTCAACCCGGCGGCGCTGGTGCGCAACTCGCTGTCGGGATGGTGAGGCGCCTCGCGCTGCTGGCGCTGGCGACGGCCGTGCCGGCCGCGGCGGCGGAATTCAACGCCGCGCTCACCGTTGCGCCGGAAGTCGACACGGCGAATGCGGCGAGTCCTTACTACGTCGGTCCGCCGCTGGTGCCGAACCGCGCTTCGCGCCAGGACCTCGAGCTGCGCCTGCGCGAAGGCGGCTTCAACGCGCAGGGAACGCTGCGCTGGCAGGCGGTGCAGGACCGCACGCTCGAGCGCCACGGCGTCGCCAACCAGTTCTACTACGACGGCGAACTCGGCCAAGGACTGGGCTGGACGGCCGGCAAGAAAGTGATGTCCTGGGGCGTCGGCTTCGGCTTCAAGCCGCTCGACGTCGTCCAGCGGGAGAACCGCCGCGCGGTCAACGCGCCGGTCCTCGTGGGCACCTCGGTCGTCGCGCTCGAACGCTTTTCGGCGACGGATGCGTGGACCCTGGCATGGACGCATCCGGGCCAGGGCGAAGGGCGTGACGACTTCCGCGACGCTGCGCTGGCGCTGCGCTGGTATCGCCTCTCGGCGAGCGGCGACGACCTGCACGCGGTGGCGCGCCTGTCGCATCGCCGCGGCATCGAGGCCGGCGTGGGCGCCACCCGCGTGGTGGGGGAGGAGTGGTCGTTCCACGGCGCGGCGCTGTGGGAGCGCCGCACGCGACGGCTCTCGAACACCCTGGTCAGCGGCGGGAGCGTGTTTGCCGCCGCCGATCCCATGACGGAAACCGTCGGCGGCGCCGGCATCAAGGCGGTGGCGGGTGCGCAATGGACCGGCGAAGCGGGCTGGAGCGCGCTGGTCGAGGCCTGGTACGACCCCGACGCCTACACACGCGCCCAGTGGAACCAGCTGGATGCGCTGACCGCCAGCCAGCGCGCGCTCGCCGGCATCGCGCCGGCCGCCGCCATCGCGGGCAACGCCGGCTGGTCGAGCCAGGCTTTCCTGGCGCCGGACCTGCTGCGCGAAAACCTGCTGTTGCGCATTGCCTACGACGATCGCGACGGCTTCAAGCCTTACGCCGAACTGCTGACCACGCCGCGCGACGGCGGTCGCGTCGCCACGCTGGGCGCCGTCCTGGAGGGCAACCGCCAGCGCTTCGCGTTCGGGCTGCGCCAGGCCGGCGGAGCCGACGGCTCCGCGTATGCGCGCGCGCCGCTGCGGCGGGCGGCGTGGCTGGAATGGCGTATCGCGCTGTTCTGATTCCTTCAGACGGCTTCAATTTCCCGGCAAGGTAGAATGGGCATTCTTGTTCCCCGACCCCCGGGGCAATCGCATCGATAGGGTGTTCAGATGAATGACCGTGCGCGAACGTCACGGCGATTCGGAGCCCGCTACGTCATTGCGCTGACGGCGGCGGTCGCCGTCGTCTTCGCGGCCCTGGATTCGGCCGCGCTCACCGAATGGCTCGACTGGCACGTCTTCGGCCGCACCGACACGCTGCGCCTGGGCGCCTACGAAGGCGACGTCGGCGCGCTCGAGTGGATCGCGCAGGAGCGCGGCTTCTTCGCCAAGACCGGGCTCAACGTCGAGATGGCCGGCTTCGCCTCCGGCAAGGCGGCGACCGAGGCCCTGCGCGCCGGCCAGGTGGACGTGGCGACGGCCGCGGACTACGTGGTCGTCAGCCGCAGCTTCGCGGAACCCGATCTCGCCGTGCTCGGCAGCATCAGCTACTACCGCAACAAGGCCGTCGTCGGCCGCCGCGACCACGGCATTCGCGACGCCCGCGACCTGCGCGGCAAGCGCATCGGCGTCACCTCGCCCTCCAGTTCCGAATACTCGCTGAACGTCTTTCTTGCGCTCAACGGCGTCGACAGCCGCGAGGTCAAGTTCGTCCCGCTCGAGCCGCAGCAACTGGTGCAGGCCCTCGCGGCGGGCACCGTCGATGCCGCCATCACCTGGGAGCCGCACGTGCTGGCAATGCAGCGCGCGCTGGGCGCCGAGGCGGTAACCTTCGAGGGGCGGGATTTCGATGCCTATCTGCTGCTCGTGGCGCGCCGGGAAGGGCTGGCGGAACGGTCGCGCGCCGTGCGCAAGCTGCTGCAGGCGCTGCTGCTCGCCGAAGATTGGGCGCGCAGCCATCCCGAGGAGGCGAAGCGCCTCGTCGCGGCGCGCTTCAAGCTCGAGGAGGCTGCCGTCGACGGGCTTTGGCCGCGCATGTGGCTCGAGGTGCGCCTGCCGCAGGAACTCCTCGCCACCATGGACGGACAGGCGCGCTGGCTCGTGCAGAACGGCCGCGCGCCGGCCGCGGCGATCCCGAACTACGCGCGTTTCGTGCGCAGCGACGAATTGAAGTCGGTGCGCCCCGCCGCGGTCACCTTGTTCGCCGAGGCCCCGCGCGAGCAGGCGTCTGAGTCCGCAGCGAAAGGCAGCCAGCGCTGATGCGCATCGCCAACGGCTTTCGCGCCGCGCTGGCCGTAGCCGGCATCATCTTCCTCTCCGCCATCGGGGCCTTCTACTACAACCAGTTCGTCATCTCCGACGCCGTGTCGCGCAATGCCGCGGCCAATGAACTGGCCATCGAAGGGATGGAACTCGTCCAGCTTACCGGCGAGGTGCTGCTCTACGGCGAGCGGCGCGCGATCGAGCAGTGGTGGACCAAGATCGACGAAGTGGCGCGGGTGACCGCTTCCTTCGACCACGAGGCGCAGCCCGCCATCCGCCGCTCGGTCGACCGTGTCGCGCTCGAACTGTCCGACATGCGGCCGCTGTTCAGGCGCCTGACGGCGCAGCGCGTGTCGGAAGGCGCAGCCGGGAGCGGCTACGGGCAGCCCGGCAACATCCTCGCCGAGCAGCTGTTCAAGAAGACGACGCTGCTGCAGACCTCGCTGCGCCAGCTCAAGGCGGCCGCCGAGGGGGAGCTGGCATCGGTCTATGACGGCCACCGGCAGCGCATGATGCTGAGCTTCGTGGTGTTCTTCGCCGCCAGCCTGCTGTTCGCGCTGGCGGTTTCGCACTTCTTCCGCATCGCCGTGCTGCGCCCGATCCAGCAGCTCGACGATGTCATTCACCTGATCCGCGCGGGCGACACGGGCCGGCGCGTCGACGTGCATTCCGACGACGAGATCGGCGTCGCCTGCGACGCCTTCAACCTGCTGCTCGACCAGCAGGAAGCCAACGTCAGCAAGATCCAGTTCCTCGCTTTCCACGACGTGCTGACCGGCCTGCCCAACCGCGCCCTCCTGAAGGACCGCGTCGACCAGGTGGCGGCGCGCGCCGAGCGCACCGGCAGCAAGGTGGCGCTGCTGTTCCTCGATCTCGACAACTTCAAGCTGATCAACGACACGCTCGGACATTCGATCGGCGACGAGCTGCTCAAGCGCGTGGCCGAACGCCTGCGCGAATGCGTGCGCGACGCCGACACCGTGAGCCGCCAGGGCGGCGACGAGTTCGTGGTGGTGCTGGCCGACGTGCACGATCCGGCGCGCGTCGCGGCGGCGGCGGAAAAGCTGCTGGCGGGACTCTCCGCCAGCTTCGACATCGAAGGGCACGAGATATTGAGCTCGGTGTCGATCGGCATCGCCGTCTACCCGGACGACAGCCGCGACATCGACACCCTGCTGAAGAACGCCGATACCGCGCTCTACGAGGCCAAGGCGGCGGGGCGCAACGCCTACCGCTTCTTCGCCGAGACCATGAACGCCAAGGCCTCGCAGTACCTGCAGCTGCGCTACGGCCTGCAGCGCGCGCTCGAGCGCGGCGAATTCGTGCTCCATTACCAGCCGCAGGTGGACATCGTCAGCGGCGCGGTGGTCGGTGCCGAGGCGCTATTGCGCTGGCAGCATCCGGACGAAGGGTTGATCGCGCCCGGGCGCTTCATTCCGGTGGCCGAGGACAGCGGCCTCATCGTGCCGATAGGCGAGTGGGTGCTGCAGGAAGCTTGCCGCCAGCTCGCGGCGTGGCGGGCGGCCGGCCGGCCGCCGCGGCGGGGGGCCGGCACACTCTCGGCGGGTCAGTTCAAGCGCGGCCGCAGCGAGGAGAGCGTGGCGGCCGCCATCGCCGCGGCCGGCATCGAGCCGGGACACCTCGAGCTCGAACTGACGGAATCGCTGCTGCTCTCGGACGTCGACAACGTGCTGGCGACCGTGCAGCGGCTCAAGGCGATCGGCGTCAAGCTGTCGATCGACGACTTCGGCACCGGCTATTCGAGCCTTTCCTACCTCAAGCGCTTCAAGGTCGACAAGCTCAAGATCGACCAGTCGTTCATCCGCGGCCTCTCGAGCGATCCGGAGGATGCGGTCATCGTGCGCGCCATCATCCAGATGGCGCGCAGCCTCAACCTGCGCACCATCGCGGAAGGCGTCGAGACGCCCGAGATGCTCGAGATCATCCGCCTCTATCAGTGCGACGAGGCGCAGGGCTACCATTTCGCGCGCCCGCTGGCGCCGGCGGCCTTCGCCGACTTCCTGCGCGTCGTGCGGCCGCTGCCGGCTAGTCGAAGTGAACCGTGACGGCGGGGTCGCCCGGCAGCCCGAGATAGCGCACGCGGATGCTGGTGCCGGGCTGCGTCGGGGTCGAGGCGAGGAAGCCGCCGAGGCTCAATAGGTCACCTGGGCGCAATTCGACGCCGTCCCGCCGCAGCGCCTGCGCCAGCCAGATTGCTGCGTTGAGCGGGTTGTCCATCAGCACGCGGCCCGGCGCGCGGCCGATCTCGCGGCCGCTGCGCTCCTCGGTCACCACGACCTCCATCGTCGCCAGCGCGTCGGCCAGCCGTGCCGGTGCATCGACCGCGAGGCGCGGCCCCAGCACGCCGCCGCGGAAGGCCGCGTTGGTGGCCACCAGTTCGGCGCCGGCCGGCGCGCCGTCGAGCATGATGTCGGGCAACTCGATGAAGGGAATCAGCGCGCTGATG
>JBLNBJ010000197.1:0-28894 GCA_050259835.1 Ignavibacteria bacterium | reverse complement strand
TCACTGGGCGGAGTCTATCCTCAAGGGCTTCGGGCGCGAACTGCATGACCATGTGCGCTTCGAGGAACGCGAGCTGTTTCCCGTTGCGGAAGCGCTGTTGGGCGGGGCGCCGAAGGCGGAGTGAAGGGTGAATGCGGGAGGGGGCCGCCTCGATCAGCAGCCTGGGGTCGCGGTACCCGACGAGCAGGTGGCGGCCATGGTAGCCGCCTCGATGCGCTCGACCGGGCGCTGCTCCAGCGCCCACTTGTGCATGGAACCGTCGTACAACTGCACGCTGCGATTGCCGAGGATCTCATGCTGGATGAACCAGGTGCCGGCCGCCAGGTGGCCGCTATTGCAGTAAGTCACTGAAGGCGCTTCGGGACGCAGGCCGTTTGCGGCATAGATCGCCCGGTAGGTTTCCGGCGAGTAGAACTTGACGGCCGGCCCCTCGCTCCTGAAGAGCAGATCGGGGGTCACCGAGCGTGCGCCCTTGATGTGCCCGAAAGCGGCGACGTACGGCTGCTTCGACAGTCCGAGGAACTGCGCGCCGGGCCTGGAATCCACGAGCTGGATTTGCCGCTCCGCCGCGGTGGCGACCTCTTCCGAGCTTGCCGCGAGTTCCTTGCGCTCGGCGGCGGCGCGCCACGAACCGATCGTCTGCGCGGGCGGGGTGACCACCGCCTCGCGGCCCTCGGCAAGCCAGGATGCCATGCCGCCGTTCAGCACCGCAACCTGGTCCTCGCCGAAGTACTTCATCTGCCAGTAGAGGCGCAATGCCTCGTCCACATCCTGGGCTCCCTGCCCGATGGGGACGAGCACAATCGGCTTTCCGGCGGTGAGCCCCGCGCTCTGCATCAACTTTTCGAAGGCGCTCTTCTCCGGAATCATGTAGCCGATCTTCAGGCCATTTTCGACACGCTCGGCGCGTATCTGGCCGAAGGGAACCAGGAGCGAACCTTCGATGTGCCCGCCGACCTCCACCAAGGTCTTCTTTCCCGTCTTCTTGTCCGTTTCGAATTGAGCGGGCGTCGTATAGGTCCTGGGATTGGAGCGTACGTCCACCACCTGCACATCGCCGATGTTGCGCGCCAACCAGGCGGAATCGACGACCGGGCCGGGCAAGGCGGCGAACGCCCGGGTGCAAGCCGCGACGGCGGCGAGGGCGAGAGCGGTCTTTTGGACGGTCATCCGGGCGTCTCCTGCGGAGGCTCCGCTTACTGACGAGCCTTGACCTGCTGTTCGGCGAACGCGATGGAGACGCTCGTCAGCATGTACTCGATGACGGAATGAAGTTCCTCGTCGCTGACGGACGCCAGACCGCCGCGCGACGGCATCTTGTTGTGGCCGTTGATGGCGCTCTCGATCAGGGCGCCCATGCCCTTCTCGATACGCGGCCCCCATGCCCGATAGTCGCCCACCTTGGGTGCCCCGTTCCTGCCCGTTGCATGGCATTCGTGGCAGCGCATGTCATACAGCTTCTTGCCGCCGAGTTCCGCCTTGACCAGGGATGTGTCCAGGCTGGCGTGAGCCCCGCTCTTGGGAATGATCATGTAGATGATGGCCCGGGTCATCTCGAGGTCGGTCAGCGTCGTCTTGCCCCCGTGGGCGGGCATGCCGCGGAAGCCTCGCACCGCATGGCTTGTAAGCGTCGTTATCCCCTTCGACATGCGGGGGCCCCAATCGGCGAGGTCGCCGATCCTGGGCGCGCCCTTTTCGCCGGTGGCATGGCACTCGTGACAGACCGCATCCACGACTTCGGCGCCGGTACGCGGCTCGGCAGCAAAAGCGGCATTCGCCGAAACAGCGAGAGTCGCGCCCGTCAGTACCAACCAGATAGATTTCATCATTCTTCTCTGCCTTATCGCTCTCGTTCAAAGCCCATCCCTCTTGCGGGACGGACTCCCCTCACTCCAAAAGCATCGCCTCGTTCGCGCTGGCCCGCTTCGCGTCGCTCAATATGTGGCCGACCAGCCACAGGGCGAGAAATCGTTGCAGTTCCAGTTTGTCGAAGTTCTCGGTCGTGGCAATCTCGGCGGCCAGGTACTCGAACTCCTCGCGCGCATGCCGATATTCCTCGAGCTCCGGAGAGCCGCGGCCGGCGAGCGAAGCTTCCTCTGTCGTGAAATGCTGGCGCATCAGACCGATCAGCGCGTCGAGACCTTGCTGGAAGAGGCGGTCGGATTCTTCCGTGACCGGCAGTGCCTGGTCCGCGACGAGATTGCATTGCGCCAGGACGCGACGGTGCTGCGCGTCGATGATTTCGTCTCCGACGTTGAAGGCCTCGTCCCAGGTGAGTCTCTTCGGCATGTCGGTTTCCTCGGCCTGTTCAGAACCCCAGCGATTCGACGACGACCACCAGGTCGACGAAGCTGGCGGCATCGAGCTTCTCGGCCAGCGCGGCCTTGTCCAATCCTTCGCACTCGAACTTCGTGAGGCGCACTTCGAGCGGCAGCTCGCGAATCTCCAGCGGCGACATGAAGCCGATGTGGCAGATGTGCGCGATGCACGCGCGTTCCGGTTCCGACAGTTCCAGCCCATGGAGCCGCTGGATCTCGAGGTAGCGCTCGGCGGTGCGGTTGAGCTTGCCGCTGATCTCCATGGTGTTCTTCTGGCCGTCGGTCAGGATCGCCAGCGGCGGCCCGAAGAAGACCGGCGTCTTGCCGACGTTGCGGGTCTTGTCTTCGCGCACCAGGGCAGGGGCGACCCAGGTGGGATCGCCTCTGACTGGCGCAACTTTGTCGACCGGATCAGCCATCAGTGCGCGATCGGATGCGTCTTCTCGTAGTTCGCATCCGCCATGCCCTTCGGCAGCTGCGGCGGCGACTCGGGCTCGAGCTGGATGAAGCCGCGGTTGCGGTCGCCGTCCTGCACGTTGTGCGGGTTATGGCACTCCGTGCAGACGAACCAGCGCTTCTTGCCGTCGCTGGCCCATTCGCCGATGCGCTTGCCATGGATGCCGTCGCGCCAGTCGCGCAGCTTGTCGCCGTGGCACTTTCCGCACAGCAGCTGCGGCTGGTCGAAGCTGACCGGATCGCCGAAGTTGTCGACCAGCTTGTTGCGCTGGGTGGTGTGATGGCAATCGAGGCACCAGATGCGGCCGCGGCCGTGCTGCAGGTTCTTGGCGTCCGGCAGCAAGCCTTCCATGGTCGGGATGGCCGTGGGCTTCTTGCCCTTCGGCAGCTTGGGCGGCGTGAACTGGGGGCCAACGCCGTTGTGGCACGCCGTGCCGCACATCGGCAGGATGTTCAGCTTTTCGGAGCGCGGCTTGACCACCGCATGGCCGGCCGGAATCTTGTCCAGTCCCGGCATGGCGCCCATGGGCACCGTGCCGTCATAGGGGTCGCCCCACCAAAGGACCGCGCCGGTCTTGGGCGAACACTTGACGTTGGGCAGGCCCGGCTTGATCTCGCGCTGGGTGACTTCGGAGGCGCCTTTGCGGCTCTCGAAGCAGGTGATCGGTTCCTTGGGGGCCTCGGCTTGCGGCGCCTGAGCCGCGTTTTCCGCGGCGACGGCAGCGTAGAAGATTCCGCCGCAGACGGCGAGGATGCTTGCGAAGAGGGCGATTTTTTTCATGTCCGTTGCCTCACTTCGCAGCCACGGCCTGGGGGCTGCCGTACTTGATGTCGCCCAGCAGGATGCCGATGGCGCCCTTGAGCAGGATGGTGAGGATGAAGAAACCGAAGGCCCAGATGCCGAGCGTCATCAGGAGTTCGACGAAGGTCGGGAAATATTCGGTCACTTCGCCGATCGGCGACGGAATGAAGCCGGGGACGACCAGTCCCATGCCCTTTTCGATCCAGATGCCGGCGAAAGTGGTGGCGCAGAGGATCGGCAGCACCTTGTAGTTGCGGCGGAAGGTCGGGAAGATCAGGAAGAGGAACGATCCGACCATCAGGACCACCGACGACCAGAACCAGGGCACCAGCTTGGTCAGGCCGTGCAGGCCGAACATCAGGTAGTACAGGCCGTTCGCATGCTCGGTGCGGGCGTAAAGCTCGACGACGATCTCGGACATGGTCAGGAAGATCGCGATGCCCAGGCAGTAGGTGACGATGTTGGCCAGCAGGTTGATCGCGCTGTCCTCGACCCACATTTTGGTGTTCTTGCGGATGATCAGGAAGGCCAGGATGATCAGCGCCGGGCCGGCGGCGAAGGCCGTCACGATGAAGCGGATCGGCATCATGCTGTGGAACCACA
This sequence comes from Ignavibacteria bacterium, assembly GCA_050259835.1. Lineage (GTDB taxonomy): Bacteria > Pseudomonadota > Gammaproteobacteria > Burkholderiales > Rhodocyclaceae > Nitricoxidireducens. The sequence goes on along the minus strand of JBLNBJ010000197.1, from coordinate 24,715 downwards.
TCGGACGCGACGGCATGGTCGAGATCAGGAAGGCCGTGACGGTGTGGATCGAGAACGCCCAGATGATCGAGATGTAGACGAGCGGCATGAAGAACGTGTTGTTGATCTTGCCGCCGGTGTACTTCTTCCACAGGTAGTAGAAGCCGCAGATGAAGTTGAGGATCAGGTAGCCGTTCAACACCAGCACGTCCCAGCCGAGCATCGAATGCGGGAAGTTGTAGATGCCGATGATCGGGATCATGTGCCAGAGGCGGTCGGGCCGGCCCATGTGGGCGAACACGAACATCATGACCATGATCACTGCCGTGATGGCCAGCATCTCGCCGAGCACGGTGACCTTGTGCATGCCTTCGTGGTGATAGACATAGGCCGGGAAGACGATGGTCACCGCCCCGGCGGCAACGCCGACGAGGAAGACAAGATTGGCGAAGTACAGGCCGTCGTGGATCTGGCTCGTCATGCCCGTGACGATGAGGCCGTCGGTATTCTGCAGATAGAACACGTACAGCATGCCGACGATGAGCACGGCGAGCGAGCCCATCCAGGCGTAGAACTTCGTGCCGCCCTTGACGACATAGCGGACGTAATCGGTTGCGAAACTGGTCAGCACGGCCCGCTCCTCAATCGTAGAAGTAGAAGAACTTCGGGAAGGTGTTCAGATCGGCCTTGAGGCGGAAGACGTTCTTCCGGGCCAGGATCATGCTCACCTCGCTGTTCGGATCGAGCAGATTGCCGAACTTGCGGGCGCCAACCGGACAGACTTCGACGCAGGCCGGGTAGCGGCCATTGCGGGTCCGTTGCAGACACCAGTGGCATTTCTCGACGACGCCGCGCATGCGCGGACGATTGCCGAGGTAATGCGTGACCGGATTCATCTCCGCCTTGGGCAGGACGGGGGTGGTGACGTTGAGGCGGCGCGCCCAGTAGGGGCAGGCGCCCATGCACATGCGGCAGCCGATGCACCAGTTGTAATCGATGACCACCGGACCGTCGCCTTCGCGGTAAGTCGTGCGTACCGGGCAGACCTTGACGCAGGGCGGCTTCTCGCACTGCATGCAGGCGATCGGCATGTAGGTGGCGTCCTTTTCGGGGACCAGGTTCGGCTCGTAGCGGAACTGGCCTTCGAGCACGGCGCCGGCGGGCGTGTAGGCATTGCCGCCGACCTGTATGCCCAGCCCCTCGGGATAGCCGTGGTCCATCTTCTCCTCGGAGAATTCGCCCCGTTCCATCCTCAAGACCTGGATCCACTCGATACGCTCGCCCGGCCGTTCGCCGCGCGATTGATTGTTTTCGGCGACGCAGGCCTTGACGCAGCGGCGGCAGCCGATGCACTTGCGCACATTCAGCGCGTAGCCCATCAGCACGCCCGGCAGGGCATCCTTGGTATCGACGGTGACCTTCTTGCCGTATTCCTCGGAGTAGCGCCGCTCCAGGCGCAGTCGCGCCTCGTTCTTCTCCTCCGGCGTCATGAGGCGATAGTTCTTCTGGAAGTGCTCGGCCCATTCGACGCTTGCCTTGGCGTCGTCGGAGTGCGTCATCAGCGCCGCCGTGCCCATGAGCGACGAGAGGCTCAGCATGCCTCCGGCTCTCAGGAAGTCGCGGCGCGATGCCGTCAGCGAGGCCTTGTCGGGATCGGCCGATGTGGGGGCCGCCTGGCACCCCGAGGTTTCCGTCCGTTGGGCGCGACCAGGGCGATTCTTGTTGTCAGTCACTGTTGTCCTCCGAGTGGGCGTCAAGCTTGGATTAGCGTCCACTTATATTTGGTTTGGTCGCGGACTTTGCCACACTGCAGACGCGCTCCACCTTGATCGCCATCAAGGTGACAAGGGACGATTTCGCATGGAAGACCCGGTCACGCGGCGAGGCAGGCATCGGTCCAGCGCGGTCGACAGCCTGCCGAAAGGCTTGCCGGTTACGATCGGAGTCTTCCGGTACCATGCCGCTGGCCCACCGGGCGTGGGTGGCAGGCCAACGATCGGGACTGACGGCGTTCATCAAGCACGGACTTGATTCGCGTCCCGCCGGGCGGAGCCCGGGTCGGGGACGCCGCGATCTGATGATGGGACGCCGTCCCAATAGTGGAGAAGTGAATTGGAGTCCCGAAGAAAAGAGGCGACGACGCGTTCGCTGCCGGTGGCCGCGTTCCGCCGAGCTTCGCTGTATCTGTTGGGCGTGGCGACATGCCTGATGGTGTCGATCGCCGAGGCGGACGCGGCCCCAGCCGAAAACGAAACCCCGGCTCTCGAAGCCCATTTCCAGACGACCTATGTCTGGCAGCGCAAGCCGGCGTTCGCCGCCAGGTACTCGGGGGAAAACAGTCTCGTCACCGCGCGCGAGCCGCGCAGCTATACGCTCACTGCCACCGGCTATGTCGGCGGTCGTCCGTGGGACGGCGGCGAGATCTGGTTCAACCCCGAGGCGGTTTCAAGCCAGTCCTTGTCCGGGTTGCATGGCCTGGGCGGATTCACCAACGGCGAGAACGAGAAAGGCGGCGGGCCGAATCCGACCGCGTACCGGGCGCGTTTGTTCATGCGCCACACCTGGTCCATGGGCGGCGGCACCGACGACGTCGCGCCTGCGCCGAACCGGCTGGGGGGAAGCGCGGACAGGAATCGCGTGGTCCTCACCGCCGGCAACCTGTCCGTCACCGACATCTTCGACGCCAACGCCTATTCTCACGATCCGCGCACGCAGTTCCTCAACTGGACGATCATGACCAGCGGCGCATACGACTTTGCGGCCGATACGCGGGGATACACGTGGGGCGCGGCCGTGGAGTGGTATCAGGGCGTGTGGGCGGTGCGGGCCGGCCGTTTCGAGCAGCCGATCGACTCCAACGGCTTCGCGCTCGATAGCCGGATATTTCGTCATTACGGCGACCAGCTCGAACTCGAGCATTCGCACGAGATCGGCGGGCGACCCGGAAAGCTGCGGCTTCTGGCGTTCCGCAACCACGCGCGGATGGGCTCCTTCCAGGAGGCGCTCGATGCCTGGCGTGCGGGCGGAAGCATCGGCGTGCCGTCCGTCGCGGTGGTTCGCAGGGATCAGGCCAAGCTCGGGTTCGGCGTGAACGCGGAACAGGCGCTGGGCGCGGAGGTCGGCGTGTTCTTCAGGGCCAGCCGGAACGATGGGCGCACTGAATCCTATGCCTTCACCGAAGTCGAGCGCTCCGTCTCGGGCGGGATCGAGATCAAGGGCGGCGCCTGGCAGCGGCCCGACGACGCAGTGGGCTTCGCGTTCGTGCAGAACGGGCTGGCCTCCGCGCATCGCGCCTACTTGGCTGCCGGCGGGCTCGGCGCCTTCATCGGCGACGGCCCGCCGCCGCCCGGCACCTCGTTCCGCTACGCGAACGAGCAGATCGTCGAGGCTTACTACAGTCTGCAGCTGGCGAAGGGCTTGTCAGCGTCGCTCGACTGGCAGCGCGCGCGCAACCCGGCATACAACGCGGATCGCGGGCCGGTCAGCTTTGTCGGTGCACGCCTGCATTTCGAGTACTGAGGCCGGCTTCCGGGTTCGCGCATTGCGGTCCGAACACGACGCGCGCCATGAGCCCGCGTCCCTGTCGCCCGGATTCCAGCAGCAGAGAGGCTGCGTGACGTTGCGCGATGCCGTCGACGATTGCAAGACCCAGGCCGCATCCAGCCGATGAGCAACCGGGAACGCGGTAGAAGCGGTTGCGGACCTTGTCCCGCTCGGCCTCCGGAATTCCGGGGCCGTTGTCCTCGACGAAGATTTCGGCCGGCGCGCTTGCCACACCCGCGGTGATCGGGCTTCCTTCGGCATGCTTCTCCGCATTGTCGAGCAGGTTGGCCAGGGCCTCGCGCAGCAGCGCGGCGTTGCCCGTCACGTATACGCCCTCGACGGGGCCTTCATAGCCGATGTCGCCCCCGCGCTGCCATACGGCGTCGGAGCGACGCTCCACCTCCTCGCGCACCAGCGCGGCGAGGTCGACGCGCTGGTCGGCGGGGAGGCCGGCTGCCGATTCATCGACGCGAGCCAGCGTGAGCAGTTGATGCAGCACGCGGGTGGTGTTCTCGATCACGCCCAGCGCAGCGTCGATTGCGGCCTGATGCTTGACCGGATCCGTCTCGCGGCGCGCCAGTTCGAATTGCAGGCGCAGGGTCGACAGCGGCGTTCGCAATTGATGGGCGGCGTCGGCCACGAAGCGCTGCTTTTCGCGCAGCGCCGCGGACAGGTCTTCGACCAGCGAATTCAGCTCGGCCACCAGCGGCGCCACCTCGTGCGGCACGGACTGCAGGTTTACCGCTGAAAGCGGGGCGGCGGCATGGGCCGCCCTGACATCGCGGACGCTGCCCTCGAGAATCGCAATGCCGGAGCCGACGCCGCGCCAGACGAGGATGCCGACGACGGCCACGATGAAGACGGCGAACAGCAGCGTGGACAACAGCACGTCGCTGGTCAGTCCTCCTCGTTTGCGAAGGGTTTCGGCAACCCGAACGTAGACCACGCCGCCCTCGGTGGCGACGGGGGCGGAGACTGCCCTCACCGGATCGCCCTCGACGCTGGTGTCGTAGAACGACGGTTGCAGGCCGGGGGCTTCCGGCGCGTCCGGGCCTGGTATGCGGGCATTGGCGAGGAGGACGCCGTCCGGCCCGGCGACCTGGTAATAGATGCGGTCCACGGCGTCCCATTCGAAGATGGCCAGGGCTTCCGGATTCACGTCGACCGCCGGCTTGCCGTGGGTGGTGCCCACCTGCTTGGCGAGCGACATCGCCGAGTCGAGCAGCCATTGGTCGAGCACCCCCAGGGCAAAGTGGTCGGCGAGGCGGAAGGCCGCCACGCAGCAGACCAGCGTCGCCACGGTCAATACCGGCAGGAGCTGGACGACCAGGGTGCGACGCAGACTGCGCGGTGCTTCAGCCATTCTGGCTGGCCTCGAGACGGTAGCCGATGCCGCGCAGCGCCCGTATCGTGGCGCCTGCCGTCTCGATCTTGCGTCGCAGGCGGCTGATATGGACTTCGACGGCATTCGGGTTGCTGTCCGAATCGCCGGGGAACACCGACGCGAACAAGTGCTCCTTCGTGACGATGCGGCCCGCGCGCTTGGCCAGGGTTTCGAGGACGGCCAGCTCGCGCGGCGTCAGATCGAGCGGAGCGCCGTCGACGAATACGCCGCCGCCGTTCATCGCGATCCGCAGTCCGCCGACTTGCCGCCACGGCAGGTTGTCCTCGTTGCGCCTCAGCAGCGCCCGCATTCGCGCCTCGAGTTCCGCCAGGGCGAAGGGCTTCGTGAGGTAGTCGTCGGCGCCGGCATCCAGCCCCTGCACCCGGTCGTCGAGCGCGTCGCGGGCGGTGAGGATGATGACGGGGAAGGCGATGCCCTCGCTGCGCATGTCGCGCAGGAGATCGACGCCGTCGCAATCGGGAAGCCCGAGGTCGAGGATGCCGATGTCGAAGTGGCCGCTGCGCGCGACACGGAGGGCCTCGGCGCCCCTCGCCACCGCATCCACCGCCAGGCCGCCGGCGCGCAGGGCCGCCGCGATGGCCTGCGCCAGGCTCGCCTCGTCCTCGACCAGCAGCACTCGTGTCCCCACTTCGTTTCCTTCGACAGCTTTGCGACAGCATCCGTCGCTAGGATGCCCGGAACCAGCGATGAGGATTATAGAGGCCCCCTCATGCGGATTCGGCGTCGCTGGTTGCGTGGATTCCAACATGACGAAGCTCGCCTCTCATTCCCTGCGGTCCTTGAAACCCGGCATCGTTTTCGCTGCCCTCGTGGTCGCGATCGCGCTGCTCGCGTGGCGCGCGTTCGCCCATTCGGCACCGCAGCTGCCGCCTGCGACGGGAGAAGCAGCCAGCGGCTTCCGGCCCACGGCCGAGCAATGGGCGGGCCTCGAAACGGCAGAGGTCCAACTGCAGACCTTCCGCACGGTGGTTCATGCGGAAGGCGCGATCGCGTACAACGAGGAAGCGACCACCGCGGTGTTCTCGCCCTGGTCGGGCCGGGTATCGCGGCTGATCGCAAAGCCGGGGGACTACGTCAGAAAGGGCGCTCCGCTCATGGCGGTGGAGTCCTCCGAGTTCGTCCAGGCACAGAGCGACGCCGCGGGCGCCAAGGCGGCCCTGGCGCATGCGCAGGCCGTCGAGAAGCGGCAGCACGAGCTGTTGGAGGCGGGCATCGCCTCCCTCAAGGACTGGCAGCAGGCGCAGGCCGATCTGGCGGCAGCCGAGGCCGCCTGGAGCGCGGCCCGCGGGCGCCTTCGTGTCCTGGGTCGCAGCGAGGCGGACATCGACGCGGTCAGGAAGACGCCGCTCGCTCCCATCGAGGCCCTGGTCGTGGCACCGCTTTCGGGCACGGTGACGCAGCGACAGGTGGGGCTCGGCCAGTACATCCAGAGCGTCGCCGGCGGGGCTTCCGCTCCGGTGTTCACGGTCTCCGACTTGTCCACGGTCTGGCTGGTCGCGAACGTCAGGGAAGGCGACGCGCCGAGGCTGAAGGTCGGGCAGGAGGCGGATGTCAACGTGCTGGCCTTGCCGGGCCGCTCGTTCAAGGCACGAGTGACCTGGGTCGGCGCCGCGCTCGACCCGGTCACGCACCGCGTGCCGGTGCGCACCGAAATCAAGAACGCCAACGGCGAATTGAAGCCGCAGATGTTCGCGGATGTTGCGATCGCCACGGGTGACGAGGCGACTGCGCCTGCGGTGCCGCAAAGCGCCGTCATGTACGAGGGCGCCGCGGCGCGCGTCTTCGTCGTATCCGCGGACGGCCGCATTGCAGGCCGTTCGGTGACCACCGGGCGCAGCGCGGACGGCTTCGTCGAAGTGTCCGATGGGCTGAAAGCCGGCGAGAAGATCGTCGTCGCCGGTGCGCTTTTCGTCGACCGCGCCATCAAGGCCGGCGGCTCGTGAACGCCGTCGTCGAATTCGCCCTGCGTCAGCGCACGTTCGTCGTCATCGTGCTGCTGGCCGTGCTTGCCGCGGGGGCCATCGCTTTCATGCGCCTCAACATCGAGGCCTATCCGGACCCGGTGCCGCCGCTCGTCGACATCATCGCCCAGAGTCCCGGCCTGTCCGCCGAGGAGATGGAGCGCTACGTCACGGTGCCGATCGAAGTCCAGATGGCCGGCATCCCCAACGTCAAGGCCATCCGCACGATCTCGCTGTTCGGCCTTTCGGACGTGAAGCTCCAGTTCACCTACGACTACACCTATCGCGAGGCCGAGCAGTGGGTGATCAACCGGCTGGCGCAACTGCCGCCCCTGCCCAACGGGGTCCAGCCGCAGATCTCGCCGTGGAGCCCGATCGGCGAGATCTATCGGTACCGTCTGGCGGGGCCGCCGGGCTTCAGCGTCACCGATCTCAAGACCCTGCAGGATTGGGTGCTGCAGCGGCGTTTCAAGTCCATCCCCGGCGTCATCGACGTGAACGGCTGGGGCGGCAAGACCAAGACCTACGAGGTCGCCGTCGACCTCCACAAGCTCACCGCCGCCGGTCTCGGCCTGCCCCAGGTGCTGCAGGCGATCGGCAACAGCAACGGCAATGTCGGCGGCCAGACGGTGAACATCGGTGCACAGGCCGCGATCGTGCGCGGCGTGGCGCAGATCCGCTCGCTCGACGACATCGGCAACACCATGCTGGCATCGACCAAGGGCAGGCCGGTGCTGGTCCGCGACGTGGCGAGCGTCAGCATCGGCAACCAGCCCCGGCTGGGCATCGCCGGCCAGGACGACAATGACGACATCGTCCAGGGCATCGTGCTGATGCGCCGCGGCGAGGAAAGCATGCCCACCATCGAGCGCGTCAAGGCCGAGGTCGAGCGGGTCAACGCGTCCGGCATACTGCCGCCGGGCGTCCGCATTGAGCGCATCTACGACCGCTCGGACCTGATCGCGACGACGACGCGCACGGTGCTTCACAACATGGCCATGGGCATCCTGCTGATCTTCGTCATGCAGTGGGTGTTCCTCGGCAACCTTCGCAGCGCGGTGATCGTCGCGGCGACGATCCCATTCGCCTTGTCGTTCGCGGTCGTCCTCATGGTCGCGATGGGAGAGTCCGCCAACCTGCTCTCCGTCGGCGCCATCGACTTCGGCCTGATCGTCGACGCCTCCGTGATCATGGTGGAGAACATCTACCGCCACCTGTCCCAGAGCGCCTCGCAGCGGGACGACAGCGAGCCGCTGCTGCACCGGTTGAGGACCACCGTCGGACTCCATGGAAAGTTCGCGGTGATCGCCAATTCGGCCACCGAGGTGAACCGCGCCATCCTGTTCTCGGCGGCGATCATCATCGCCGGCTTCGTGCCCCTGTTCACCCTGTCGGGCATCGAGGGACACATCTTCTCGCCGATGGCCAAGACCTACGCCTATGCCATCACCGGCGGCCTGATCGCCACCTTCACGGTCTCGCCGGCGCTCAGTTCGCTGCTGCTGCTGAAGATCGGTGCGGCGGATGGCGAGCACGACACCTTCGCGGTTCGCTGGCTGCGCCGGGCGTACGCGCCCGCCATGGAGTTTTCGCTGCGCCGCCGCCGCCAGACGCTGCTTGCCGCGGCCGGCGTCATCGTCCTCGCCGTGATCGCCGCGACGCGCCTGGGGCTCGAGTTCCTGCCCAAGCTCGAAGAGGGCAACCTCTGGATACGCGTGACCATGCCGTCGTCGATTTCGCTCGAGGAAGGCAACCGCTACGTGAACGGCATGCGGCGGATCATCATGGGCTTCCCCGAGGTGAGGACCGTGGTCTCGCAGCATGGACGGCCGGACGACGGCACCGACGCCACCGGCTTCTTCAACGCGGAATTCTTCGTGCCGCTCAAGCCCGCTTCCGAATGGCGCAGCGGCGTCGACAAGGACGTCCTGACCGGGCAGATGACGCAGGCGCTCACGGGCAGGTTTCCCGGCGTCGAGTTCAGCTTCTCCCAATACATCCAGGACAACGTCGAGGAGGCGGCCTCGGGCGTGAAGGGGGAGAACTCGGTGAAGCTGTACGGCAACGACCTGGAGACGCTGGAGAAGACGGCGGATCGGATCAAGAGCGCGCTCGCCAGCGTCCCGGGCGTCACCGACCTGGCGGTCCTGACCTCGCTCGGGCAGCCGGAGGTGCGCATCGAGGTGGACCGGGGGCGCGCCGCGCGTTACGGCCTGCTGCCCGGCGACATCAACGCGACGGTCCAGGCAGCGATCGGCGGCCAGGCGGCGGGCGACGTCTTCGAGCCGGGCAGCGATCGCCATCATCCGATCATGGTGCGGCTCTCTCCAGAGTATCGCGGCGGCCTCGATGCCATTCGCCGGATCAGCATCGCCGCCCCCAATCCGGACGGCGGCCTCGTCCAGGTGCCGCTGGCCGAGATCGCCGATATCCGCCTGGTTTCGGGGGCCGCCTTCATCTACCGGGAACAGCAGGAACGCTATCTTCCGATCAAGTTCAGCGTCCGCGGCCGGGATCTGGGCAGCGCCGTGCTCGAAGCCCGCAAGAAGGTGGCGGACGAAGTCCGCCTGCCGCCGGGCTATCGAATCGAATGGGTGGGCGAGTTCGGCAACCTTGAGGACGCGATGGCCCGCCTCGGTGTCGTCGTGCCCATCAGCATCGCGCTGATATGCGTGCTGCTCTACGTGAATTTCGGGGACGCCGTGGACGTGCTGCTCGCCGCCAGCGTCATTCCGATGGCACTGGTTGGCGGCATCCTCGCGCTCTTCCTTACCGGCACGCCATTCAGCGTCTCGGCCGCCATCGGTTTCGTCGCCTTGTTCGGCATCGCCGCGATGGACGGCATCCTCGTCATTTCCTACTTCAACCAGAACCTCGACGTCGGCCTCAGCCGGGCGGAAGCGCTGCGGCGTACCTGCCTGACGCAGCTGCGCCCGGTGGCCATGACCTGCGTGATCGCCTGCGTGGGGCTGCTGCCCGCCGCGCTCTCGAACGGAATCGGGTCCCAGGTGCAAAAGCCCCTCGCGCTGGTCGTCGTCGGCGGCATCCTGCTGGCACCGGCGCTGATCCTCCTCGTACTGCCCGCGCTGATCGATCGATTTTCGCGACGCGGCAGAAGCGGAGCCTCGCAGGCGGAGCCTGCCTCGACATGAAGCGCCCGGTCGCGCTCTTCGTCGCAGCTGCGCTGCTGACCGGCTGTGCCGCGGGACCCGATTTCCAGCGTCCGGCGCCGCCGGCGGCCGGCGGTTACCGCGCCGCGCCGATCGAAGTATCCGGTCAGAACCTGGTGAGCGGGGCGGCTGTTTCGGCGCAATGGTGGCGCGCTTTTGGGTCGCCGGCGCTGGATGGCCTGATCGAACGCGCGCTCGCCGCGAATCCGAACCTTGCCGCCGCCCGCGCGTCGCTGCGTTCCGCCCAGGAGCTGGCGATCGCCCAGCGCGCCGCGCTGTGGCCGCAGGCGAGCGCGAGCCTTTCGCCCACGCGGCAACGCATCGGCGACAAGCTCAGCTCTCCGCTCAACGCGCCGGCCAATCCTTTCAGCCTGCACACGGCGCAACTCAGCATCGCTTACGCGCCGGATGTCTTCGGCGGGACTCGACGCGCGACCGAAGCGCTGGAGGCACAGGCCGAAGTCCAGCGTTTCGAACTCGAAGCGGCGCGCATTTCCCTGGCGACCAACGTCGTCACGGCGGCGGTGCAGGAAGCCGGCCTGCGCGATCAGATCGCCGCGGCCGAGGCAGCAATCGCCGCCCAGGTGTCGGTGCTCGATCTCATGCGCCGCCAGGAAGCGCTCGGCGACATCGGCAAGGCCGCAGTCGCAGCTCAGGAAGCGCTGTTGGCGCAAAGTCGGGCCGCACTGCCGCCGCTGCGCAAGCAGCTCGGCCAGACCCGGAACCTGCTGGCCGCGCTGGCCGGCGGCTTCCCGGATACCGAACTCACGCCGGCCTTCCATCTCGCCGACTTCCATTTGCCGCATGAACTCCCCCTGAGCCTTCCGTCAGCCCTGGTCGAGCAGCGGCCCGACGTGCGCGCGGCCGAGGCGACGCTGCATGTGGCGAGCGCCCAGGTCGGCAGCGCTGCCGCAGCGCGTTTGCCCCAGTTCAGCATCGACGCGGGAATCGGCAGCGTCGCCACTCGCTTGGCCGAGCTCTTCAAGGCGGGGGGCGGCTTCTGGAGCATCGCCGGCGCCGTCACGCAATCCATCTTCGACGGCGGTGCCCTGGGTCATCGCGAATCCGCCGCGCAAGCGGCATACGATGCGGCCGCGGCCCAGTACCAGGCCACGGTGATCGGCGCCGTCCAGAATGTGGCGGACACGCTGTACGCGCTGGAGCAGGACGCGCAGGCCCTCGGCATCGCGGAGGACGCGAGCCGCGCCGCGTCCAGAAGCCTGGCCTTCGCGAAACGTCAGTTCCAACTCGGCGACGTCGCGTGGATCGCGGTGCTCAACGCCGAGCAGGCCGGGCGGCAGGCCGAGGTCGCGCTGGCGCAGGCGCGAGCGGCGCGTTATGCGGACACGGCGGCCCTGTTCCAGGCACTCGGCGGAGGCTGGTGGGAACGGCCGCTTTGACGGGTTCCTGAGTCGAACCGACGGAGTTTGCCAGTGGCCGAGGGGGCACGACACGAGGCCCTTGCGGTCGAACCGCCAAGCCGGAAAGCGCTAGCCCGCCGTCTGCGTCAACGCCGCCCAGAGATGCGCCGCCACCAGCGCGCGCCAGGGCGAAAAGGGTGCGAGCCAGCGCCGCACGTCCTCCTCGCCGAGCCTTTGCTCCGATCCTGTCAGCAGCTGCACGCCGCGCCGCACGGCGACGTCGCCGTGGAGCGAGCCGTCGACCCAGCCGAAGCCGCGCAGCAGCGTGTAGTTGATGGTCCAGGGGCCGATGCCGCGGATGGCGGCGAGGCGTTCGACGATCTCCTCGACGGGCAGCGTGGAGAGCCAGTCGTCGAGCGGGAGCTCGCCGTTGGTCACCTGCTGTGCGAGCGTGAGCAGCGTGCGCGCCTTGGTTGTCGAGAAGCCCGCGCCGCGCAGGGCGGGTTCGTCGAGGGCGGACACCGCTTCGGCTTCGGGGTGGCAGAGGCGGCCGCCGGAGTGGCGGATGCCGGTGATCTGGATGAGCTTGCGGCGCAGCGACACGGCCGCCCCCATGCTGATCTGCTGCGCCGTGACGGCCCAGGTCAAGGCTTCGAAAGGCGTGGCAGCGACGGGAACGCGCAGGCCGCGCTGGCGTGCGATCAGCAGCCCGACTTGCGGATGGCGGCGGTGGCGGGCTTCGAAGGCGTCGACCGGCTGGTCGAGGCCCAGCATGCGCTTCGCCATGGCGACGAAGCGCGGCCGGCTGTCGCGCGCCGCGCCGCCGTCGACGGCGAGCTGCGCGTCGGCGCGCCGGCTGTGCAGGCGCAGGGTCAGCAGGGCGGGCGCGCCTTGCCAGACCAGCGCTTTCTCGATGGTGTCCGCGTCCACGCGCTCGGCCGTCCGCAAGGCGTCGCGCCGATGGAAGGCGAACAGCGGCGCGGTCCGGTAACGAACCGGAAGCTCGAAGGAACAGGCGAAGCGCGCCGTCACGGGCGCGGCGGGGCAGGCGCGCGGCCCAGCGCGTAGAACTCGTCGTTCGGGCGCATGGTCATGAAGTTCGCCATGCGGTTGGATAGCCCGAAGAATGCCGAGATGCCGGCGATGTCCCAGATGTCCTCGTCGTCGAAGCCGTGCGCGCGCAGCGCCTCGAAATCGGCGTCGCAGGTTTCGTGGGCGGCGAGGCAGACCTTCATGGCGAAGTCGAGCATCGCCTTCTGCCGCGGCGTGATGTCGGCCTTGCGGTAGTTCGAGGCGACCTGATCGGCGATGAGCGGATTCTTGGCGCGGATGCGCAGGATGGCGCCATGGGCGATGACGCAGTACTGGCACTGGTTGGCGCTGCTCGTCGCCACCACGATCATCTCGCGCTCGGCCTTGGTGAGATTGCCCGGCTTCTCCATGAGCGCGTCGTGGTAGGCGAAGAAGGCGCGGAACTCGTCGGGCCGGTGCGCCAGCGCCAGGAACACGTTGGGGACGAAGCCCGACTTCTCCTGCACGGCCAGGATGCGCGTGCGGATGTCTTCGGGCAGGTCTTCGAGCCGGGGTACGGGATAGCGGCTGATCGGGGCCTTGCTCATGGTCTCCTCCTGTTCTTGTGTGATCCCAAAATGTAGCGCGATGCGGGCGGCCGGCCAAGACCGGGATTCGCTACCATTGCGGGCGGGAGGTGGCGCAATGAGAGTGGTGGTGCAGCGGGTGAGGGAGGCGGGCGTCAGGGTGGCCGGCGAGGCCGTCGCGCATATCGGCCCCGGCCTGCTCGTGCTGGCGGGATTCGAGGATGCGGACACGGTCGCCGACCTCGACTGGATGGCGCAGAAGCTGGTCCGGATGCGCGTCTTTTCCGACGGACAGGGCGTCATGAACCGCAGCGTTCTCGAGGCCGGCGGCGAGATCCTGGCCGTGTCGCAGTTCACGCTCTATGCCTCGACCCGCAAGGGCAACCGGCCCTCCTGGTCGCGCGCCGCCAAGGGCGAGGTGTCGCAGCCGCTGTTCGAGGACTTCGTGGATCGGCTCTCGGCGGCGCTCGGGCGGCCCGTGCCCACCGGCGTCTTCGGCGCCGACATGGAAGTGGCGCTGGTCAACGACGGTCCCGTCACCCTGGCGCTCGATTCGCGGGATCCGGAATGAGGCTGCCGCCCGTCCTCGCCATCGCGCTGTTGGCCGCCGCCTGCGCGCGGCTGCCGACGAGCGCCACGGGCGAGATCGTCCTGGTGCCTTCGCCGAACTTCGACGAGCGGCGGCCGAACTACGTGATCATCCACCAGACCACCAACGACAACCCCGAGCGCGCGCTCGCGACGCTGACGAATCCCGAGCGCAAGGTCAGTGCGCATTATCTGATCGGCCGCGACGGCGCGCTCTACCAGCTGGTCGGGGAGAACAGCCGCGCCTGGCATGCCGGCGTTTCCTTCTGGGGCGGCAACACCGATCTCAACTCCACCTCCATCGGCATCGAGCTCGACAACGACGGCGCGGAGCCCTTCGCCGAGCCGCAGATCGTGCGCCTGCTGCAGCTGCTGGGCGAGCTCAAGGAGCGCTATCGGATCCCGGTCGCCAACTTCCTCGCGCATGGCGACGTCGCGCCGGGGCGCAAGGTCGATCCGAGCGCGATGTTCCCCTGGGCCCGGCTCGCCGCCGCGGGCTACGGCCTCTGGTGCGACCGGCCGGCCGGGGAGGCGCGTCCCGTGGATGTCGATGTCGGGCTGCAGGCGCTCGGCTACGACGTGTCTAATCTCGGCGCGGCGCTGGCCGCCTTCCGGCGGCACTTCCTCGGCGTCGAGTCGTCGGCGCCGCCCGATGCGCGCGACCTGGCGCTGCTCGATTGCCTGGTGCGGCGCAAGGCGGCGACGGCGCAGCCCTGAGGTTCCGCATGCGCGTCTTCTTCGGCGCCTTCGACCGCCACAACCTCGGCGACATCCTGCTCGCCCACGTGGCGGCCGCGGGAGTCGAGCAGCCGGTCTTTGCGGGACTGGCGGCGCGCGACCTGCGTGCCTGCGGCGGGCAGCGCGTGGTGCCGGTGGATTCGCTGTCGGCGCCGATGGCGCTCGTCCATGTCGGCGGCGAACTGCTCGATTGCGATGCCGCGCAAGCGGCGCATATGCTCGGCGAGACATCGCCGCCGTGGGGCCGGCTGGCGCCTTACGTCGTTGCGCGCGAAAGGCTGCCGGCGGGATCGAAAACGGTGTTCGAGGCTGTCGGCGGCGTGGGGCTTTCCCGCCGGGAGCCGGCCTTCCGCGAGGAAGTCGCGGCGGCTTTGCGCAGCGCGGACGAAGTCGGCGTGCGCGATGGCGTCACGCGCGACTGGCTGGCGTCGGTCGGCATCGAGGCGGCATTGCGGCCAGATCCCGTGACACGCGTCGCGGATTTCTTCGGCGATCGCATCCGTGAGCGCATCCGCCGCAGCGGCGATTACATCGCGCTGCAATTCGCCGCCGAGTGCGGCGACGATCGCACGCTCACGGCCTTCGCGCGCGGCCTAAAACGCATCGGGCTGCCGGTGGTGCTCTTCCGTGCCGGTGCCGCACCCTGGCACGATGCGCTCGAGCCCTACGACCGCCTCGCCTCGCGCCTGCGGGCGCCGGCCGAGGTCTTCGCCTCGCTCGACGTGTGGGACATCTGCGGGCTGATCGCGGGCAGCCGCGGCTTCGTCGGCACCAGCCTGCATGGCCGCATCGTCGCCGAAGCCTTCGGCGTGCCGGCGTTGAGCCTCGAACGGGAGGCGCGGGCGGGCGAGAAGCTGCGCGCCTACCTCGCTACCTGGCGGCCGGACGCCGAGGTGCTTGCGCCGGAGGATTTCGCCGATGCGGCCGATCGGCTCATTGCCGCCTGATGAGGATGTAGAGCCCGACGATCACGAGCGCAAGCGCCAGCAGGTAGAACAGCGCCGCCATGCCTTGTGCGGCGACCGCCGCCGCCAGCGCCGCGAGCGCCAATGCAAACCAGATCCAGCTGCCGCCGAGCTTGTCCATGGGTTTCGGTCTTCCGCCGATTCGACCCGGGCGGGCGCGCGGAATTCCATGGGCCGTTCGGCGTTAGGCGATGCCCTTCCAGGCGAAGCGTGCAGGATCGACGGCCACGGCGAGGTCGGCTTCGATGGGCGCCGGCTCGCCGCAGATTCGGCTGGCCAGCAGCTCGGCCATCAGCGGGGACCAGACGAGTCCGCGCGCGCCGTAGCCGGTGGCGGCGAAGAGGCCTTCGTGGCGCGGCCATTCCTCGATGCTGGGTCCGCGCGCGTCGCCGCGCGGCAAGGCACCGAGCATGGGCAGCTTGTCGGGCGAAACGGGACGCAGGCCGGCGCGGCCGGCGAGTGTGGCGCGGTCGATGGCGGCGGTGGAACCAGGAAGCATGCCTTCCATGCGCGTGAGGTTCGCGTCGTGCTCTTCCGCCGTGAGCCCGAGTTCCCGGCTGCGCTGGAAGCTCGCGCCGACGCAGCGCCAGCCGTCGATGGGCGGCGTCAGGTAGCCGTCGCGGCAGACGACGCAGCGCGGCGGCGCATCGCTCGCCGACGGAATGTGCGTGACTTGTCCGCGGAAGCAGCGCAGCGGCAGGTGGGCTGCCTGCGGCAGGGCCAGCATGCCGTGCGAGTCGGCCAGCACGACGCTGGCGGCGACGCCGAGGTTGCGGCCGCCTTCGCCGATCAGCCGCCAGCCGGCGTCGATGCGTTCGAGGCTGGCGAGTGCGGTATTTGTCTTGAGCTGCACGCGTTCGCCGGCGTGTGCCAGCAACGCATGGGCGAGCGAGGCCGGCGAGATCCATCCTGCCGACGGGAACCACCAGCCGCCGCCTGTGGTGGGCGTGCCGGCGAGTGCCGCGGCTTCGGCGGCATCCGCCATCCGCACGAATTCCTCCGGCATGCCGTGTTCGGCGACGATGCGCGCCTGGCGGTCGCCGAGTTCGTCGGAGCGCGGAATCTGCAGCACGCCGCAGGCGGACCAGGCCACCTGATGCCCCGCGGTTTGCAGTTCGGCCAGGCGGCGTAGCGCGTAGAGGAAGGCGGCGCGATTGAGGCGCGCGAGCCGCGTCTCGTCGAGCGCCAGCACGGGCAGCAGGATGGCGGCGCGATTGCCCGTGGCGCCCTGCGCGATCTCCGGCTGCGCCTCGAGCAGCAGCACGTCGCGACCGCGTGCCGCGAGCCGCTCGGCCACGCTGACGCCGCCGATGCCGGCGCCGACGACGGCGACGCGGCCCGCCGGTGCGGCTTCCATGGCGGGCGACTCGCAGGGCCCCGTGAAGCGCCCGCAGAGCATGTCGCGCTTGTCGCCGAAGCCGGGCTTCTTCTCGACTTGGAAGCCGGCTTCTCCGAGCGCGTCACGCAGTGTCCGCGCAATCGTGTAGGTCGCCAGGGTGGCGCCGGGCGCAGCGAGCCAGGCGAGGTCCGCCAGCAGTTCGCCCGACCACATCTCGGGATTGCGCGTGGGCGAGAAACCGTCGAGGTAGAAGGTGTCGAAGCGGCCGAGCGTCTGGCCCACGACGCGGCGGACGTCGCCGAACAGCAGGGTCAGGCTGACGCGGCCGCCTTCGAAATGCAGCCGGTGGAAGCCGGAAAGGCGCGGCGGCCAGGCTTTGCGCAACTGCGTGGCCAGTTCCACGAGTTCCGGATGGAAGCCGTGTGCGCGCTCGAGATCCTCGAGCCGCGCCGGATGCTTCTCGACCGAGAAGAAGTGAAGCTGGCCCGGCCGGCGCGGATCATCGCGCCAGGCCTGCCAGGTGGCGAGGAAGCTCGTCCCCAGCCCGAAGCCGGTTTCGAAGATGCAGAAGCGCTCGCGGCCCGCCCAGCGTCCAGGCAGGCCGCAGCCGTTCAGGAAGACATGGCGCGCCTGCCCCAGCGCGCCGCAGTCGGAGTGGTAGTTGTCGCCGTAGTCCGGCGCTTCGGGAAGTCCGTCGGCGCCGAAGACGATGTTGGCCGGTTCGAGTGCGGCGCCGCGGCTCACTCAGGACGCATCTGGGGAAACAGGATGACGTCGCGGATGGCGGGCGCGTCCGTCAGCAGCATGACGAGGCGGTCGATGCCGATGCCGCAGCCGCCGGTGGGCGGCAGGCCGTATTCGAGCGCGCGGATGAAGTCGGCGTCGTAGTACATCGCCTCCTCGTCGCCGGCGTCCTTGGCCTTGGCCTGCTCGAGGAAGCGCGCGGCCTGGTCCTCGGGGTCGTTGAGCTCGGAGAAGCCGTTGGCGATCTCGCGGCCTACGATGAACAGCTCGAAGCGCTCGGTGACTTCCGGGTTCTTGTCGGAACGGCGCGCCAGCGGCGAGACTTCGGTGGGGTAGTCGATGATGTAGGTCGGGTCCCACAGCTCGGCTTCGGTGGTCTCCTCGAACAGGATCATCTGCAGCGTGCCCAGGCCCGCGGTCTTCGGCACTTCGGCCTTGAGGTCGTGCAGCTTGGCCTTGATCCAGGCGGCGTCGTTCAGTTGCTCGATGCTGAAGCCCGGATGGTGGGCGTGGATCGCCTGCACCATGGTCAGGCGGCGGAAGGGCTTCGACAGATCGAGCGTGCGGCCCTGGTACTCGAAGATCTCGGTGCCCAGCGCCTCGCGCGCCGACTGGCGGATGATGCCCTCGGTGAAGTCCATCAGCGTCTGGTAGTTCGCATACGCCTCGTAGAACTCCATCATCGTGAATTCAGGATTGTGGCGCGGCGAGAGGCCTTCGTTGCGGAAGTTGCGGTTGATCTCGAACACCTTCTCGAAGCCGCCGACGACGAGACGCTTCAGATACAGCTCCGGCGCGATGCGCAGGAAGAGTTCCATGTCGAGCGCGTTGTGGTGCGTGACGAAGGGCTTGGCCGAGGCGCCGCCGGGAATCGGATGCATCATCGGCGTCTCGACCTCGAGGAAGCCGTGGCTCGTCATGTAATGGCGGATCGACGCGATCATGCGGCTGCGCGCGACGAAGGTGAAGCGCGTCTGCTCGTTGGTGATGAGGTCGAGGTAGCGCTGGCGATACTTCTGCTCGACGTCGGTGAGGCCGTGGAACTTCTCGGGCAGCGGGCGCAGCGACTTGGCGAGCAGGCGGATCTCGGAGCAGTTGACCGTCAGTTCGCCGGTCTTGGTCTTCATCAGCGTGCCGACGGCACCGACGATGTCGCCCAAGTCCCACTTCTTGAAGTCGTCGAGCGTCTCGGCGCCGACGCCGTCGAGCGTGACGTAGATCTGGATGCGGCCGGAAAGGTCCTGGATCGTCGCGAAGCAGGCCTTGCCCATCACGCGCTTGAGCATGATGCGGCCGGCGACCTTGACGCCGATCTTGGTCTCGTCCAGTTCCTCGCGGCTCTTCTCGCCGTAGAGCTCGTCGAGCCTGCCGGCGACGTTCTCGCGCTGGAAGTCGTTCGGGTAGGCCTTGCCGGAATCGCGCCACTTCTTCAGCTTTTCGCGGCGCTCGGCGATCAGTTGGTTCTCGTCTTGTTGCGGAGTCGGTTCGCTCATGATGTTTTTCCGGTAAGGGTCAGACGCCCTGCTTGAGGCTGGCTTCGATGAAGGCGTCGAGATCGCCGTCGAGCACCTTCTGGGTGTTGGAGATTTCGACGTTGGTGCGCAAGTCCTTGATGCGCGAATTGTCGAGCACGTAGCTGCGGATCTGGTGGCCCCAGCCGACGTCCGTCTTGCCGGCCTCGAGCTTGTCGGCCTCGGCCTGGCGCTTGCGCAGCTCGAGCTCGTAGAGGCGCGACTTCAGCATGGCCATGGCTTCGGCGCGGTTGCGGTGCTGGGAGCGGTCGTTCTGGCACTGCACGACGATGCCGGTCGGGTTGTGCGTGATGCGGATCGCCGAGTCGGTCTTGTTGATGTGCTGTCCGCCGGCGCCGGAGGCGCGGAAGGTGTCGACGCGCAGGTCGGCGGGGTTGATCTCGACCTCGATCGAGTCGTCGATCTCGGGATAGACGTAAAGACTGGCGAACGAGGTGTGGCGGCCGCCCGAGGAGTCGAACGGGCTCTTCCTCACCAGGCGGTGCACGCCGGTCTCGGTGCGCAGGTAGCCGTAGGCGTAGTCGCCCTCGACCTTCAATGACGCGCTGCGGATGCCGGCGACGTCGCCTTCGGTCTGCTCGAGGATCTCGACCTTGAAGCCCTTGCGCTCGCAGTACTTGAGGTACTGGCGCAGCAGCATCGACGCCCAGTCGCAGGCCTCGGTGCCGCCGGCGCCGGCCTGGATGTCGATGAAGCAGTTGTTGGGGTCGGCCGGGTTGGAGAACATGCGGCGGAACTCGAGGTCGGCGACCTGCGCTTCCGTGCCGGCGAGGTCGGTTTCGACGGCCGCCAGGGTTGCCTCGTCGTTCTCTTCCTTCGCCATGGCGAAGAACTCGCCGGCGTCAGCCAGCTGGCGGTCGACGGTGTCGAGCGTGACCACCACGGCTTCGAGGGATTTCTTTTCCTTGCCGAGCCCCTGGGCGCGTTCGGGATCGTTCCAGATGCCCGGGTCTTCGAGCAGCTTGGCGACTTCTTCTAACCGCGATGCCTTGGCATCGTAGTCAAAGATACCTCCGCAGTTCCTGCCCGCGCGACTTCAGGTCGGCGATGCGGTGGGCGACGGCATTGAGGCGTTCTGCTTCCATGATGAACTCGCGATTTCGGTAAGCCCGCAATTATACGTTAGCCATCCGGCCTCTTCCGGCCGGCCCATTGACGACGCCGGGGCGCCGGCTAGACTGAGGTCATGATTCCGCGCCGGACCATAGTGTTTGCCTGCGCCGCGCTCGCGGCCTGCGCCGCGTGGGGCCAGAGCCCGGCGCCGGCCGGTTCGACCGCCTTCTGCCTCGTCCAGGTGCCGTCCGACGACCCCGCCAAGCAGCGCTGGATCAACCTCGGCATCGTCCAGTATGTCGAGACCACCCAGAACGAGTTGCGCGTGGTTTACGGCGGCGGCAACTTCGGCGCCGGCCATGACCTGCGGCTGGTGTACGCGAGCCCGGAAGAGGCGCTGGCGCAGCTCGACCGCATGCGGGCCGCGGCCGCGGCCTGCGCCGGCCGCTGAACGAACTACCGTCGCCGCCATGGTCTAAGGGGCATGCGGCGCAAAGCCGCGCGCCTGGAAGGAGACGTCCATGACTCTCGCAAGCCTGCCCAGGATGCTCGTGTCGGAGAACGACGGCTGGCCCGAGCTTTCCCGCAACCACCCGACGGTTTCGCGGCTGTTCGCGTTCCTCGTCGTCCCGATGTCCCTGATCCCGCCGCTGATGTACGCGTGGTCGCAGGTCGCCGCGCCCGGCGCCGTGTTCCCCCTGGTCGAGCCGCCGCTGGCGTGGGAGGAAATCATGGTCGTCGGCATTGTGTTCTTCGGCATCGAACTGGCCGACGTGGCGCTGATGGCCTCCTACATCCAGCAGCTCGGCGAGTTGGCCGATGTAAAGCCGGATTACGCCACAGCCTACATGCTGGCCGCGGTGGCGCCGACGCCCTTGTGGCTTTCGGCGCTCGGCCTGTTCGTCCCGAATCTCGCCTTCAACGTGCTGCTCGTCATCGCGGCATGGGCGTGCAGCGTGGCGCTGATACGCAACGGCGTGCGGCCGCTGTTCCACGTGGCGGACGAACATAAGGCGATGCGCATGGCCAATGCCGTCACCGCCGCCGGCGTCGCGGTGTGGGCCGGCATGCTGCTGTTGTTCATGATGTTGCTGGGCATGCTGCTGGGCTGGCGCTAGAGCACGACCTGGGTGCCGAGCTCGACGACGCGGTTCGAGGGAATCTTGAAGAAGGCGGTGGCGCTGCCGGCGTTGCGGAACAGCGCGACGAACAGCAGGCTGCGCCAATAGGCCATGGTCGTGCCGAAGCTGGGGATGAGGGTCTCGCGGCCGAGGAAGAAGGTCGTCTTCATCATGTCGAAGTCGAGCCCGTGCGGGGCGCACTGCGCCAGCGCGGCCGGCAGGTCGGGTTCGTCCATGAATCCGTAGAACACCTTGACGCGATAGAACTCGCCGGGCAGCGTTTCGACGGTGATGCGAGCTTCGTCGGCCACGTAGGGAACGTCGAGCACGGCGACGGTCAGGAAGACGATGCGCCGGTGCAGCACCTCGTAGTGCTTGAGGCTGTGCAGCAGGGCGAAGGGCACGTTGCGCGTGTCCTGCGTCATGAAGATCGCGGTGCCCGATACGCGCGGCACGTCGTTCATCGCCATGTCGGCGACGAACGCGTCGAGCGGCAGGGCGTCGCTGCGCACGCGCTCGGTGACGAGCCGGCGGCCCTGGTGCCAGGTCAGCATGACGGTCAGCACCATCATGCCGAAGGCGAGCGGGAACCAGCCGCCGTCCTCGATCTTGATGGCGTTGGCCGACAGGAAGCCGACGTCCATGACGAGGAAGCCGGCGGTCACCGCCGCGCTGGCCGCCAGGCTCCAGCCCCACAGCTTGCGCGCCACGATGAAGGCCATCAGCGTGGTGATGATCATCATCCCCGAGACGGCGATGCCGTAAGCGGCGGCGAGGTTGGTCGAGGTCTTGAAGCCGAGCACCAGCGCGATCACGGAGACCAGCAGCATCCAGTTGATGGCCGGCAGGTAGATCTGGCCGATCTCGGAAGCGGAGGTGTGCTGGACTTCCATGCGCGGCAGGTAGCCGAGCTGGATGGCCTGCTGGGTCATCGAGAACGCGCCCGAGATCACCGCCTGCGAAGCGATGACGGTTGCCGCGGTGGCCAGCCCGACGAGCGGGTAGAGGCCCCATTCGGGGATGAGTCGGTAGAACGGGTTGTCGATCGCTTCGGGATTGCTCAGCAGCAGCGCGCCCTGCCCGAAGTAGTTGAGGATCAGCGCGGGCAGCACCAGACCGAGCCAGGCGATCTGGACCGGGCTGCGGCCGAAGTGGCCCATGTCGGCATAGAGCGCCTCGGCGCCCGTCACGGCGAGGAAGACGGCGCCCAGCGCGAAGAAGCCCAGCAGCGGGTTGGCGGCGAGGAAGGCGACGCCGTGGGTCGGCAGCAGCGCGCCGAGCACCATGGGCTGTGCGGCGACGTTCACGACGCCCAGCACGGCGAGAACGGCGAACCAGACCAGCATGACCGGCCCGAACAGCGCGCCGATGCCGCCGGTGCCGTGGCGCTGGAAGGAGAACAGGCCGACCAGCACGGCGAGCGTCAGCGGGATCACGTAAGGTTGCAGGGCCGGCGTCGCCACCTGCAGACCCTCGACGGCCGACAGCACCGAGATGGCCGGCGTGATGACGCCGTCGCCGTAGAACAGGGCGGTGCCGAAGATGCCGAGCGCGAGAACCGCCTTGTAGCCGCGGCTGCCTTCCGCCATCGGGCGCAGCGTCAGCGCCATCAGCGCCATCAGGCCGCCTTCGCCCTTGTTGTCGGCGCGCATGATGTAGAGCACGTACTTGAGCGTGACGACGACGATCAGCGACCAGACGATCAGCGAGAGGATGCCGAGCACGTTGTCCGGGGTGATCGGCACCGGATGGTGCTCGTTGGCGAACACTTCCTTGATCGTGTAGAGCGGGCTGGTGCCGATGTCGCCGTAGACGATGCCGAGCGCGGCGAGCGTCAGCACGCGCAGCGATTGGCGGTGGCCCGGTTCGGTGGCGGATGCGGTTGCAGCGATCATGACTGGAAGCGGTAGCCGACGCCGGTCTCGGTGAGGAAGTGCCTGGGCTGGGCCGGGTCGTCTTCCAGCTTCTGGCGCAGATGGCCGACATAGACGCGCAGGTAGTGGCTTTGCCCCGCGTTGCCCGGGCCCCACACTTCGCGAAGCAGGTGGCGCTGGGTCAGCACCTTGCCGTCGTGGGCGATCAGCAGGCACAGCAGCCGGTATTCGATCGGGGTGAGGTGCACGGGCTGGCCGCCGCGCGCGACCTGCCGCCGCGCGAAATCGACGTGCACGTCGCCGAAGCGGTACTCGGCGCTCGCCTCGTCGCCGCTGCGCGCCTGCCGCCGCAGCAGGGCGCGGGTACGCGCCTGCAGTTCGCCGACGCCGAAGGGCTTGGTCAGGTAGTCGTCGGCGCCGGCATCCAGCGCGGCGATCTTGTCGTTCTCACGGCTGCGCGCCGAAAGCACGAGCACCGGCGTGTCGCACCAGCCGCGCAGGTCGCGGATGAAATCGACGCCGTCGCCGTCGGGCAGCCCGAGGTCGAGCACGACTAGGTCCGGCTTGCGGGCGCCCGCTTCGAGCAGCCCGTCCGCGACACCGGTCGCCTCGAACACGCGGCAGTTTTCGTGCTCGAGCGCGGCGCGCACGAAGCGGCGGATCTCCTTCTCGTCCTCGACGACCAGCACGCCCGGTTGCCTGCCTTCCGTCATGGCGCCGGCTCCTCCTCGACCGTCGGGGGATCGCCGACGGGAAGCGTCAGCGCGACGCAGGCGCCGCCGCCGTCGCGGTCGCGCGCCTCGATGGCGCCGCCGTGGGCTTCGACGATCGCGCGGCAGATCGCGAGCCCCAGTCCGACGCCTGGCTTGGCCGATTCGTTGGCGCTGCGCACGAACATGCCGAACAGCCCCGACTTTTCGGGCGGAAATCCGCAGCCCCGGTCGCACACGGTGAGTTCGACCGCTTCGCCGCGGCGCTTCGCGGCGATCTCGATCGCCGTGCCGGCGGGCGAATACTTGGCGGCGTTCTCGATCAGGTTGCAGTAGACGCGCTCCATGAGCACGGCGTCGAGCTCCAGCAGCGGCAGCGTCGGCTCGAGTTCGACGCGGATGGGGTGCGAGGCGAGCGCCGGCTTGAGCAGGTTGATGGCGGCGCCGATGGCTTCTTCCACCGGCTGCCATTCGCGCCGCAGCTTGACGTCGCCGGCATGCAGCCGCGCCATGTCGAGCAGGTTGGCCACCAGGCTGCTGGTGCGCACGGCCTGGTCGCGCACGGCATGCGCGGTGTCGCGTGCCGGCGGCGGCAGCGCGGCCTCCATCAGCAGCAGCGAGTCGGCCAGGCCGACCAGGGCGGTGAGCGGCGTGCGCAGGTCGTGCGAGAGGGCGGAGAGGATCGAGCTGCGCAGGCGCTCGGAAGCGCCTTCGACTTGCGAGGCATGCGCGACCTCGACATAGTGCAGGCGCTCGACGACGATGGCGACGAGGGACGCGACGGTGCTGAGGAGCGTCTTCTGGGCATGCAGCGGCTGCGCCGCCTGGTCGAGCGGCCGGATGCCGAGCACGCCGCGCACCGCCATCGGCGCCTTGAGGGGGAACCACGCCGCCGCGTAGCGCCCGCCCGCGTGCTCGTCGGCGTTCACCGGCATGCCGCCGTCGAAGGCCACGCGCGCCAGCACCGGCTCATCGGCGGGAGCCTTGTCCGCTTGCAGCGGGACCAGCGTGCCGGCGGCGTCGGGCAGCCAGAG
>JBLNBJ010000196.1:0-4875 GCA_050259835.1 Ignavibacteria bacterium | reverse complement strand
CCGTGCTGATGGCCGAGCGCCTCAATCACGTCCTGCAGGCGCAGGGCATCGCAGACGCGTGGGTCGGCGTCGTGTACGACCGGAATGCCACCATCGCCGCGCGCACGCGCGACCCGGAGCGCTTCATCGGACAGAAGGTGGTGCCCGCGCTGCAGGAGCGGCTGGTGGGGCCGTCCGAAGGCACGCTGGAAACCCAGACGCTCGAAGGCATCCGGGTGCTGGTGGCCTATCATCGCTCGCAGGCCACGGGCTATACCGCGTCCATCGGCGTGCCGATCAATGCCCTTACCGTCGAACTGCGCCACAACGTCGAGATGGCTGCCCTGGCGGCTGCCCTCATCATCGCGGCCAGCTTCGGGCTGGCCTGGTGGTTCGGCACGCAGATGGTGACCGGCCTGCGCGGCCTCTCCGCTGCGGTGGATGCCGCCGCGGCGGGACGCTCGGACTACCGCCTGCCGGCCGCAGGGCCAGCCGAGTTGCAGGATCTGGCGGGGCACGTCGACCAGATGCTCACGGCGCGACGCAAGGCCGAGGCGGACGTCGTCAAGGAACAGCTGCGGCTGTTCAACATCCTCGAGACCCTGCCGTCCTACGTGGTCCTCCTGACGCGCGACTACCGCGTCGGTTTCGCCAACCGGGTCTTCCGCGAGCGCTTCGGCGTATCGCACGGGCGGCGCTGTCACGAGTTTATGTTCAATCGCGCGGCTCCGTGCGAGAACTGCGAGACCTATTCGGTGATGAAGGGCCCGACGTCGCACGAATGGGAATGGACCGGCCCCGACCAGCGCACTTATCTGATCTACGACCGCCTCATCGAGAACCTCGACGGCAGCCCGTGCATCCTCGAGATGGGCATCGACATCACCGAGCGCAAGCGGGCCGAATGCGAGCAGAAGCGCCTCAATCGCTCGCTGCGCCTGCTCAGCGACAGCAGCCTGCTGATCGCCCAGGCGGGGGACGAGACGCGGCTGCTGGCCGACACATGCAGGCTGGTGGTCGAGACCGGCGGCTACCTGATGGCATGGATCGGCATTGCCGAATCCGACGCTGCGAAGTCGGTTCGCGTGGCTGCGCAATCCGGCTACGAGGACGGCTATCTCGACGCCGTCTCCATTTCGTGGGACGAGAACCAGCCGACCGGGCGTGGACCGACGGGGACCGCCATCCGCATGGGCCAAACGCAGGTTAACCAGAATTGCCTGACCAATCCCGTCATGGCGCCCTGGCGTGAGGCCGCCATCCGTCGCGGCTATCAGTCGAGCATCGCCCTGCCGCTGGTCGGCAAGGATTGCGTGCTCGGCGCGCTGACGCTGTATGCCGCCGAGGCCGAAGCCTTCAATGCCCAGGAGGTGGAACTGCTCGAAGAGCTGGCGCGCAACGTGGCGTTCGGCATGGAGACCCTGCGCGGGCGCCATCAGCGCGAGCAGGCCGAGGCGGCCACGCTGGCTAAGAGCGCCTTCCTGGCGAACATGAGCCACGAGATACGCACGCCGATGAACGCGATACTCGGTATGGCCCACCTGATGCGCCGCGACGGCGTCTCGCCGAAACAGGCCAGCCAGCTGGATCGCATCGACATGGCGGCGGCGCACCTCTTGCACATCGTCAACGACGTCCTCGATCTTTCGAAGATCGAGGCCGGCAAGCTCGACCTGGTGGAGGCGGACCTCGACGTCGCCGCCCTGATCGCCAACATCGTTTCCATCGTCTCGCCGCGCGCCGCAGAGAAGGGCCTGCGCCTGGTGGTCGAGGCGGAGCCGATCGCCGGCCCGCTGCGCGGA
The DNA here is from genome assembly GCA_050259835.1 of Ignavibacteria bacterium. Taxonomy (GTDB): domain Bacteria; phylum Pseudomonadota; class Gammaproteobacteria; order Burkholderiales; family Rhodocyclaceae; genus Nitricoxidireducens. The sequence continues at coordinate 3,094 of JBLNBJ010000196.1, read as the reverse complement.
GATGCGATGCGGCTCACGCAGGCCCTGCTCAACTATGCCAACAACGCGGTGAAGTTCACTTCGGCGGGAACCATCACGATCCGCACCCGCGTGCTCGAGGAAAGCGCCGATGCGATGCTGCTGCGTTTCGAGGTTTCCGACACCGGCGTCGGCATTCCGCCCGAAAAGCTCGACCGCCTGTTCACGGCCTTCGAGCAAGGAGACAACTCGACCACGCGCGAATTCGGCGGCACCGGTCTGGGCCTCGCCATCACGCGACGGCTGGCGGAGCTGATGGGCGGCGATGCGGGCGCCGCGAGCGTTCCTGGCGAGGGCAGCAGCTTCTGGTTCAGCGCCCGCCTGCAGCGCGCGGCGGCGAGCGCGGCGGAAGGACCGCAGCCCTCCGAGGATACTGCCGAGGCAACCCTATCGCGCGACTTCCGGAACCGGCGCCTGCTGCTCGCCGAGGACGATCCGATCAACCGCGAGATCGCGCTCGAACTGCTGCGCGACATCGGCCTTGCCGTCGAGGTCGCCGAGGACGGTGTCCAGGCCGCGGAAATGGCGGCCGCGAACCGCTACGACATCATCCTCATGGACATGCAGATGCCGCGCATGGACGGCGTCGAAGCCACCCGGCGCATCCGCGCGCAGGCAGGCGGCGCGGGCGTGCCGATCGTCGCGATGACGGCAAACGCGTTCTCCGAGGACAAGCGCCGCTGCGAGGCGGCGGGCATGGACGATTTCCTTTCCAAGCCCGTGCTGCCGCAGCACCTCTACGCCACGCTGCTCAAGTGGCTGGCGCGCGGCGGGCGCTAACCGCCCGGCAGGAACAGCAGGTTGGGTCCGGCGCGCGCATAGCCCGCCTCGTTGACCAGGATGTCGAGGGCCAGCGTCGCGAGATCGTCCGCGACAGGGTCGGCCGCCGGCGCCTTGTCGCGATAGACGATCTTCAGGTAGCTCATGCACTCGTCGCAGGTCTCGGCCCGCACGGCCGGTGCGGCCGCGAGGTCGGACCCGCCCAGATGGCGGTAGGACACGGCCATCCCGCTCTCGCAGGCGGCGCACTTGACGCGCACCATGTTCCATTCGGTGTTGCACAGCGAGCAGTGCAGGTAGCGCAAATTGCGCGTCTCGCCCGCATCGCGCACCACGCTGGCGACGGGCGCGCTGCCGCAGCAGGGGCACACCGCTCCGGCGTCGAGCGGCCGGATCCCGGCGCGCCCGAGACCGGCCGCGGCCGACGTCCATACCACCTGCAGCGCGGCGGCGACGAAGGGCGCGAGGTCGGTGTCGCGCGGACGCCGGTCGCCCCGCAGCACACGCTGGGCGAGCGCATCGAGTTGGGCCGCCGGGGTGCCCTCGAGGTCGGCGAGCGAGCGGGCGGCGGGTGGCGGCGCGTGCCGGCGCGTCGCCGCTACGATGCGCAGCAGCGCGTCCCGCCAAGCATCCGGCAGACGCCAGCCGAGAGCGGGCACGGGCGGCACGCGGTCGCGCTGGGCGCGTTCGATGGCCGTGGGGTCCGGCAGCGGGAGGCCGGCCACCTTCTTCAGCGCCTCGTGCTGGGCCGAGCTCAGATGGCCGAGGAAGCGCAGCCAGTCGCCGAGCGCATGATGTTTCGCCAAGGCCTTGAAGCGGCGGGCGCGCTGCAGGAACACCGTGCCGGGATCGGGCACGAGGACGGGCGGGGCGGGCTCGAGGACACGTGCCGTCGCGCCGGAGGATTCGCGCGCGTCCATCAGCGGCGCACCATCTGGCGATACCAGGCGCGATGATGCTGCCACGCCCAGGGCCGCGTGACGCTGCCGTACCACATGGCGCGGAAGGTGCCGCGCACCCAGATCGCCGTATAGACGTGCAGCATGACGAAGCCGATCATGGCGAAGGCCACGTAGGCATGCACGACGGCCGCGATGCGCACCAGCAGGTCGGGCAGGTTGAAGTAGGCGCGCCACATGCAGACGCCGGAGACCAGTAGCAGGGCGATGCAGACGGTGAAGGCCCAGAACAGGACCTTTTGGCCGCCGTTGTACTTGCCTTCCTCAGGCATGTTGCGGTCGTCGCCGTTGGCCATCTCGTCGATGTGGCGCAGCCATTCGCGGTCCGCGGCCGTGATCAGGTTGTCGGACCAGAACATGACGAACAGCACGATGAAGAAGGCGGTCATGAAGAGGCCGATGAAGGGATGCAGGATGCGCGTCCAGGTGCCTCCGCCGAACAGGTTCACCAGCGGCCAGAAGAACGGATGGAACAGGGCCAGGCCGGAGAGGGCCAGCAGGATGACCGACAGGGCGTTCATCCAGTGCACGAAGCGTTGCCGGACGGTATGGCGCGGGACGTCGCGGGGGTCGCGGATCATGTCTTCTCCTCGTTCTCGACGGCCTTCTCCGAGTCCCTCGAGACGTCGGCGGGCCCCTTGGTGACGTAGTGGAACAGCGAGCCGAGTGCCGCAAGGCCCAGCAGTGCGGCGGCGATCGGCTTGGCCGGACCCTTCCAGATCGATACCCACGGACTGATCGAGGGATCGTTGGGCAGGCCGCTGTAAAGCGAGGGGCGGTCGGCGTGCTGCAGCACGTACATCGTGTGCGTGCCGCCGACGCCCGGCGGATCGTAGAGGCCCGCCTTCTGGAAGCCGCGCTCCTTGAGGTCGATGATGCGCCCCTCGGCGTAGTCCTTCATCTGGTCCTTGGTGCCGAACTGCAGCGCGCCGGTCGGGCAGGCCTTGATGCAGGCCGGCTCCAGGCCCACGGCGACCCGGTCCGAGCACAGCGTGCACTTGTAGACCTTGTGATCGTCGGCGCCGAAGCGCGGGATGTTGAAGGGGCAACCGGAGATGCAGTAGCCGCAGCCGATGCAGTTCTCCTGCTGGAAATCGACGATGCCGTTCGAGTACTGTACGATGGCGCCGGGGGCCGGGCAGGCCTTGAGGCAGACCGGGTCCGCACAGTGCATCCAGATGTCCTTGCGGATCAGCCATTCGAGGCCGTTGCCGGCGTCGACCTCCGCGTAGCGCATGACGTTCCAGGTGGAGGCGGTGTGATCGCGCGGGTTGTCGTAGGAGCCCTGCGTGTTGCCGATCTCGTCGCGCAGGTCGTTCCACTCCATGCAGGCCGCC
>JBLNBJ010000195.1:0-8858 GCA_050259835.1 Ignavibacteria bacterium | reverse complement strand
TGGGCGCGCTGACTAGCGGGCAGATCGCGGCGCTGTCGTCGGACCAGATGGCGTCAATGATCCCGTCGATGAGCACTGCCCAGATCGCGGCGCTGACGACCGACCAAGTGGTGGCGCTGACCACGGGCCAGATCGTCGCGCTCACCACCGCGCAGGTGAAGGCCATCGCCACCGCCGGGGTGGCCGCGCTCACCACGGACCAGATACAGGCGATCGAGACCCAGGACCTGTCGAAGATGACGACGGCCCAGGTCAAGGCCTTCAGCACCATGGACATTGCGGCGCTTCAGACGGACCAGGTGCAGGCGCTCACCAGCGCACAGGTCACCGCGTTGACGACCAGCCAGGCGCAGGCCCTGCGTACCGACGAGATCGCTGCACTGACGACGGGACAGATTGGCTCATTGACGACGGCCGCGGTCGCCGCGCTCACCACCGACCAGGTACAGGCCTTCGAAACGACCGACTTCGCCAAGCTGACCACCGCGCAGATCCGGGTGCTCGGCACCGACGACGTCGTCGCGATCGGAACCGACCATATCGCCGCCATGGTGACTGCCCAAGTGGCAGCCATGACCAGCGCGCAGGCGCAGGCACTCACTACCGACGAGATCGTGGCGCTGAGCACCTTGCAGATCAAGGTGCTGACGACGGCGGCGGTGGCTGCGCTGACTACCGACCAAGTCATGGCGATCGAGACGACCGATCTCGTGAAGATGACGACGGCGCAGATCGCGGCCATCAGCAGCTCCGATATCCAGGCGCTCACGACGGACCAGGTGATCGCGCTGACGACGGCCCAGGTCCACGCCCTGACGACGAGCGAACTGCAGGCATTGACGACCGAACAGCTGAACGCGCTTCCGGCGCTGCAGAAGCACGTCTTCCTCAATTCGGTGAATGCCGCGAACATCGGGGCCCTGGCGACGGATGCAATCAACCTGCTGCTGGCCTCACCGCTGGTGCTCGACCTCAACGACGATGGCGTCAAGACCACCGGCCTCGGCGCCGGCGTGCACTTCGATCTGCGGGCGGACGGCCATGCCACGAACGTCGGCTGGGTTTCGCCGCATGACGGCTTCCTGGCGCTTGATCGCAACAACGACGGGCTCATCAACGACGGCAGTGAACTGTTCGGTACGGCGACGCGGCTCGCCACCGGCAAGACGGCCGCGAACGGCTTTGAGGCGCTGCGTGAGCTGGACACGAACCACGACGGCGTCATCGACGCGCGGGACGCCCACTTCAAGGACTTGCGCGTCTGGACCGATACCAATCAGGACGGGGTCAGCCAGCCGGGCGAACTGCACAGACTCGCCGATCTCGGCATCGCGCGGCTCGACCTGCACGAGAAGCAGACGAGCGCGCTGGACAACGGAAACTGGATCGGACTGGAATCGACCTTCACCACCGAGGACGGAAAGGCGCACGCGCTGGCCGACGTCTGGATGCAGATCCACGCCGACCAGAACCAGACCATAGACCTGACGCAGCTGAATCCGGCAGCGTTTGCTCCCGGTGCCATGGCGCGCATCGACGTCGCCGGCAACGGCGGACAGGGTGACACGGTGATCCTCAACGCCCATAATGTCGAGGCGCTCGGCAGGAAAGACCTCGTCGTCAACGACCAGACCGGATCCGGACACGTCCAAATGATCATTCATGGAGACGCCAACGACGTCGTCAAGCTCGCCGACGGGGCCGGCCAATGGAAGGATGGCGGGATGACCGTGGTCGATGGCGAGGCCTACCACATCCTCAACCACGACAACCTTCAGCTTCTGGTCGGGGTGAAGATTCACGAGGTGTCATCCTGACCTCGAACGGTCGTTGCATTGAATGGCGAGATTCCGGAGCCACGAGGATTTCTGTCGGCAGGTTGCCGAAGAGCTAGCCGCGGGCCAACGCGACGATCGTCTTTGGCTCGAAAGCTACGTCCAGGAGCAGGGAAACGAAGCGCTCGCCCGGGAACGGTACGTGCGAGCCCGGGCCGACCGGCTGCAGTGGCTTGCGCAGGGGCCGGGCAGTGAAACCAACGAGGCCCTGCCACGTATGGGCTTGCCTGCGCGCCGACCGAGAACGGCACGCGTGGCGGACGCCATTCCGCCAGCGCAAGAGTCGCGGCCAAGCGCTGTTGCGGCAGGTGATGTCGCGCGGGCGGCCTCCGGCGGAGGGGCGAGTGGCGACACAGCGAAGGAGGAAACGACTGCGGCCAAAGAGGACATGGCGGCCGTCCCCCGCATTTGGCAGCGCATTCCCTACTTGGGCAGGCTGGGTGGGGCAACGCTCCTGCTGCTGGCTGTGATAGCAGCGGCATTTCTCAAGCCCGGACAGCATATCGCACCGGAATCCGTCGCTGTTCCGCCCGAGCAAGCAGCGGTGCCCGCCGCGCCGCTCGACGCGGGCCTCCAGGCTTCTTCGGCTCAGCAAGCGGCCCTGGCACGCCGGCTGCTGGGGAAATGGGAATGCGTGCTGCAGCAGGCCCCAACGCAGGGCGAGAAGTTTCACTATTTCTACGAATACCTTCCGGGGCAACGATTGCGCTTTCTCGGTGCGGAAAGCCGGTGGCTGGTAGCCGCGAATCTCCATATTCTGGAAGACGCGAGCGGGCCCGAGGCAAGCCGGGCGGATGGAATGATGGAATACAGGCTCGATTGGCAGAACGACGACCGCTATGTGCGGACGGAAGTGAATTTCCGTTCGAGCGCCGTATGCTCGCGCGTGAAGGGCGGATAACTCGGCATGTCGGCCAAGACCATCAAGCAGGCGGCGGAAAAGGGCGATGCGGCGGCGCAGTTCAAGCTGGGCCTCATGTACGCCAACGGCCGCGGCGTGGCGCAGGATTTCAAGCAGGCGCTGATCTGGTATCGCAAGTCGGCCGAGCAAGGGTACGCGGAAGCGCAGTACCTGCTCGGCACGAAATACGCGAAGGGGCAGGGCGTACCGAAGGACCAGGCTGAGGCCGAGTACTGGCTGCTGCAGGCGGCCGAAAGCGGCCACGTCAAGGCGCAGGTGCGGCTGGCCGACATCTTCGACGCCAACGGCAGCGCGATCTGGAAGCACAACGCGGCGATGTGGTACCGCAAGGCCGCGGAGCACGGCGACCCCAAAGGACAATGGAAGCTGGGCCTCATGCATGCGCGGGGCGACGGCATGAAGCAGGACCTCCACGAAGCCGTTTCATGGTTCCGCAAGGCGGCAGAGCAGGGATTTGCAGCGGCCCAGTCTCATCTCGGGCTGCTCTATGCGCAGGGCATGGGCGTGAAGCAGAACTTCAAGCAGGCGGGCAACTGGTGGGCGAAGGCAGCCGAGCAGGGCGACCCGGAAGCTCAATACAACCTTGGTGTGCTGTACGCGAAGGGACAGGGCGTCATCCAGGACTACGAGTTGTCCTTCAAGTGGATGGCCCAGGCAGCCGAGCAAGGCATCGTCGACGCGCAGGCGCGCCTCGGACTCATGTACGCGCAGGGCCAGGGCGTCGCGCCAGACCACGTCGAGGCCCACAGGTGGTTCAACATCGCCAGCGCCAACGGCCATCCGGGAAGCGTCACCAACCGCGAACTGGCGGAGAAGATGATGTCCCCGGCGCAGGTAATGGAAGCGCAGCGTCGCGCGCGCGAGTGGATGCAGTCGCGCGAAGCGTGACGCCGCCGGCGCGGCAATTCTTGCCGCGCCGGCAAATGGACCGGCCGATCCGGTCGCAAGTCGGCATCGAATCCTCCGAATGGCAGCGGTTCCTCCCTCTTCTCCGCGGTTTCGCGCGGGTTTGTCTTGCCGCTGCGCTCGGCTTCGCTGGAACGGCAATTGCTGAGTGATGTGGGAGCACGCCGGCCGAGACCGGCGCAACGCAACCCACCGGGAGACATGCAATGCAAGCAGCTTCGAGCGAATACACGAGAATCGGACTGGACGACGATTCGTGGAACCTCAGCAAGGCCGACACCGAATCCCTGCTGCGCCTGCTGTCGTTCTCGCGCGCCGAGGAAAGAACCTACTCGAGCGTTCCGATCCTTCAGATGACCGACGGACGCAGCCTCTACGTGAAGCCTTACTAGTCTTGCGCGCCGGGTGCCGCAGTCCGCGGCGGCACCGGACGCAGACGATTCGCGATGCGACAGCGTGCGATGTCGCAAGCTGTCGGCAACACATCGCGATAGTCGATTCCCCGCGCGGCGTACTCCGCGTCACGCGCAAAGCACTTCTCGCCGCGGGCATTGTGATAGTAGGACAGCACATCCACACAGCGGCGCGAGTGGGCCATCAGGCCGAACAGGTGCCCCATCTCGTGGGACAGCGTCATCTGCAAGGTGGTGCTTGCGTCGTGCGTCGGATTTCGCGTTCGCAGCAGTTCGAACGCCTTGGGGCCGAGCGACAAGGTGGAATGCCCGATGTCGGCCAGACCGAAGTTTCCGCCGCTGCCCTGCTCGCTCCACCGCACGCGCACGAGCCCTGGCACATTCGCCACCGCAGGGCCCCAGGCGACGGCGCTTGCCTGGATGCCGCACTCCGACCATGCCGCGGCTGCCCTGGCGAGCAGGTCCATCACCAGCGCCGGCGGAAACCAGGCGGGCGCGCCGGCCGCATCGTAAGCGAAGGTGAGCGACGAGTTGATCGCGGGACGGTCGGTGCCGTCTTCCCACGTAATGATTTCGCCGGGTTGGCATTCGCGGATTTCGCGATCGCGCAGTGATTCGGCTGCCGCAGTGCCGACCGCCAGGCAAACGAGCAAGGCGGCGAGGAAGCCGCACGGAGCAAGATGGAATCTTGAAGCCGCCATGGCGGGGAATCTACCACGCAGTCAACTGCTGCCGCCCCCGAGCGCCTTGTACAGCTGAGCGGCCGTGGTGAGTTGATTGCGGCGCACTTGAACCGCCGTCTGCTGCGCCGCGTAGCTTTCGCGCTGGGCATCGAGCACGTCGAGAAAGCTGATCTTGCCGCTCTGAAAGAGGATTTGCGCGATCCTCAGCCGTTCCTGCTGCGCCTTCAGGTTGGCTTCGGCCGCGCGCCGCTGGGCGGCCAGCGCGGTGCGGGACGCGAGAAGGTCGGCGACCTCGCGGAAGGCCTGCTGGATGATCTTTTCGTACTCGGCGACGGCGATTACCTTGCGCGCCTCGGCCACGTCGGCATTCGCGGCCGTGCGCCCGCCGTCGAAGAGCGGCATCGAGAGCGACGGCTGGAAGGCCCACGCCTTGCTGCCCGCCATGAAAAGGCCTGACAGCGCCCGACTCGCCGTGCCGAAGACGCCGGTGAGCAGTATCTTCGGCAGGAATGCGGCTCGCGCAGCGCCGACGTTGGCATTCGAGGCGATCAAGCGCTGCTCGGCAGCGATCACGTCGGGGCGCGAAAGCAGCACCTCGGCAGGAACGCCGGCAGCCAGGTTGCCGTCGACGTCCTGGTCTTCCAGCGTACGTCCCGGTGGCAGGTCCTCCGGCATCGGCGCGCCGAGGAGAGACTGCAGCAGGTTGTGTGCGGCCGCTCTCTCCCGGTCCAGTACGGCGAGGTCGGCCCTTGCGGTCTCGAGCACGCCGCTGGCCTGCAGGTAGTCGAGATTCGAGGCAAAGCCGGCCTGCCGCCCCTTCTCCACCAGCGACAGTGCGTGTTCCCGCGCGGCGACGGTGGCGCGCGCCAGCCTTGCGCGCTCCTCGAGTTCCAGTATGCCGAAATACGCGTTTGCGACTTCGGCGATGAGCGAGAGGCGAATCGAGCGGCGGGCTTCCTCGGTGGCGAGATAGCTCGCCTTGCTGGATTCGGCCAGTCCGCTCAGCCGTCCCCAGAGGTCGACCTCGTAGGAGATCATGTTCATGGAGAAGTCGTAGCGCTCTCCGGTGACGGACTGGTTTGCGCCACCCAGGTCGGCGGGGGTCAGTGCGGCATTGCGGCTGGTGCCGAGATTCACCGTCGGGAAACGATCGGCCCGCACGATGCCGTATTGCGCGCGGGCTTCTCCGACCCGCGCGAGTGCGATGCGCAAATCCCGGTTGTTCTCGAGTGCGGTGAGAATCAGCGATTGCAGTCGCGGGTCGGGAAAGAAGGCCCGCCATTCCGTCTCGCTCGCGATACGCTGCCCTTGTGCCGATTCGGCGGTGGGCCATGTGTTCGCCACGGGAGCCGGCGGGCGCGTGTACACCTCCGAACAGCCGGCAAGGGTAGCGCCTACGGCGACGAGACAAAGGCTTCTGAGAATTTGCGATCTCCATCGGGCGGCGTGGTTTCGCGCCATGGCGGCGCAAGGTTCGAAGGGAACGAGCACCGCAGCAGGCTGCCCCTGCCTCGCCCAACGGGATTTTGCGCCGCGAGGCTGGTCGCGATGTCCCGGAAAAGACGTCGGAAAGGGCGTTTGCGCGGGGAAACACCGGGGCCCGACGCATCGGGAAATCAATCAGAGCTTGCAGGGGCGCGCGGGAGATAGTACTATTCGGCCCTCTGACGCGGGGTGGAGCAGTCTGGCAGCTCGTCGGGCTCATAACCCGAAGGTCGAAGGTTCAAATCCTTCCCCCGCAACCAGATTCAAGGGCCTGCCGGCTTAGCCGGCGGGCCCTTTCCTTTTCCCCAGCCCGATTGCGGCTTTCCAACGGCGTGCGTAACATGCCGCGACCGGCACGCCATGCGGCTGGAACGAGAATACGGAAAGGGAGAGCAAATTGAGTAATGCCGCTACTCGGCCGGAAATGGCCGATTCGATACGCACCCGCGTTTCAGAGAAGCTTGGAATCCGCTATCCGATCATCCAGGGCGGGATGATGTGGATCGGCCGTGCCGAACTGGCTGCGGCCGTTTCGAACGCAGGGGGGCTGGGCATCGTGACCGCCCTGACGCAGCCGACGCCGGAAGCCCTGAAGAACGAGATCCAACGTTGCCGGAGCATGACGGACCAGCCTTTCGGCGTCAATCTGACCATCCTGCCGTCCGCGAATCCGCCGCCGTACGAAGCATATCTCGATGCGATCATCGAGTCGGGAATCAAGATTCTCGAGACTGCGGGAAGCAATCCGAAGGAGTTCATCGGCAAGGCGAAGGCGGCAGGCATCACGATCATCCACAAGTGCACGGCAGTGCGCCATGCGCTTTCCGCCGAGCGCAACGGCGTCGACATGATCTCCATCGACGGTTTTGAGTGCGCCGGCCATCCCGGCGAGGACGATGTCGGCGGGCTCGTGCTGATTCCCGCTGCTGCACGTCAGTTGAAGATTCCCGTCATTGCATCCGGCGGCATCGGAGACGGCCGCGGTTTGGCGGCGGCCCTTGCACTGGGTGCAGAGGGCGTCAATATGGGAACCCGCTTCTGCGCCACCAAGGAAGCGCCGCTGCACGAGAACATCAAGCAGATGATGGTGACGAAGACCGAGCGGGACACGAACCTGATCTTCCGCACCTTGAAGAATACGGCCCGCTGCCTGAAGAATTCCGTGTCGGACGAAGTCGTCGCGATGGAAAGGCGTCCCGGCGGCGTCGAGTTCAAGGAAATCCATCACCTGGTGGCCGGCACGCGAGGGCGTGCCGCGCTTGAGTCCGGAGAGCCCGAGAGCGGGCTGGTTTGGGGCGGGCAGGTTGTCGGGCTGATCGATGACGTTCCTTCCTGCAACGAACTGATCCAACGAATGGTGCAGGAATGCCGCGAGCGTCTCGCGGTGGCGTCTTCATACTGCAACTGAAATCGGACGATGGACCGCACCGAGCGCTTCTACAAGATCGATCAGCTGCTGAGCGAGCGCAGAATCGTGCCGTTCGGCGTCCTTGCCGAAAAGCTCGGTGTTTCGCGCGCGACCATCAAGCGCGATCTCGAGTATCTGCGCAACCGGCTAAACGCGCCGATCGTATGGGACCGCGAGCAAGGCGGCTATCGGTTCGGCGAAGCTGAACAGGGAAGCGGCAAGTACGAGTTGCCCGGATTGTGGTTCAGCGCTGCCGAGATACACGCGCTGCTCACGATGCAGCAGTTGCTCGTGAACCTGGATGCCGGCGGGTTGCTGGGACCTCATATCCAGCCGTTGCTGGCGCGCCTGAGCGGACTGCTCGGAACGGCAGATGACGCCCATGAAGAGATCGGCAAGCGGATTCGCATCATCGGCATCGCCGGCCGGCGGATGGTTCTCGACAACTTCTCCGTGGTTGGTTCTGCGCTGTTGCGACGCAAACGCCTTGTCCTGCAGTACTACGTCAGGTCGCGGGACGAGGTGACGACGCGGGAAGTGTCGCCCCAACGGCTCGTTCATTATCGGGAGAACTGGTATCTGGATGCCTGGTGCCACTTGCGAGCGGAACTGCGCAGCTTTTCGCTCGACGCGGTTCGCGGGGCGGAAATGCTCGATGCCGAGGCGCGTGAACTTCCCGAGGGAACGCTGGATGAGACGCTTGGGGCGGGTTATGGAATCTTCTCTGGGCGCAAGGTGAAGTGGGCGAAGCTGCGGTTCACGCCGGAGCGTGCGCGCTGGGTTTCCAGCGAGCAGTGGCATCCGAAGCAAGTGGGCAGCTACGAGGCAGACGGTAGCTACGTCCTCGAAATCCCCTATAGCGACTACCGGGAACTTGCCATGGACGTGCTGAAGTTCGGAGCGGACGTCGAGGTGCTTGCACCGCAAGACCTGAAGAGCAAGGTAATCAGCGAGTTGAGGCAGGCTCTTGAGAGGTACGAAGTACCCGCGAGAGAAAAAGTGTGAGAAGTGCTTTACAAAGCAAAAGAGCGTCCCTATAATCTCGTTTCTCTGCTGATTGCAGAGACGGTTCAGACGAACCGGGTTCTTTAAAAACTGAACAGCCGATAGGTGTAGGCGCTTAGGTAGCCGGAGGCTGAACCAGGCGGGATTCATCCGAGATCGAAGGATGTCTCGCAGAAGTCACCGCGAGGTGATGGATGACCG
>JBLNBJ010000194.1:0-12369 GCA_050259835.1 Ignavibacteria bacterium | reverse complement strand
GAAGTACGGCGACGCCATCCGCGCCCGTTTCCCTCCGATTCCGCGCCGCGTGTCGGGCTACAACCTCCCTGCCCTGCTGCCCGAACACGGCTTCAACCTGGCACAGGCGCTGGTCGGTTCGGAATCCACCTGCGTCGTCATCCTCGAAGCCAAGCTGCGCCTCGTCGAATGGCCTGCCGCGCGCACCCTGCTGGTGCTCGGTTATCCGAGCGTCTATGAAGCCGGCGACCATGTGCCGCAAGTCATGGCCGCCGGGCCGATCGCGCTCGAAGGCCTCGACGACCGGCTGGTGTCCGACATGAAGGCGGCGCGCATCCATCCCGAAGACGTCCGCCTGTTGCCCGACGGTGCCGGCTGGCTGATGGTCGAGTTCGGCGGCCGCGACCAGGCCGATGCCGATGCCCAGGCCAGGCGCCTGATGGACGGCCTGCGCCAGGCCGCGCATCCGCCGGCCATGAAGCTCTACGACGACCCGGCGGAGGAAGCCCTGGTCTGGCGCGTGCGCGAATCGGGACTGGGCGCCACCGCGCACGTTCCGGACCGGCCGATCACCTGGGAAGGCTGGGAGGATTCCTCCGTGCCGCCGGAAAACCTCGGCAAGTATCTGCGTGCGCTGCGCGCGCTGTTCGAGCAGTACGGCTACGCCTGTGACCTCTACGGCCACTTCGGCCAGGGCTGCGTGCATACGCGCATCGACTTCGACCTCGAGACCGCCGCCGGCATCGAGACCTACCGCCGCTTCATCCGCGACGCCGCGAAGCTGGTGACGAGCCTGGGCGGCTCGATCTCCGGCGAGCACGGCGACGGCCAGTCGAAGGCCGAGCTGCTGCCCATCATGTTCGGCGACGAGGTCATGGCGGCCTTCCGCGAATTCAAGCGCATCTGGGACCCGGCCAACAAGATGAACCCCGGCAAGATCATCGACGCCTTCCGCGCCGACGAGAACCTGCGGCTGGGCACCGGCTATTCGCCGGCCGTCGTCGGCACCCATTTCGCCTACACCGCCGACAACGGCGACTTCGCCCGGACGGTGCTGCGCTGCGTCGGCGTCGGCGAATGCCGCAAGCGCAAGGGCGTCATGTGCCCGAGCTACATGGCGACCGGCGAGGAGATGCACTCCACGCGCGGCCGCGCCCACCTGCTGTTCGAGATGCTGCGCGGCGAGACCATCACCGGCGGGTGGAAGGAACCGGCCGTCAAGGAAGCGCTCGATCTCTGCCTGTCGTGCAAGGGCTGCAAGGGCGAATGCCCGGTGCACGTCGATATGGCGATGTACAAGGCGGAGTTCTTCGCCCACTACTACGAGGGCATCGCGCGGCCGCCGGCCGCCTACGCCTTCGGCCTCGTCGACGTCTGGGCGCGGCTGGCTTCGCTGGCGCCGGGGCTCGCCAACTTCTTCTCGCAGCGCGAGCCGTTCGCCGGCCTGGCGAAGGCGGCGCTCGGCATCGCGCCCCAGCGCCGCATCCCGGCCTTCGCCCGCGAGAGTTTCGCCAGCCGCTTCCGCCGGCGCCGCTGGGGCAACGCCGGCAAGCCGGTCATCCTGTGGCCCGACACCTTCAACAACTACTTCACGCCGGAGGTCGCGGTCGCAGCGGTGGACGTCCTCGAGGACGCCGGCTTCGAGCCCATGATTCCCCGCGTCCACCTGTGCTGCGGCCGGCCGCTCTACGAGTTCGGCCTGCTGGACCGCGCACGGCGCTACCTGATGCGCATCCTCGAGGTGCTCGGCGCGGAGATCCGCGCCGGCATCCCGATCGTCGTGCTGGAACCCGCCTGCGCCAGTGTGTTCCGCGAGGAACTGCCGCAGATGCTCCACGGCGACGAGCAGGCCAAGCGGCTCTCGGAACAGGTGTTCCTCTTCAGCGAGTTCCTGCAGCGGGAAGCGGGCGCGGCTTCGTTCGGCACGCTGGACCGCCGCGCCCTGGTGCACGCGCATTGCCACCACAAGGCGGTGCTGAAGACCGACGCCGAGGAGGCGCTGCTCCACCGCATCGGCCTCGACTACCGCATGCTGGATTCGGGCTGCTGCGGCATGGCCGGTTCCTTCGGCTTCGAGGAATCCAAGTACGAGGTGTCGATGCGCTGCGCCGAGCGCGTGCTGCTGCCGGAAGTGCGCGCCGCCGATCCCGACACGCTGATCGTCGCCGACGGCTACAGCTGCCGCGAGCAGATCGTGCAGGCGACCGAGCGACAGCCGCTGCACCTTGCCCAGGTGCTGCGGCTGTCGATGAAAGGAGGCTGATGTGGACGCGATCGGAAAACGCCGCTGGGCCATCGCCGAAGGCTATCTGCCGCCCTTCGATCCGGACGACAGCTACGAGCTGAGGAGCCACGAAGCGGCCTGCATCCTCAACGCCGGCGAGCGCGATGCCCATGTCGAGATCCGGCTCTTCTTCACCGACCGCGAGCCGGCGGGACCATATCGCGTCATCGTGCCGGCGCAGCGCACCGTGCACCTGCGCTTCAACGAATTGAGCGATCCCGAGCCGATCCCCGTGAACACGCCCTATGCCAGCGTGATCGAGTCGGACGAACCGGTCGTCGTCCAGCACACGCGGCTCGATTCGCGCCAGGAGGCGCTCGCCCTGCTCACCACCGTCGCCTATGCGGCGGACTGAGAGATTCGTTTCCAACCCCAAGGAGAACCGCAATGAAAAGAACCCTCCCCATCCACGCCATCGCCGCCGCGCTTGCGCTCGTCGGCGCCCGGACGGCATTTGCCGTCACCTCGCCCGAGAGCTTCATCAAGGACGCCGTCGACGACAGCCGCGCCGAGGTGAAGATCTGCGAGCTGGCGCTGCAGAAGTCCCAGCGCCCCGAAGTGAAGGAGTTCGCCCAGCGCATGATCAAGGACCACACGGCCTTGACCCAGCGGCTGGAAGCGCTCGCGCGCAGCAAGCACGTGAAACTGCCCGACGACGTCTCGATGACCAAGAAGCTCACCTACGAGAAGCTCGCCCACAGCGACGACTTCGACAAGAAGTTCATGGACGACAACGTCTCCGATCACAAGGACGACGTCAAGAAGTTCAGCGAGCAGGCGGATTCCGGCAAGGACCCGGAGGTCAAGGCGCTGGCGGCCGAGACGGTGCCCAAGATGAAGGAGCACCTGCAGATGGCGCAGGCGCTGGACGCCAAGATGAAGTAGCGCTAATCACGCCTTCGCCCGGCCATCAGCAGGCCGGCGGCGGCGCCGGCGAGCAGCCCGAACGCCGCGTAGGTCCAGCGGTGCGTCGCCCAATCGACTTCCCAACTCGATGAGGTGGCGCGCGCGTCGAAGCGTCCGTGGGCGCCATGATCGCCAGGTACCGGCCGATAGAGGTTGTCCGGCCGATCCGGCGGGTCTTCCTGCGCCGTCATCTGGCCGCCATAGGCCTGGCGCGCGAGGCGCCGGTCGAGGTATCCGGGCATGACGCGCGTGCCGACGATGGCCTCGACGGCGGGAAAGCCGACCCACAGTTCGCGGCGGCGGTGCCGTGCTGCCCAGTAGATCGAGCGCGCCGCGACTTCGGGCTGGAAGATCTTGCCCAGCGGCTGCGGCCGCTTGCCCATGCAATTGCGCGCCCAGTCGAACTGCGGCGTGTTGAAGGCCGACAGGTGCACCATGGTGACGTGCACGCCGCTGCCGTCGTGGATCAGTTCCGAGCGCAGCGAATCGAGGAAGCCGCGGATGGCGCTCTTTGCGCCGCAGTACGCCGACTGCAGCGGGATCGAGCGATAGGCGAGCGCCGAGCCTACCTGCACGATGGTGCCGCGATCGCGTGCCTTCATGCGCCGCAGCGCCGCCAGCGTGCCCCACACCGAGCCGAGGTAGGTGACCTCGGTCGAGCGCACAAAATCCTCGGGCTTCACCTTCAGCGCGCTGCAGAAGACGGTCGCCATGGCGTTGTTCACCCAGACGTCGATGGGGCCCCATTCGCGTTCCACGCGCTCGGCTGCCGCTTCGACCTCGTCGTGGCGGGCGACGTCGGTGGGCACGACCAGCGCTTCGCCGCCGGCCTGCTCGACGTCGCGCGCCGCCCCGGCAAGGCCCTCGGGGCTCCGTGCCAGCAGGGCTACGCGCCAGCCCTGGGCCGCGAACTCGATGGCCGTCGCGCGGCCGATGCCGGCGGAGGCGCCGGTGATGACGACGATGGGTGGGCTCATGGTCTTACCTCGCTGGGGGGAAGGAAGGGATGGGCGTCGCGCGGGCTTTGCCAGGGCGCCGGGGTGACGCGACGCGTCAGGTAGTCGGTGGAGGCCAGCGACAGGAAGATCGCCAGCATGAGGAGCGCAATGCCGGCTGCTAGACGAACCAGGCCGCCGGCGTCTGAAAGGCGCATGAAGAACCCCGCGACCAGCCCGATCTTCAGCGCGGCGATGGCGAGGTTGAGCACGCCGTTCCATGCGCCCAGCGGCGCGTAGGCGCTGGCCGTCGTCGCCGCCAGCAGGATCAACAGCAGCAGGCCGATGCCGAGGTTGCGGCGATAAAAGCTCATCCGCTGCGCCCCACGAGGTACAGGATCGGATAGAGGAAGATCCAGATCGAATCGACGAAGTGCCAGTAGAGGCCGGCGACGCGCAGGCGTCCCGGGCTGGCCAACGCCGCAGCGCCGCGGGCGATGCCGGCGCCGAAGACGGCGGCGACGGCGATGCCGATCAGGAGGTGCAGCGCATGCAGCCCGGTCATCGCGTAATAGAGGACGAAGAAGAACTGCTGGCCGCCGTCGAGCGGCATCGCGCTGCCTGGATACAGGCCTCGCTCGAAGTCGTGCCGGTACTCGATGCCCTTGATCGCGAGGAAAGCCATGCCCAGCGCGGCGGTGACGAACAACAGGCGGTGCGCCGCCAGGCGCCGGCCGTCTTCGAGCGCATCGACGGCACTGGCCATGAAGCCGCTGCTGGCGAGCAGGACGGCGGTGTTGACCGCACCGAGCAGCACGTCGGTGCGCCGGCTGGCCGCCGCGAAGGCATCGCCGAATTCGAAGCGGCCGTAGCCGTAGCCGAAGAACAGCGGGCCGAAGAACATCAGCTCGGTGGCGAGGAAGACCCACATGCCGAGCACGGCGCGGCGCTCGGCGATCGACCCGGCCGCGATCGCACTCATGCCTGCGCCTCCTCGCCGTCCGGCGCGTAGCGGTAAGGGCCGTGCTCGACCACGGGAATCTCCGCGAAGTTCTCCTTCGGCGGCGGCGAATCCGTCAGCCACTCGAGCCCGGTTGCGCGCCAGGGATTACCCGGCGCCCGCGCGCCACGGAACATCGACCAGCCGAGGTAGAAGAGCGGCAGCAGGTAGCCGACCGCCAGGATCGAGGCGCCCGCCGAGGAGAGCACGTTGAGCAGCGTGAATTCCTCCGGGTAGCTCGCATAGCGCCGCGGCATGCCGTTCACGCCGAGCAGGTACTGCGGGAAGAAGGTCAGGTTGAAGCCGAAGAAGATCAGCACCGCCGCCGCCCTGCCCCACATTTCCGGATACATGCGCCCGCTGATCTTCGGCCACCAGAAATGCACGGCGCCGAGGTAGGCCATCACCGAGCCGCCCACCATGATGTAGTGGAAGTGCGCGACGATGAAATAGGTGTCGGTGAGGGCAACGTCCAGCGCCAGCGACGCGAGGTAGAGTCCGGTCAGCCCGCCGAGGGTGAACAGCCCGACGAAGCCCAGCGCGTAGAGCATGGGCGCCGAGAAGGTGATCGACCCCTTGTAGAGCGTCGCCGTCCAGTTGAATACCTTGATCGCCGACGGGATCGCCACCAGGAAGGAGAGCAGCGAGAACGCCAGGCTCGCGTAGAGCGACTGGCCGCTCACGAACATGTGGTGGCCCCAGACGAGGAAGCCGATCACGGCGATGCCGAGGATGGCGTAGGCCATGAAACGGTAGCCGAACACCTGCTTGCGCGCGAAGCACGGGATGATCTCGCTGGCGACGCCCATGGCCGGCAGGATCATGATGTAGACCGCCGGATGCGAATAGAACCAGAAGAAGTGCTGAAACAGCAGCGGGTCGCCGCCCAGCGCGGGGTCGAAGACGCCGACGCGGAAGATGCGCTCGATGGCGACCAGCGTCAGCGTCATCGCCAGCACCGGCGTCGCCAGCACGAGGATCAGGCTGGTCGCGTAATTGGCCCAGACGAACAGCGGCAGCCGGAACCAGGTGAGCCCCGGCGCGCGCAGGGCGTGGACGGTGACGATGAAGTTGAGCCCGGTGAGGATCGACGAGAAGCCGACCACCAGCACGCCGGCGAGGCTCAGCACGACGTGGGAGTTGGAGAACAGCGTCGAGTAAGGCGTGTAGAAGGTCCAGCCGGTGTCCACGCCGCCCAGCAGCAGTGCGACGAGGATCATCGTCCCGCCGGCGACGTAGATGTACCAGGACGCGAGGTTGAGCCGCGGGAAGGCCAGATCGCGCGCGCCGATCATCATGGGCATCAGGAAGTTGCCGAAGGTCGCCGGGATCGAGGGGATCAGGAACAGCCAGACCATGACGATGCCGTGGGCGGTGAACAGCCGGTTATAGGTATCGGGTGTGACGAGGTCGGACGGCGCCGTGGCGAGCTCGATGCGGATCAGCGTCGCCGCCGCGCCGCCGATGAAGAAGAAGGCCGTGATGGCGGCCAGGTAGAGCAGCGCTATGCGCTTGTGGTCGCGCGTCGTCAGCCAGGACTTCAGGCTGTAGCCTTCCTCGAGGTAGCTGGCCGGCACGCTAGTCCTTCCCCGTCGAGCGGATGTACTCGATGATCGCCATCAGGTCCTCCTCGCCGATCTGGCCGGCGAAGGACGGCATGATGGGCGCGAAGCCCGCCACCACGTCCTTGCGCGGCAATAGCACAGAATCGCGGACGTACGCTTCGTCGGCGATGATGCTGCGCCCGTCCGAGAGGTGCACCACCCGGCCGATCAGGCCGTCGAGGTCGGGCGCGTGCACGCTCGAGTCGGCCGCGTGGCAGCCGCTGCAGCCATAGCGGCGAAAGAGTTCGAAGCCGCGCCCCGCCATGCCGCCGGCGATGGCGCCCTGCTCCAGCCAGCGTGCGAAGTCCGCCGGCGCCATCGCCACGATGCGGCCGCGCATGCCGGAATGCTGGGCGCCGCAGTACTCGGCGCAGAACAGCGGGTATTCGCCGGCCTGCGTGGCCTCGAACCAGATCGTCGTGTAGCGGCCCGGCACGACGTCCTGCTTGATGCGGAAGGCGGGCACGAAGAAGCTGTGGATGGCGTCCTGCGACGTCATCACCAGCCGCATCGGCTGGCCGACCGGCACGTGGAGCTCGTCGATCTCGCGGCGTCCGTTCTCGTGCTCGAGCTTCCACATCCATTGCTTGCCGACGACGAATACCGGCATGGCGGCGGCCGGCACGCGGTAGTTGCCAACGTATTCCCGCGCCGCCCAGATGAACATGGTCAGGAATATCGCCAGCGGAACCGCGATCCAGGCGATCTCGAGCACGCGCTCGCCCGCCGGCGGATTCGTTCGATCCACCTTCGCGCTGCGGCGGTAGCGGATCGAGAACGCGACCAGCGTCGCCGCCACGCCGAGCGCAACGATGCCGGTCGTGACGAACAGGTAGAGAAACACCAGGTCGATGCGCGCCGCCATGGTGGAGGCGGCGGGCGGCAGCAGATGCAGCCCGCTCATGCGCGGCCTCCGCGGCGCCGCCATAGCCATCCGCCGAGCGCGGTCGCGGCCAGCAGGCCCGCGGCGCGCACGGCGGTCATGGCGGCGAAGCTGTAGCGTCCCGTGACCGGATCGTAGTGAGAGCACATCAGCAGCAGCCGGTCGCCGGCCGAGCCGACGCGGCCGGCCGACGCCTCGACCAGCGCGAGCCGCAGATCGCGCGCCTCGAAGCGCACGCCGTCGAAGCGGCGCGCGATGCGCCCGTCCGGCGTGGCGACGACGAAGGCGGCGGGATGGATGTATTGCGCGTGCGCGGCGTCCCACTCGAAACGGAAATCCAGGCTCGCGGCGAGCGCCTCGGCGGAGGCCGCCGGGCCGGTGAGGAAATGGGCGTCGACCTCCCGCGCGAAGATCGGCCGGAAGGCGGCCATGCGTCGCTGCGCCGTCGCCGCGTCCTCGCGCGGATCGATGCTGACCGCCAGGAGCCGATAGGAATTCGAAGGCAGGCCGGACTGGGCGAGCGCTTCCAGCACGCCGTCCATGAGGGTGCCGCAGAGATTCTGGCATTCGAAGTAGCCGGGCACGATCACCAGCGGTTGGTCGCCCAGGTAGTCGAGCAGCCGGACTGCCCGGCCCGACTCGTCGGTAAACCCGGCGTTCGCCGGCAAGGTCGCCTCGGCGCGCGCCAGCGTGGAAGCCGCCAACAGGCCGGCCAGCAGCAGGCGCTTCATCGCTGGCCGCCTTTCGGCACGGCGGATCGCGCCACCATCGCCTCCATGGCCACGTCGATCGGGATGCGCGCAGTGCCTGCCCGGCGATCCAGCCACTGCCAGCCGTTGATGAGGCGGTTCTTCTCCGCGAAGTAGGCGTCGCGGTCCTCCTGCGGTGCCGAAGGTTCCGCGTCGCGGGCGCGGGCTTGCAAGCTCGCCGGCGCATCCGGGCCGACGCCTGTCGATGCTTGCCACGCGACGAGGAGCAGCCAGCACACGGCCGCTGCGAGCGCGATGGTGAGCGCGAGGAGCCCTGCCGTCACCAGCACCCGCGTCGTGTCGACATCGCGGGTCTCGACTGCGTCCTCTGGCTCAATCATGGCGCGGCTCCCAGGCCTCGTCCGGCAGCGCCGCGCGGCAGAGCGCGGCGAACCCCGCCACGCACAGCGGCAGCAGCCACCAGGCGTTTTTCATGCCGAGCCCGGCGACGGAAGGCAGGATCAGCCAGCAGACGTTGAGAAGATGGGCGCCGAGCAGCAGGACGGCGATGGTCGCGAGATGCGAGGGGGATTCCTTGATGTCGCGGAACAGCAGCGCAAGGAAGGGAATGGCGAACTGCAGCAGCGCGACGGCGAGACCGAGCGGCGGCCACGGCAAGGAGCGCCGCGCCTCGTACCAGAGTATTTCGTGCGGCAGGTCTTCCGCCCAGATGACGAGGTACTGGCAGAAAGCAAGGTAGCCCCAGCTGAGGACGTAGGTGAACAGCAGGTTGCCGAGATCGCGCCCGGCTTGCCCGCGGGTCGTGCCGCGCGATGCCGCGGCCAGCACCGCGAAGGCCAGCCCGGCCAGCGCCTGCCCGACGCCGATCTCGAGGCCGAAGATGCTCGAGTACCAGAGCGGCGTCAGCGACATCAGCCAGTCGGTGGCGGCAACGCCGACCGAGGCGCCGTAGAGGATCAGCGAGGTCGCCGCCACGGCGCGCGCGCGTCCTGTAGGGGGCCGGCGCGCGGCCCAGGCGAGCAGGTTCCACAGCGCGAGGATCGCGGCGGCGCGCAGCGCGAACGGCCACGGCCGCAGCCAGGCATCCTTGAACGCGGGTGCGGACAGGTCGTCCCAGCGTCCCGCGTCCGCCCACGGATAGAGGCCATGCATCCCCGCAAGCACGGGCAGGAACAGCAGCGTCAGCAAGGGCAGCAGCCGCGATGCGGCCAGCGCCGGCGCGCGCAGCGGCTCGGCCCAGGCACCGCCCGTCAGCGTATGGATCCATACGGTCACCAGCCCGCCCATGGCGATCCAGGCGCAGAAGCACCACGCGGCCAGCCAGGCGGCGAGGAAATTTGTGCGATCGAACCGCCAGGCCAGCGCGGCGAGCGCGAGTGGCAGCGCGCCGGCAACGGCCACGCGCAGGCGGGATCTCATTCGACGGCCTCCAGCCGGCGGCGAGCCGCTTGGGGCAAGTCGCGCACGTTCGCCTGCTGGCTCAACTGCAGCGCGCGGATATAGGCGACCACCGCCCAGCGGTCAGTCGGCGACAGCAGGTTGCCGTAGCGCGGCATGAGGCCGTAGCCGTCGCTGATGACGTCGAACAGGTGGCGGTCGGGCGCTGTGCGCAGCCGGTCGATGTGGTACGAAGGCGGATGCGGGAAGCCGCGTCGCGCCACGAGGCCGTCGCCGTCGCCGACCGGGCCGTGGCAGGGCACGCAGTAGATGCCGAAGCGGTCGCGCCCGCGGTCGAGCGTCGCGCGCGTGAGCGGCGCCGGGATCGTCTGCGCGTCGAGCGCCTGCTGCTCGCGCAGCGCGTGGTCTGCGCCGGCCCGCGCGCTGCTGGTGCCCGCGAAGGGACCGTCCGCGAAGGCCCGTGTGCCGGGCGGCGGCGTGCGCGCGGAACTGCCGTCGCCGAACAGCGGGCTCGGAGCGAAGGTCTTGTAGCGCGGCTGGTCGTACATGTCGTGCATGCCTTTCTCGCAGGCGGCGAGCGCGAGGCAGGCGAGCGCCAGGGCGGTGCGCGTCATGACGCGACCTCCCAGGTCCGCAGCGCGGGCTGCTCCGCGAGGAAGCGCCTGGCGCGCTCGGCGTCCCCTTCCAGATCGGCGCGCAGGCAGAGGAAGAAGCGGTTGCGCGTCGCCAGGTCGAACTCGCGCACTTCGAACAGCGGATGCCGCAGCCGCGGCAGCCCGTTGGCGATCAGCATGCCGGCGAGCACCGCCAGGGCAGCGCCGAGGATGGTGACCGCCAGCGTGGCGGGCATGAAGGCCGGCCAGCTATGGAGCGGCCTTCCGCCGACGTTGATCGGGTAGGACACAACCGCCGAGTACCACTGCATCGCATACGTCGCCGCGCCGCCCGCAAGGCCGCCGAGGAAAGCGATCAGCGGCATGCGGTTGCGGGTGAACCCGACGGCCTCGGGCAGCCCGTCGACCGGAAACGGCGCATAGGCCTCGACGCGGTGGCCCTCGCGCGTGGCTGCAGCCGCCGCCGCCAGCAGCGCATCGGCCGTCGCGAATTCGGCCAGCACGCCATAGAGCGCCGTCATCGGGCCGCCTCCGGAGCCGCTGAGCCCCGTGTCTCCGCCGGGGCCTCCTCCGCGCTCTCGCGAATCAGCAGCCGCATCTCGGCCACCGAGATCGCCGGCAGGAAGCGCAGGAACATCAGGAACAGCCAGACGAACAGCGCGATGGAGCCGAACAGGAAGGTCCAGTCCCAGCGCGTCGGCACGAACAGCCCCCACGCCGAAGGCATGAAGTCGCGATGCAGGCTGGTGACGACAATCAGGAAGCGCTCCATCCACATGCCGACGTTGACCACCAGGCTGATGGCGAACAGCGCGCCGACGCTGCGCCGCACGCCGCGCCACCAGAGCAGTTGCGGCACCAGGACGTTGCAGGCCATCATCAGCCAGTAGAACGGCGCGTAGGCGCCCTGCCAGCGGTCCTCGGTCATCGCGATCTCGAACTCGTCGCCGCTGTAGAAGGCCGTGAACATCTCCGCGGCGTAGCTGTAGATGACGATCCAACTGGTGGCGAGCAGCACCAGCGCCGCGTATTCGAGGTGGCGCCGCGTGATGAAGTCCTCGAGCGCGAACGCCCGCCGCAGCGGGATCGCCAGCGACAGCACCATGGCGAAGCCGGAGAACAAGGCGCCGGCGACGAAGTACGGCGGGAAGATGGTCGAGTGGTAGCCCGGGGTGTTGCCGATGGCGAAATCCAGCGACACGACAGAATGCACCATGACGACCAGCGGCGTCGCGAGCCCCGCCAGCAGCAGGTAGGCATGTTCGTAGCGCGCCCAGTGGCGCGCCTCGCCGCGCCAGCCCAGTGCCAGCAGGCCGTAGGCGAAGCGCTTGCCGGGCGACACGGCGCGGTCGCGCAGCGTCGCGAGATCGGGGATCAGTCCGACGTACCAGAACAGCAGGGACACGATCAGGTAGGTGCCGATGGCGAAGAAGTCCCATACCAGCGGGCTGCGCCACTGCGGCCACAGGTCCATCACGTTCGGATAGGGCACCAGCCAGTAGAAGAACCACGGCCGCCCGAGATGCAGGATCGGGAACAGCCCGGCGATGCCGGCCGCGAACAGCGTCATCGCCTCGGCGAAGCGGTTGATCGAGGTACGCCACTTCTGCCGCAGCAGGTAGAGGATCGCCGAGATGAAGGTGCCGGCGTGGCCGATGCCGATCCACCAGACGAAGTTGCCGATCGCATAGCCCCAGGCGACCGGGATGTCGACGCCCCAAATGCCGATGCCCTTCACGAACAGGTACGAGGTCGCGCCGAAGAAGATGAGCGTGCCGGCGAAGGTGACGGCGAACAGCAGCCACCAGCGCCAGGTGCTGGGCCGGGTAAGGACGAGGTCGGCGATCTTGTCGCTGATGCTGGCGTAGCGCCAGCCGGCGGTGAGGACGCCGATGTCGCGGGAGACGGGAGGGACGTTGGCCGGCATGTCAGGTTGGATTCAGACTCGTGCCTGCGACCGCCGAGGGCGACGGGTGGTCGTCGCCGCGTCGGGTCCCCCCGCGGACAAGATCCATAAGGCGTCCGCCTCCTCCATTAACAACGCGTAGACGACCAC
>JBLNBJ010000193.1:0-17020 GCA_050259835.1 Ignavibacteria bacterium | reverse complement strand
TTGGCCGAGGCGCGGCGCGAACACTTGTGGCGCTTGTTGCTCGACTGGCCGCAGGCGCTCGGGAGCGAGGGGCAGCAGGCCGTCTTCGTCGAGGCGCGCAAACGTCTGCAGGACGGAAGCTACGACGTGTGGGCCAAGGAAGCGCTGGTGCTGCAGTGGGAGCGCCTGGAGAAAGAATTGAGGGCGGTCGACCAGCCGGACGCGGCGAATGATGCGATGCTCCCGCCGACGACGGCTGCCGAAAGCCTGGCTGCATGGCCTCGGCTCGACGAGGCGTTCGCCGCGGCGCCCACCTGGAATGGAAAGCCGGCGAGCACCGGGGCGCTGGCTCGCCATCCGGAGTTGGCCTCGCGGGGGGCGCTGGCGGCGCGCGTCGCGGCACGCATCGCGGATCTCACATCCCCGCGAGGACTCGGGGCGGCGAGCGCGGCTGTCGTTGCACCTGGCGTTGGGCGAGCGGCGGTCGAGACGGCGCGAGGGCTGCTGATGCACGAAATTGCGCTTGACGGCGATTGCGTCGCTGACTGCGTCATCGTGGCGCCGACGGAATGGAATTTCCATTCCGCGGGCGCTCTCGGCGAAATGCTCGCGGGATTGCGCGGCGATCTCGATCAGGTACGTGCGCGCGCTTCGCTTGCCGTGCTGGCGTTCGATCCCTGCGTCCGCTCGGAGGTCGATCTCAGCGCCTGATCGACCGGCTCGTCCCGCGGCTCAGGCCGCCGGCGAGCGCTCGCGGTCGCGCACCAGCTTGTATTCGATGGCGTCGACCAGCGCCAGCCAGGAGGCGTTGATGATGTCGGGCGAGACGCCGATGGTGGTCCAGCTTTCGTGCTGGTCGGCCGATTCGATCAGCACCCGCACCTTTGCGGCCGAGGCCATGTCGGAATCGAGCACGCGCACCTTGAAGTCGACCAGCTTCATTTCCTTGATGGCCGGGTAGAAGCGCTCGAGCGCCTTGCGCAGGGCCTTGTCCAGCGCATTGACCGGGCCGTCGCCTTCGGCGGCCGTGATCTCTTCGAGCTCTCCGACGCGGATCTTGATCATCGCGGACGAGTTCACGCCATTGATGGACGGCTCGTTGACGATGACCTTGAATTCCTTGAGGTCGAAGAACGGCTGGTACTTGCCTAGTTCCTTGCGCACCACGAGCTGGAAGGAGCTTTCGGCGGTTTCGAACTGGTAGCCGTCGTGTTCGAGCTGCTTCAGGCGATCCATGATGCGCTGCGTTTCGGGCGAATCCCGCTTGACCGCGGGATCGATGGCGTTGATGGTTGCCAGGAGCGTGCTGCGGCCGGCGACCTCGGACATCAGGATGGTGCGGCGGTTGCCGACGAGTTCCGGATTGATGTGCTCGTAGGCGGTCGGCGCCTTGTTGACGGCGTCGATGTGCATGCCGCCCTTGTGCGCAAAGGCATGGCCGCCGACGAAGGGCGCCTTGTCGTTGGGGGCCAGGTTGGCGATTTCGCTGACGTAGCGCGCCAGCGTCGTCAGCCGCGGCAGGCTTTCGGCCGGCAGGCAGCCGTAGCCGAGCTTGATCTGCAGGTTGGGGATGATCGAGCAGAGGTTGGCGTTGCCGCAGCGTTCGCCGATGCCGTTGATGGTGCCCTGTACCTGCGTGGCGCCGGCGCGCACGGCGGCCAGCGAGTTCGCCACGGCCATTTCGCCGTCGTTGTGGCAATGGATGCCGACCGCCGTCGCGAAGCGTCCGGTGACGGCTTTCGTGATGTCGAAGATCTCCTCGGGGAAACTGCCGCCGTTGGTGTCGCACAGGCAGAGGCTATCGGCGCCGGCATCGGCGGCGGCGGCCAAGGTCGCCATGGCGTAGTCGGCGTTGGCCTTGTAGCCGTCGAAGAAGTGCTCGGCGTCGAAGACGACTTCGATGCCCTGGTCCTTCAGGTACCGGACCGTGTCGCCGATCATGCGCAGGTTCTCGTCGAGCGTCGTGCGCAGGATGTCGGTGACCTGGAAGTCCCAACTCTTGCCGAAGATGGCTATTGCCCGGGTGCCGGCCTGCAGCAGCGAACGGATGTTGGCGTCGTCGGCCGCCGTCGCGCCGACCTTGCGCGTGCTGCCGAAGGCGATGATCCGGGCGTTTTTCAGCTGCAGCTTCGAAACCCGCGCGAAAAACTCGAGATCCTTGGGGTTGGAGCCCGGGTTGCCGGCCTCGATGTAGCGGATGCCGAGCGCGTCCAACTGCTCGACGATCTTGATCTTGTCCTCGACCGAATAGGAAATGCCCTGCGCCTGCGCGCCATCGCGCAATGTGGAATCGTAAATGGCGATCTTCGTCACGTAATGCTCCTGCCGCGATCCGCACACCGCGATGCTGGGATCGATTATTTCAATGGGGACGAAGAATACCCTATGCGGACGCGGCGATCGACCGCGACGTGCGGCAAAACCGGCTTCCGCGGGGCGCGAAAGGGCGATATGGCGGGCATTCCCGGCCCATAAGCGGGGTTAAGGATGGGCTTTAATTCCTACCGTCCCTTAGGTATAATCCGCCGCTTTTCGGGTGTCGTCTTTTGAACCTTCAGGGAACCAATCATGAGTTGTGATGAAAAAGTGGATTGCGGTCGGCGTCGCCTGATCGTGGCCACGGCGACAGCAGGGGGCGTTGCTGGGGTGGCGGCGGCAGTGCCGTTTCTGGCGAGCTTCGCTCCGTCCGAGCGGGCCAAGTCGGCCGGCGCGCCGGTGGAAGTCGATATCAGCAAGCTCGCTCCCGGCCAGATGATGACTGTTGAGTGGCGCGGCAAGCCGGTGTGGATCATTCACCGCACCAAGGAAATGCTCGACGGCCTGCGCAAGATCGACGACAAGGTTTCCGACCCGAAGTCGGACCGCAACCAGCAGCCCGAATACGCCAAGAACGAAAACCGCTCGATCAAGCCCGAATACATGATCGCCGTCGGCATCTGCACCCATCTCGGCTGCTCGCCGAGCGACAAGTTCAAGACGGGTGCCGAATCCGGCATCGACGCCGACTGGCAAGGCGGCTTCCTGTGCCCGTGCCACGGCTCGACTTTCGACCTGGCTGGACGCGTTTTCAAGAACAAGCCGGCACCTGACAACCTCGAAGTGCCGCCGCACAAGTACCTGTCCGACGCCCGCATCATCATCGGCGAAGACAGCAAGGGGGCCTAAGCGATGGCTAGCACGGCAAACAAGTTCAAGAGCAACGGCACCATCCTGGGCGACGTCCTCGAGTGGGTCGATGCGCGCTTCCCGGCCACCGCGCTGTGGAACGACCATCTGGCCAAGTACTACGCGCCGAAGAACTTCAACTTCTGGTATTTCTTCGGTTCGCTGGCCCTGCTGGTGCTGGTCAACCAGATCGTGACCGGCATCTTCCTGACGATGCACTTCAAGCCGGACGCGTCCCTGAACGCTTCTGGCGTGCCGGTGGCCTTCGCCAGCGTCGAGTACATCATGCGCGACGTGCCGTGGGGCTGGCTGATCCGCTACATGCACTCGACCGGCGCTTCGGCGTTCTTCATCGTCGTCTACCTGCATATGTTCCGCGGCATGATCTACGGTTCCTACCGCAAGCCGCGCGAGCTGATCTGGATCTTCGGCGTGCTGATCTTCCTGTGCCTGATGGCCGAGGCCTTCTTCGGCTACCTGCTGCCGTGGGGCCAGATGTCTTACTGGGGCGCCCAGGTGATCGTAAACCTGTTCTCGGCGATTCCGCTGATCGGGCCGGACCTGTCGCTCTATATCCGCGGCGACTTCGTGGTCGGCGACGCCACGCTCAACCGCTTCTTCTCCTTCCACGTGATCGCCGTGCCGTTCGCGCTGGCGGGCCTCGTCGTGGCGCACCTGATCGCGCTGCACGAAGTCGGCTCGAACAACCCCGACGGCGTCGAGATCAAGAAGCTCAAGGACGAGAACGGCATTCCGCTCGACGGCATTCCCTTCCATCCGTACTACACGGTGAAGGACATCGTCGGCGTGGTGGGCTTCCTGATGGTCTTCGCGATCATCATCTTCTTCCTGCCCGAGGGCGGCGGCTACTTCCTGGAGTACAACAACTTCTTCCCGGCCGACCCGCTGAAGACGCCGCCGCACATCGCGCCGGTGTGGTACTTCACGCCGTACTACTCGATCCTGCGCGCCAACACGGTGAACTTCTTCTGGATCGACGCCAAGCTGTGGGGCGTGATCTTCATGGGGCTGGCCGTGATGGTGTTCTTCGCGCTGCCGTGGCTGGATCGCAGCCCGGCGAAGTCGATCCGTTACCGCGGCCCGATCTACAAGGGCGCCCTGGCGATCTTCATCGTGTGCTTCTTCATCCTGGGTTACCTCGGCATCCTGCCGCCCACCCCGGGCCGCACGCTGGTGTCGCAAATCTGCTCGATCCTGTACTTCGCCTTCTTCCTGCTTATGCCGATCTACACGAAGCTGGACAAGTGCCAGCCTGAACCGGACCGGGTGACGATGAAATGAAAAAGCTGCTGCTCGTACTCCTTTCGGCCCCGCTACTGGCTTTTGCCAGCGATGCCGAACTCCACCTCGACAAGGCACCCGACCACTCGCGCGACTTTGCCGCGCTGCAGACCGGCGCCAAGGTGTTCGTCAACTACTGCCTGAACTGCCACTCGGCGTCCTACATGCGCTACAACCGCCTGCAGGACATCGGCCTCACCGAAGCGCAGATCAAGGACAACCTGCTGTTCACGGCGGACAAGGTCGGCGAGACCATGACCATCGCCATGCAGCGCAACGACGCCAAGGCTTGGTTCGGCGCCGCGCCGCCCGACCTGACCGTGATTGCCCGTGCCCGCGCTTCCGAGTTCGGCACCGGCGCCGACTGGCTCTACACCTACCTGCGCGGCTTCTACCGCGACGATGCCCGTCCGACGGGCTGGAACAACACGGTGTTCGCCAACGTCGGCATGCCGCACGTGCTGTGGGAACTGCAGGGCGACCAGGTCCTCGGCGAAAACCACGAGCTCAAGCTGGTCAAGCCCGGCAAGCTCTCCACCAAGGAATACGACGAGCTCGTCGGCGACCTGGTGAGCTATCTTTCCTTCATGGGCGAGCCGGTTTCCGAGTTCCGCAAGCGCCTGGGCGTTGTGGTCCTTATCGCTTTGGCGGTAATCTTCGTCTTCGCCTATGCGCTCAAGCGCGAATACTGGAAAGACGTTCACTAAGGTCTTGGGAAGCGTGAATTACTTATGGGGCATCGTGAAATGAATGCACCGCCTGTCCGCAAGGTCGTGCGTGATGCCGACTACTCCTGGGGTACCAGTACCATGATGAACCTGTACTCGGGCACCACGTGCCCGTTCAGCCATCGCTGCCGCATCGTCCTGTACGAGAAGCAGATGGACTTCCAGGTGATCGACGTCGACCTCTTCAACAAGCCGGAAGACATCGCCGTCATCAACCCGTACAACCGGGTGCCGGTGCTCGTGGACCGCGACCTCGTGCTCTACGAGGCCAACATCATCAACGAGTACATCGACGAGCGCTTCCCGCATCCGCAGCTGATGCCGCCCGAACCGCAGACCCGCGCCCGCGCGCGCCAGCTGCTGTTCACCATGGAGCAGGAGCTGTTCAGCCACATCGACGCGCTGGAGAAGAACCTCAAGTCCGCCGAGAAGTCGCGCGCCCACGTGCGCGACCGGCTCGTCGAACTGTCGGGCCTGTTCACCAAGCAGAAGTACATGCTCGGCGACGACTTCTCCATGCTCGACGTGGCGATCGCCCCGCTGCTGTGGCGGCTGGACCACTACGGCATCGAACTGCCGAAGACCGCGGCGCCGCTGCTCAAGTACGCGCAGCTGGTGTTCTCGCGCCAGGGTTTCATCGACGCCCTGACGCCGTCCGAAAAGGTGATGCGCCGCTGATTCGGCGGCGCATCGTCGCGCCTTTCCCGTGATTTCCACGAAGCCCTATCTGGTGCGCGCCATTTACGAATGGTGCATCGACCAGGGCTTCGTGCCTTATCTCACCGTGGCGGTCGACGAGCGCACGCGCGTGCCGCGCGAGCATGTGCGCGACGGGCAGATCACCCTCAATATCGGCCCCGAAGCCAGCCATCAGCTGATGATGGGCAACGAGGAAATCACCTTCCAGGCCCGCTTCAACGGCGCCGCCTTCGCGGTGTCGGTGCCGGTGAATGCGGTCGCGGCGATCTTCGCGCGCGAGAACGGCATGGGGATGTCTTTCGAGGTCGGCCCCGCCGGGCTTGCCGCCGAAGAGCCGGCGCTGCCGTCGGAACCCGAAACGCCGGATACGCCGCCCGACAAGCCGCGCTCGCATCTCACGCGCGTCAAGTAGCGTCCGCTACTTCGACTCCATCACCCAGACCCCATCCCAATCGTCGCCCGGCGGATTGTCCGCCAGGTGCCGGCAGCGCTCGACATAGAGCCTGGCGGCCTTGTCGTTGGGGTTGAGCGCCAGCACTTCCGCGAACTTTCCGGCAGCCTCGCTCCATTTGCGCGTCCGGTACTGCGCCAGGCCCGCCTTGAACAGGCCGAGCGCCTCGATCATCTGCGGATAGGTCTTCTCGCTGTGGAAGTCCATCACCTCGTAAATCGCCACCGGCTGCGTCTTGCCCTTGACCACGACGAAGTCGAGCTCGCGGCAGTAGTAGGTGCCCTTGAGCTGCTTGTAGGTGAACTCGCTGATCAGGATGTGGGCGCCGTACTGCTTGCAGGCGGATTCCAGGCGGGCCGCCAGGTTCACGCCGTCGCCGATGATCGTGTAGTCCATGCGCTTCTTCGAGCCGATGTTGCCGGACACGACCATGTCGGTGTTCAGCCCGATCCCGATGTCGACCGGCAACTTTCCGTCCGCGACGCGATGCACGTTCCACTCGGACAGCGTCTTCATCATCGCCACCGCCGTGCGCACCGCCCGGTCGCAGTCGTCGTCGTGCGCGACCGGTATGCCGAAGGCCGCCATGATGGCGTCGCCGATGAACTTGTCGAGCATGCCCTCTTCGCGCTGGATGCAGTCGACCATCAGCGTGAAGTACTCGTTGAGCAGGGCAACCGTGCCTTGCGCCCCGAGCTGCTCGGTGATCGTGGTGAAGCTGCGCACGTCGGAGAACAGAACGGTGGCCTTGACGCTCTGGCCGCCCAGCGCCTCGGCGCCGCTCGCCAGCATCTGGTCGGCGATGCCGGGGTCCATGTAGCGGGACATGGTCGACTTGAGCCGCTTCTCGTTGGAGATGTCCTCGATCATCAGCATCGAGCCGATCGGCTTGCGCTCGACCGATAGCAGGGGCAGGGCGGTCAGGTTGACCGACAGCGTCTCGCCGCCGATGCGCAACTCGCCGTCCATCACGATATCGGCCTGCTGCGCCTGGGCGACGGCGGCGAGCTTTTCCAGCACCCAGGCGTTCGCTTCGGCGAAGAAGTCGCCGGCGGCGCGGTTGATCACCTGGTCGGACCGGACGCGCAGGATGCGCTGCCCTGCGGCGTTGCACGTGACGATGCGCTGCGCTTCGTCGAGCGTGATGACGCCGTTCGACATCGATTCCAGCATCGCCTCGTTGTAGTTCTTCATCGCCTGGACGTCGGCGAACAGCTTGGCGTTCTCGAGCGCGATCGAGATCTGCGCCGTGAAGGCGCGCAGGCGCGCCTCGTCGCCGTTGGTGAACGGCCCGCCGCGCTTGTTCAGCACCTGCGTGACGCCGATCGTCTTGCCCTGCTTGTTGACGATGGGCACGCAGAGGATCGAGCGCGTGAAATAGCCAGTCTTCTTGTCGAAGGCCGGATTGAAGCGCAGGTCGGCGTAGGCGTAGGGGATGTTGATCGAGCGGCCAGACGTGAACACCGCGCCGGCGATGCCGACGTGGTTCGGCAGGCGAATCTGCATCGACTCCAGCCCCTGGCCGACTTCGGACCAGAGCTCATTGGTCTTTTCGTCGTTGAGGAACAGCGTCGAGCGTTCGGCGTTCAGCAGCCGCGTGGCCTCGCCCATCACCTTCTGCAGCAGGGAGCCGAGCTTGATGTCGGCCGTGACCTCGGAGACGAGATCGACGAACTCCATTTCCTGGCGTCGGACCGTCTGCATGCGCTCGATGAACTGCGCGCTCTGCAGCGCCAGGGTCCCCTGGCTGGTCATCTCCTGCAGCAGGTGGAGGTCGTGTTTGGTGAAGCGGCCCTTGCGCTTGTTCAGTGTCTGGGCGACGCCGACGACCTCGCCTTTCACCGTCTTGATCGGGACGCAGAGGATGTTCTTGGTGGTGAAGCCGGTCTGCTCGTCCACCGAGCGGTTGAAGCGCGGGTCGGCGTAGGCGTCCTGGATGATCAGCGGCTCGCCCGAGGTATAGACGTAGCCGGCAACGCCGCTCGTGTTGAGGATGCGGATCTCGCGCTGGATGTTTCCCTGCGCGACGCGCGAATAGAGCTCGTTGGTGTCAGGGTCGTTGAGGAACAGCGAGCCGCGCTCGGCGTCCAGCTCGGCGGTGGTCATTTCGACCAGCGCATGGAGCACGCCGTCGAGGGTGTCGTAGGCCGCCATGCGGCGCGTGACCTCGAGCAGCAATTCCGCGTGGCGCAGGCGGCGGCGCTCCTCGGCGCCGTTGCCCGCGGCCTTGCGCTTCGGCTTTGCGGCCGGAAAGTCCATCAGGCTGCGCTCCTGGTCCGGTCGCGTGCCGCCTCGAGCTCGTCACGCAGGGCGCGCACGGTCTCGTGCAATTGCCGCGTCTCGTCGGCCGCGTGGCGCTGCTCGCGCTGCAGCGCATTGGTCTTGTCGATCTGGGCCATCTCGAGCGACTCGCGCAGCGCAGCCGCCGTCGCGCGCAACTGCGCGATCTCGTCCTGTCCGGTGGCGAGTGCGGCTGCGACCGCAGCCTCCTTTTCGGCGCGCGCCTTCTCGAGTTCGAGGCGCAGGCTGGCGATCGTTTCCTTCAACTGCAGGATCTCGCCGTGGCTGGCGGCCAGCGCGTGCTGCACCGCCTGCTCGCGCGCATGCTGCGCGAGCTCGAGCTCTCCGCGCAGGGCGACGACGGCGCGCTGCAAGTCGCGCGCCTCCGCCTGCGCCAGGGTCAATTCGTCGTGCTCGGCCTTCTCCATGGCGGCAGACTTTACCATAAGCATATAGGCGGCATGGCCCGCGGGAAGGGCGATTGCGGGCGATGCCCGCTCAGGCACCCCCTAGTTGCGGCGCACATAAATGGTGGCCGCCACCTCATTGCCCTTGCCGCGATATTCGAGCTCGTCGAAGCTCGTCATGCGCGCCATGGCGATACCCCGGCCGTTCGGGTCGAACGCGCGCTCGGCGTCCAGGTGCAGATATCTGCGCCATTCGAAACCGGCGCCCTGGTCGACGATCGTGAAGCGGATGGCACCGGGCGTGCGCTCCGCCATGATGGTTACCGTCCGGTCGCGGTATTCGGGCAGTTCACCGCGGCGCTCGACTTCCTTTTCCCAGCGATCCTCGCGCCGCAACAGGCTTTTCAGTTCGTAGCTAATCTCGAGGTTGCCGTGCTCGATGGCATTCATCATGAGCTCCGTCAAGCCGAGAACGGCCAGCTCGGGCTCGGGGCACAGGTGGGCAAGCAGGGCCGCAAGGTTGTTGGCCTCCGCCGGCGTACGGAAGCGGAATTCCGCACGAATCGCCAGCTTCAGCGCATCGGTCTGCAGGTGCACGCGCCGGGCGGCCTCGTCGCGCGCGGCAACGTCGGCGAGCGCCGCGCGCACGATGGCGAGCAGCGATTCGGGTGCGTAGGGTTTGGTCAGGTAGTAGTAGGCGCCCGCCTTGATGCCTTCCGCGACCTGCTCCATCGAGGACGCGGCGGTCTGCATGATGACCGGCACGTTGGCATGGCGCGGCGTCGCCTTGAGCCGGTGCATGAGGGCCATGCCGTCCAGGCGAGGCATCATGCGATCGAGAATGATGAGCTGGTAGGGAGCCTTTGCGGCTTCCAGCTTCTGCCAGGCATCCTCGCCGTCTTCCGCCATGTCGAGTTCGAACGAGATGTCGTCGAGACAGTCCGCGATGATCGCGCGGTTCATCGCCTCGTCGTCGACCACCAGAATGCGGTAGGACCTCATTTGCGACCATGCTCCCCGATAGGTTGGCTGTTGCCCGCTTCCCGCCGCAAAGGGCCTATGACGGGGCGGCTTCCTGGGAGACAAAGAATAACCTGCCCGCAACGGGGTGGTGGATATAAATCATCATGCCAAGGGGCTGCGAGGCGGCGTCCGCCATCCATTCACAGTTTCTGTGGATTACCCTGTGGAAATCCATGGGATGGCGGGGAAGGGCCGCGTCGCCGCCGCGTTCGCGCAGCGGCGATTAATTCTTAGGCAGTCAGCGCCTCGACCACCCACCTGGTGACTGCGCCGGTCGCCTGTGCGCAGCGCTTGCCGCGCGCCGCATTGAACGCCTGGTATTGCTCGGCGTCCCACATGTCGTAGGTGCGGCCGGTGAACTGGTACTGCAGTTCGCGGCAGGTGACGCCGCCGAATTCCTCGCGGAAGCGCTCGGTCAGATCGCGCGCCTTCCTGAAGCCGTTGATGCCGCGCCCTTGTTCGAACTGGTCGCGTTCCCGGCCGTATTTGGCCGAAAGCGCCATCAGCCCGCCGACCAGCGCGCCGCACATGCCGTCTCCCGTGAGGCCGCTGCCGCCGGAGAGCGCGTGGCTCGCCTTGATGGTCTGGTCGTCGATGAGGCCCACCGTCTCCTGCACGGAAGCGAGCACGCATTGCGGGCAGCATCCGTAGGCCAGCTCGTACTTCATGGCCTTCTCACAGGCCTGTTCCGCCAGCGTCGCCTTTTCGTCGTTGTTCATCGCAGGCTCCTCCTTATTAGTGTGATCTAATATACACCTTGTCGAAAATGGCGTGGAGTGCGTATGTGCGGCATCGCCGGTGAATTCCGGTGGGACGGCGGCCCGGCAGACGAGGCTGCGATCGGCCGCATGTGCGAGCGCCTGACCCGCCGCGGCCCCGACGCCGGCGGCGCATGGAGCGGCGGACGCATTGCGCTCGGGCACCGGCGGCTGGCGATCATCGACTTGTCCGAGCGTTCCGGTCAGCCGATGGTGGATGACGAGCGCGGGTTGGCGCTGGTCTTCAACGGCACCATCTACAACTATCCCGAATTGCGGTCGATCCTGCTGGGGCTCGGCCATCGCTTCGTCTCCGACGGCGATACCGAGGTGATCCTGCGCGCCTATGCGCAGTGGGGTGAGGCCTGCGTCGAGCGACTGCACGGTGCGTTCGCCTTCGCGATCTGGGACGCCCGGGCGGGCTCGCTGCTGCTGGCGCGCGACCGTCTCGGCATCAAGCCGCTCTACTACGCGCGCGATGCCGGCCGGCTGCGCTTCGCTTCCAGCACACAGGCCTTGCTCGCCGCCGGCGACGTCGACACCGGGATCGACCCGGTCGCGCTGCATTGCCAGTTCACGTTGCACGGCGTGGTGCCACCGCCGCATACGATCCTGCGCGGCGTGCGCAAGCTCGAGCAGGGGACGACGCTGCGCATCGACGCGCGGGGCAACGAGTCTTCGCGGCGCTACTGGCAACTGCATGCCGCGCGTCCCGCGGCGCCGATGACCGAGCGGCAATGGACGGAAGAGATCCACGCCGCGCTGCGCATGGCCGTGCGCAAGCGGCTCGAGATCGCCGACGTCAAGGTCGGTGTGCTGCTGTCCGGCGGCCTCGATTCCTCGTTGCTGGTCGCGCTTGCGGCCGAGCAGGGCGTGAGCGACCTGATGACGTTCTCGATCGGTTTCGAGGATCAGCCCGAGGAGGAGGGACACGAGTTCCGCTATTCCGACGCCGTGGCCCAATACTTCGGTACGCGGCATCACAAGTATGTGATCGAGAACAGCGAAGTGCTGCGGCGCTTGCCCGAGGCGGTCGACTGCATGGCCGAGCCGATGGTGAGCCAGGACGTCGTCGCCTTCTACCTGCTGTCCGAACATGTCGCGCGCACGGTGAAGGTAGTGCAGAGCGGGCAGGGTGCTGACGAGGTCTTCGGCGGCTACAGTTGGCACCAGGCCATGGCGGCGCAGCACGGCGTTGCGCCGCTGGAGCGCTTCCGCGCCCATTACCTGGACCGCGATCACGCCGAATACCTGCAGTTGGCGGCGCCGGCCTTAGCCGGCGAAGACCACACGGCGGCGCTGCTGGCACGGCAGCTCGACACCCCCTTCGCCGACGAGTTCGTCGACCGCATGCTGCGCGCCGAAGCGACCTTCCTGATCACCGACGATCCGGTCAAGCGCGTCGACAACATGACCATGGCCTGGGGGTTGGAGGCGCGCGTGCCCTTCCTCGACCATCATCTCGTCGAACTCGCCGCCGCCATGCCACCCGAACTCAAGCTGGGATCGGGCGGCAAGCACGTGCTCAAGCGCATTGCGCGCGGACTCGTTCCCGATCTCGTCATCGATCGTCCGAAGGGCTACTTCCCGGTACCCGCGCTCAAGTTCGTGCGCGGGCCCTTCCTGGAATTCATGCGCGACATCCTCGACTCGCAGGCCTGTCGGCAGCGCGGCATCTATCGTCGCGAGTATGTGGAGCGGATGCTGGCGGCGCCGGAAGCGCATTTCACGCGCATCCAGGGAAGCAAGCTCTGGCATCTGGCGCTGCTGGAGTATTGGCTGCAGCGCAACGTGGATGGCGCCCAAGTCAGGAATCGAACCTGAGACCTACCGCTTAGGAGGCGGTCGCTCTATCCACTGAGCTACGAGGGCGAGGCGCGTATTGTAGCGGGTCGCGTCCTAGAGGGCCATTTTGAAGGCCGTCGCGGCGCCCGCGAGGCCGCCGAAGAACATCGCCAGATGGGCGAAAGACCACCAGCGGTACTTGCGCGCGAGTTGTTCGGGCGAGAGGCTCGAGATCAGGTAAAGGCGCCCGTCATCGGGCCGGCGCATGAGATGAATCCCCGGCGCGGCAGCCGCTTCGGCGGCCATGCGGTCGACTTCGCGGCGCGCCTGCGAGCGCGCCAACTCCCATTCCTTCATATCGAGTTCGCCATTCCTGTCGAGGTCGAAGCGCGCCAGCAGTTCCGCCGGCTGCTTCTTCCACTCGGCCAGCAGCGCCTTCATGGCTGCTTCGCGGTCGATGCCGAGATCGCAGCCGTTGCGGGTCTCGAATTGGCCGAGCACGTAGATCCGCTCCTCGCGCATCAGCGTCCATTCGGTATAGCGGCGGTCGAACTCGATCCAGCTGTCCTTTTGCATGGGCAGGATCTCTGCACCGGCAGGATCGACCAGGCATTCGCCGCTGCCGTCATCCACGATGAAGGAGGCGTCCGACTCGCCGGACGATTCGGTTTCCCAGTTTTCCTTGTGCCGGTGCTCCACGAGATAGCGGAACCACAGGCACTGCACGTGACGCAGCGGCGAGATCAAGGGCTCGCCGCCGAGCGGCCGCCCGCAGCCCACGAGTTCAGCGTAGCCCTGGGC
The DNA here is from genome assembly GCA_050259835.1 of Ignavibacteria bacterium. Lineage (GTDB taxonomy): Bacteria > Pseudomonadota > Gammaproteobacteria > Burkholderiales > Rhodocyclaceae > Nitricoxidireducens. Next base: position 3,642 of record JBLNBJ010000193.1, on the reverse strand, counting down.
GGCGGAGGCGATCCTGGAGGTCGGCGTGTCGTCGATGGCGCGCGCGCGGCGATAAGCGGAGGTCCATGCGACGAGGCTGACGGCGGCGAACAGGCTGGCGCAGATCAGCCAGCCGAGCGGATCGTCGATCTGCGCGCCGATGCCGAGCAGCAGCAGTTGCGCGCCCGAGGTGAGCAGCCGACCGTACTCGCGCCGCAGCGCGACGACCGCGTTCATCTCAGGCGCTGAACAGCGCCTTCATGTCGACGTCCGCCTTCTCGGCGGATGAGAATTCCAGCAGCGGCTTTGCATCGAAACCGAACGCCTGCGCGATGATGAGATCCGGGAACTGCTCGATGCGCACGTTGTTGATGTTGGCGGCTTCGTTGTACAGCTCGCGGCGGTCGGCGATGGCGTTCTCGAGCGCGGTGATGCGCCCCTGCAACTGCATGAAATTTTCGTCGGCCTTGAGTTCCGGATAGTTTTCCGCGACGGCGAAGATTTGGCCGACGCCGGCCCGCAACTGGGCTTCGGCTTGTCCGAGCGCCTGCACGTTCTGGCTCTCGCGCGCGGATTGCACGCGCGAGCGGGCTTCCACCACGCGCTGCAGCGTGTCCTGCTCGAACTGCTTATACTGCTTGCAGGTTTCGACGAGCTTGGGCAGTTCGTCGTGGCGTTGCTTGAGCAGGACGTCGATGTTCGCCCACGCTCTCGCGACCGCGTGTTTGACGCGCACCAGTCCGTTGTAGAGCATCACGCCATAGACGAAGATGACGAACGATGCGCCGAGAAACAGGATCGAGCCGAGCCCCATGACGATCTCCCCGAGCAATGGATGCGGGCGACATGATAAGGCACGCGGTGCAAAGCGCAAGCTGCTGTGGCTGGCGCTGGCGGTGGGCCTTGCAGCGCTGACGGCGCTGGCGTTCGTCGGCTACCGGCAGCCGGACCTGCTGCTCGACTACGTCAACCTGAGGTACTGCGGCTGACGTCCGCCGCGTCGGCCGTCTCGGGTTCCGGCACGCCGATGCGTTTCTTGACGGCGTCTTGGCTCAACCGCAGCAACTCGGCAATCGCTTTGTAGTCGTCGGGCAGTGCGGCGTCGTCCCAGCCGTTGGCGGAGTGCCGCGCGAGGTCGACGGCGAGCTTGACGTTGCGCACGCGCGGATGCTCGGCGTGCTGCGGGTCCATCAACTTCGTGAGCAACTCGGGCAGCCGCCATTCCTGGGCCAGCGCCAGCTTGAGCTGGTAGAGCGGCACGCCGTAGATCTCGTCCTGAATAGCGACCGAGCGCAGCGTGCGGTCGCGCATCTGGCGCTCCTTGACGGCAGTGGCCAGATCCGGGGCGAAGCACCACATGAGGATTTCGGCGAAGTCGTGCAGCAGCGCGGCGACGATCACCTCGTCGACGTTGAGGTCGTGCCGGTAGGCGGCCCAGTCGCGCGCCCAGAACAGGGCCTTGCGGGCGCGCGCGATCACCTTCAGCAGCCCCAGCAGCGCCTTCGGATGCCCCTTGAGCTTGTCCTCGACCAGCGGCAGGTTCTGGAAGGCGTTGAAGAAGGGGCCGATGCCGATCATCATCAGCGCGCGCTCGATGGTCGTGATGTCCGCGTTCTGGCGCTTGCTGCGGTTCTGCTCGATGAAGGCGAGCACGCGCAGCGTCATCAGCGGGTCGTGCAGAATGACCGCCGAAAGCTTGCGTCCGTTGACGTTCTCCGCGTTGGCGCGCAGCTTTTCGAGTTCGGTCGCGGTGTGCCGCAGCACCGGCATTTCCACCTTGCGGTAAAACTCGAGCCAGCAGTCGATTTCGCCGATACGTTCGCTGACGATCGACGTCGGCGGGCAGGGGGTGGGCGTCTGGTCCATGGATGGGATTCTGGCTGGCGCGCCGGGGGCGGGACCCCCGAGAAACGCTGCGGGCGCGGAGTTATGTTCCCTTGCTCGGTCGGGGCTTTCCCGCTAGAATACACGGTTTTCCAACCTTGCCCTACCCGTTCGCATGCGGGAGGGATTCACAGCCACAAGGAGATTGCATGCGCCATTACGAAATCGTTTTCATCGTCCATCCTGATCAGTCCGAGCAGGTGCCGGCGATGATCGAGCGCTACAAGACGCTCGTCACCAGCCGCAACGGCGGCATCCACCGTCTGGAAGACTGGGGCCGCCGCCAGATGGCCTACCCGATCCAGAAGGTTCACAAGGCCCACTACGTCCTGATGAACATCGAGTGCGACGGCGAAACGCTGGCCGAACTCGAGAACGCCTTCAAGTTCAACGACGCCGTGCTGCGCCACCTGACGGTCAAGATGTCCAAGGCCGTCGCGACGCCGTCGCCGATGATGAAGGAAGAAAAGGCGAAGTCGCTGACCGCTGCGCCCGCGGCCGAAGCGAAGGCGGAACCCGCTGCCGCGGCCTGAAGCTGACGCGGCACCGGGGTGCCCAGTGAGGGCAGCCAACCGGCTGATCATCGCCGGGACGCTGCAGGAGCGGGGCGGATTGCGCTACACGCCCGCCGGAGTGCCCGCCATCGAATTCCGCCTCGGCCACGAGTCGGAGCAGATCGAGGCGGACAAGCCGAGACGGGTCGAATGCGAGATCGCCTGCATCGCTCTGGGTTCCGCGGCGCTGCTGCTCAAGGACGCTGCTGCCGGCATGGGACTCAAGGCAACCGGGTTCCTCGCCGCAAAGAGCGTCAAGAGCCGAAGCCCCGTGCTGCATGTGACGAATATCGAATTCTTGGAAGGAAACGAAAATGGCTTTCAAACCGAAAAGTAAGATGGCTGGCAAGAAGAAGGACGACAAGGGTCGCAGCCTCTTCAAGCGCCGCAAGTTCTGCCGCTTCTCCGCGGAGAAGATCGAAGAGATCGACTACAAGGACGTCGACATCCTGAAGGACTTCATCGGCGAGAACGGCAAGATCATGCCGGCCCGCATCACCGGCACCAAGACTGGCTACCAGCGCCAGCTCTCGACGGCCATCAAGCGCGCGCGCTTCCTGGCCCTGCTGCCCTACACCGACCTGCACCAGTAAGGAGACCGCCATGCAAGTGATTCTGATGGAAAAGGTGGTGAACCTCGGCGGCCTCGGCGACGTGGTCAAGGTCAAGGACGGCTACGCCCGCAATTACCTGATCCCGCAAGGCAAGGCCAAGCGCGCCACCGAAGAGAACAAGAAGTTCTTCGAAGCCAAGCGCGCCGAACTCGAGAAGGCCCAGGCCGAGAAGCTGGCCGCCGCGCAGGAGAAGGCCGGCAAGCTGGAAGGCCAGCGCGTCGAGATCGCCCGCAAGGCCGGCGTCGATGGCCGCCTGTTCGGCTCGGTGTCGAACATCGACATCGCCGAAGCCCTCAAGGCGCAAGGCATCGAAGTGGACAAGGCGGACATCCGCCTGCCGCAAGGCCCGTTCAAGATCATCGGCGAGAGCGAAGTCGAGATCGGCGTCCACACCGACGTCACGGCGAAGATCACCGTCGCGGTGGTGGCCGAGCAGTAATACCGCCGTTCGCGGCATGGAAAAGGCAGGGCGCTTGCCCTGCCTTTTTTTTTTGCGGCACAATGCGTCATCTGCCGCTTCCCCAAGAGAATCCATGGATCTCGCCGCCCTGATCGCCGAGTTGCTGCCGCGCATTTCCGCCTTGCGGCGCGACGTCCATGCGCATCCGGAA
>JBLNBJ010000192.1:0-22262 GCA_050259835.1 Ignavibacteria bacterium | reverse complement strand
AGACATTAGGAGACAGAGATGGGTAGTTTCAGCATCTGGCACTGGCTGATCGTGTTGGTGATCGTCATGCTGATTTTCGGCACCAAGAAGCTGCGCAACATCGGCGAAGACCTCGGCGGCGCGGTCAAGGGGTTCAAGCAGGGCATGAAGGACGGCACGGCCGAAGAGCCGGCCAAACCCGCCGAGTCGCTGCCCCGCCAGGAAGCTTCGGGCCACACCATCGAGGGCGAGGCCAAGAAAGAGAAGGCCTGACGCGGCCCTGCCGCAAGGCCAAGGAGCGGGGGCGAACCCCGCTTTTTAGTTTCAGCGCCATGCCGTCCCGGCATGCCCAACGCGAGCCATGTTCGACGTCGGATTTTCTGAACTCGTAGTCATCGCCCTGGTGGCGCTCATCGTCATCGGCCCCGAGCGGCTGCCGAAGGTGGCGCGCACGGCCGGCATCCTGCTCGGACGCCTGCAGCGCTACGTGAACGACGTCAAGGCCGACATCAACCGCGAGATCCAGCTCGAGGAGCTCAAGAAGATGCAGGCCGACGTCGCGGAGAAGGTGCGCGACATGGAGCAGTCGGTCAACGCCCAACTGAAGACAGTCGAGACCGAACTCAACGAGTCGATCGTCAAGGGTATCGAGGAGAAGGCGGCTTCGCCGGACGCGCCTGCCGAAGCGGCCGCCGTCGCCCTGCCTGCCGCTTCCCCGGCGGCCGAAATGCAGCCGGCAGAAGCGGTGCCGGCGCCCGCCGCCCCAGTGGCCGCGGCACCCACGACACCGGCCGATAAGCCGCAAGCCTGATGGCCGAAGTCCCGGAAACCTTCATTTCGCACCTGATCGAGCTGCGCGACCGCTTGATCCGGGCCATCGTCGCCGTCCTGGTGGTCTTCCTCGCCCTCGTCAATTGGGCGCGCGACATCTACTCGCTGCTGGCGGCGCCGATGCTGGCCTCGCTGCCGCAGGGCGGGCACATGATTGCCACCGACGTCGCCGGCGCTTTCCTGGTGCCGATGAAGGTGACGCTGATGGTGGCCTTCCTGATCGCGCTGCCCTACGTGCTCTACCAGGTGTGGGCCTTCGTCGCGCCGGGGCTCTACTCGCACGAGAAGCGGATGGCGCTGCCGCTCGTGATCGCCAGCGTGCTGCTGTTCTTCACCGGCATGGCCTTCGCGTATTTCGTGGTCTTTCCGACGGTGTTCGGCTTCATCAACCGCTTTGCCCCGGAGGGGGTGGCGGTGATGACGGACATCGACAAGTATCTGTCGTTCGTGCTGTCCACCTTCCTTGCCTTCGGCGTCACGTTCGAGGTTCCGGTGGTGGTGATCGTGCTGGTGATGATCGGCATCGTCAGCGTCGAGAAGCTGCGCGAGATCCGCCCCTACGTGATCGTCGGCGCCTTCGTCGTCGGCGCCGTGTTCACGCCGCCCGACGTGCTGTCCCAGTTCATGCTCGCCGTGCCGCTTTGGCTGCTCTACGAACTGGGCATCCTGATCGCTGCGATCCTGGTGCGGCCGGCAACCGCCGCGGCCGGCGCCGAACAGCAAGCGGAGAAGTAGGCGCTCAGTCCGCCGCGCGGAAGGTCGGCTTCGGACGCTTGCCGATCACGCCGGACAGCTCGACGTCCTTGCCGGCGCGGCGCACCTTGAACTTGGCCGCCTGGCCCGGCGGCAGCGCGGCGATCAGTTCGAGCATGCCCTGGGCGTCCTTGACCGGCTTGCCCGCCACCGACAGCAGCACGTCACCCGGCACGATGCCCGCTTTTTCGGCCGGGCTGCCGCGCATCACGCCGGCGATGATGGCGCCCTCGGTACCCGGAAGACGGAAGGATTCGGCCAGTTCGGGCGAGATTTCCTGCACCTCGACGCCGATCCAGCCGCGCGTCACGGAACCGCTCTTGATGATCTGCTCCATGACGTTCTTCGCCAGCGAAACCGGAATCGCGAAGCCGATGCCCATCGAGCCGCCGCTCTGCGAGTAGATCGCGGTGTTGATGCCGACCAGCGTGCCGTCGGCGTCGACCAGCGCGCCGCCGGAATTGCCCGGGTTGATCGCCGCGTCGGTCTGGATGAAGTTCTCGAAGGTGTTGATGCCGAGGTGGCTGCGGCCGAGCGCCGAGACGATGCCGGAAGTCACCGTCTGGCCGACGCCGAAGGGATTGCCGATCGCCAGCACGACGTCGCCGACCCGCAGGCTGTCGCTCGAAGCGAAGGTGATCACCGGCAATTTCGAATCGGGGTGCACCTTCAGCACGGCCAGGTCGGATTCGGGATCGGCGCCGACGACCTTCGCGCGGAACTTGCGCCCGTCGTTGCTGGCTACCTCGATTTCGTCGGCGCCCTCCACCACGTGGTAGTTGGTCAGGATGTAGCCATCCGCCGACACGACGACGCCGCTGCCGAGGCCCGATTGGCGCTGCGGCTGCTCGCCGAAGCGGTCGCCGAAGAAATGGCGGAACAGCGGATCGTTAAGGAAGGGGTGGGGCGCCTTGACTTCCTGGCTGGTGAAGATGTGCACGACGGCCGGCACGGCGCGCTTCGCGGCTTCGGCGTAGCTGGCGGCGCCGCGCGGCGTGCCGGCAGGAACCGCTTCCTGGATCGCGACGACGCCGCCGGTGGCCGTGGCGATGGCGCGGCGGTCCAGCCACTCCGGCTTGAGGGTTTGCACCACGAACAGAACGGCGACGCTGACGGTGACGGCTTGGGCGAAGATGAACCAGAGTCGCTTCATGACGCGCTTACATTATGATGAGGGTTCATTCGGAGAAGGACATGCGCCGCGAAGACCTGCACACCTATCTCGATACGCTGCTGGATGCGGGGCGTTTCCGCGATTATTGCCCAAACGGCCTGCAAGTGGAAGGTCGCGCCGAGGTGCGCCGGATCGTCTGCGGGGTCTCGGCGAGCCAGTCGCTGCTCGACGCGGCGGTGGCGCGCGAGGCCGACGCCGTCGTGGTCCACCACGGCTGGTTCTGGAAATCCGACGACCCTACCGTGCGCGGCCATCGCAAGCGGCGGCTGGCGACGCTGCTTGCCAACGACATCAATCTGTTCGCTTATCACCTGCCGCTCGACGCGCATCCCGAAGTGGGCAACAACGCGCAGCTGGCGCAGCGTCTCGGCTGGTCGATCTCCGGCCGCTTCGCCGAGCAGGACATCGGTTTCGTCGGCACGCCGGCCGCCCCGACCACCGTGGGCGGCGTCGCGACGGACCTCGAAAACCTGCTCGGGCGCGCGCCGCTGGTGATCGGCGATGCCGGCCGCGCGGCAGCGCGCATCGCCTGGTGCTCCGGCGGCGCGCAGGACTACCTCGAGCAGGCGGTTGCCACCGGTGCAGACGTCTTCGTCAGCGGCGAGATCTCCGAGCGCACCGTACACCTGGCGCGCGAGACGGGCGTGGCCTACATCGCGGCCGGACATCATGCGACGGAGCGTTACGGCGTGATGGCGCTTGCCGCGCGCCTCTCGGAGCAAGGCCTTGCGTGCGAGTACGTCGAGATCGACAATCCCGTCTGAAGGCAGAGGAATCGTCATGCAACAGGAGTTTTCGCTTCAAGGCCCGCTGGTGCCGGTCGCGGGCCGTGGCACCGGCTTCCCGGTGCGCCGCATCTACTGCGTCGCGCGCAACTACGCCGAGCATGCCCGCGAGATGGGCGCCAGCGGACGCGAGGCACCGTTCTTCTTCGCCAAGCCGGCCGATGCGGTGCTGCCGGTGGCCGAAGGCGCGACGGGGCGCATGGACTATCCGCCGAAGACGGCAGACCTCCACCACGAAGTGGAACTCGTGGTCGCGCTCCGCACGGGCGGATCCGACATCGCGGCGAGCGACGCGCTCGGCCACGTGTTCGGCTATGCCGTGGGGCTGGACATGACGCGCCGCGACCTGCAGGCCGAACTCAAGAAGCTTGGCCGGCCGTGGGACGTCGCCAAAGGCTTCGATCAGTCGGCGCCGATCGGCGAGATCCATCCGGCGGCGGACGTGGGCCATCCGGCGCGCGGCGCGATAAGCCTGGACGTGAACGGTGCGGCGCGCCAGCGCGGCGACCTCGCCGACATGATCTGGTCGGTGCCGGAGATCATCTCCATCCTCTCCGGCTACTTCCGGCTGCAGCCGGGCGACCTCATCTTCACCGGCACGCCGGCTGGCGTCGGCGCCGTCGGGCGCGGCGACCTCCTGACTGGGGCGATCGACGGCGTCGGCAGCCTGGCGGTGTCCATCGCCTGAGTCACCCTGGCGACGGCAGGGACGCTGGCGCGCCGCCGTTGCGGCACCATTCGCGAGAAGGGATGTCTACCGGGGCGTGGCGCAAACCGCGCCGCCCAACGGAGGAGCCTGCCATGGCAAGAAAATACATCGACTGCCGCGACTATCCGAGCGATGCCCACTGCACGGTGGCAATGTCGGCGGATTCGGAAGCGGAACTGCTGGAGACGGCCGTCCAGCATGCCTGCGTCACGCACGGGCACATGGATTCGCCCGAGCTGCGCGAGAACCTGCGCAAGCTGTTCAAGGACGGGATGCCGCAGGAGTATCGCAAGGCGGCCTAGCTGCTGCCGCGCTCGTCGGCAGCGTGAACCAGAACGTGGCGCCGGCGTCGACCTGCGCCTCGGCCCAGATGCGGCCGCCGTGCCGCTCGACGACGCGCTTCGCGATGGCGAGACCGGCGCCCGTGCCCGGAAAGTCCTCGACGCGGTGCATGCGCTGGAACACGCCGAACAGGCGCCCGGCGTAGGCCATATCGAAGCCCGCGCCATTGTCGCGCACGCAGTAGGTCGCCGTGCCGTCGTCTGCCGTGCTGCCCTCGATGACCACGCGGGGCGCCGACTGGCGCGACGAGAACTTGAGGGCATTGCCGATCAGGTTGATCCAGACCTGCCGCAGCATCGCGGCATCGCCGATGACCTCTGGCATTTCGGCGGCCAGCTCGACGCTCGCTGCCGGAAACTCGGGCGCCAGCTCGGCGACGGCGGCGGCGGCCAGCGACCGCATGTCGGTGGGTTCGCTGCGCAACTCGCCGGTGCCGGTGCGCGAAAATGCGAGGATGTCGTCGATGAGGGCCGACATGCGATCGGCGTTGGCGGCGATGCGGTCCAGCACATGCCGACCTTCCGAGCCGATCGCGCCATACTGCCCCTCGGCGAGGAGCCTGGCCAGCCCGTGCAGCGCGCGCAGCGGCGCCCGCAGGTCGTGCGAGACCGAATAGGCGAACGACTCCAACTCGCGGTTGGCGTGCTCGAGCGCCAGCGTGCGTTCGGCGACCCGCTGCTCCAGCCCTTCGTTGAGCATCTGGATGACGGCTTCGTTCTCGGCCAGGCGTCGCTTCGATTCGCGCAAAGCAGTCAGCTGGCGGCCGATGCGGCTGATCAGCAGGTAGGCGAGCAGTGCCATGACGGCGACGAATGCCCAGCCCTTGTACGTCTGGTAGGTCGTCAACAAGGCGCCGTCGTCCACCATGGCCTCCAGCAGGCGATCGCTGAGTGCGATCCATGCGGCGCCGATGACGAGATACAGGCCCGCCGCAGCCAGCGCGTGCCGGTCAAGGCGCGGCAGCTTCACGTCGGTGCGCCCTTGCGCTTGAGCCGGTCGGCGAATTCCTTCCGGAGCTTGGCCGCCTTCGGCGCCACCACCGCGATGCAGTAGGGCTGGGCCGGATGATGGGCGAGGTAATCCTGGTGGTAGTCCTCGGCCGGCCAGAAGGTCGGCGCCGGCAGCACCTCGGTAACGATCGGCTGCGGCCAGAGCCGCGCAGCGTCCAGTTCGGCGATCAGTCCGCGGGCGGTGCGTTCCTGCTCGGGCGAGCAGGCAAAGATCACCGAACGATATTGCGGGCCGACGTCGTTGCCCTGGCGATTGCGCGTGGTCGGGTCGTGAATGGCGAAGAAGGCGCGCAGCAGCGTGCCGTAGTCGATGATCGCCGGGTTGAAGCGCACCTGGACGACTTCGGCGTGGCCGGTGTCGCCTTCGCAGACCCGTTCGTAGCCGGGGTTGTCGAGGTGACCGCCGCAGTAGCCCGAGACGACGGACTCCACGCCTTCAAGTTGGCGCAGCGCCGCTTCCAGGCACCAGAAACAGCCACCGCCGAGGATCGCAGTTTCCATGGTTTCCATCCCGCGGGGATGGGGAAATGATACGTCAGACCGGACGCAACGGCGCTTCGTTCATCAGCGCGATCTGCTCGCGCAGTTCGAGAATCCGGTCCTGCCAGTAGCGCGGCGTATCGAACCAGGGGAAGGCCGCCGGAAAGGCTGGATCGTGCCAGCGCCGCGCGATCCAGGCGCTGTAATGGATTAGCCGCAGCGTGCGCAGCGCTTCGATCAGATTGAGCTCACGGTCGTCGAACTCGCGGAACTGCTCGTAGCCGGACAGCAGTTGGCGCAACTGCTCGCCCATGGTGTGCTCGTCGCCGGAAAGCAGCATCCAGAGATCCTGCACGGCCGGGCCGCTGCGGCTGTCGTCGAAGTCGACGAAGTGCGGGCCGTCGTCGGTCCATAGCACGTTGCCTTGATGGCAGTCGCCGTGCAGGCGCAGCGTGGCGACGTCGCCCGCGCGCTCGTAGGCATAGCGGACGCCGTCGAGCGCCTGGTCGACGACGCTGCTCCAGGCGGCTTCGAGTTCGGCCGGGATGAAGCCGCTCTCCAGCAGGAAGTCGCGCGGCTCCTCGCCGAAGCTCTCGATGTCCAGCGCCGGACGGGCGGCGAAAGGCTTGACGGCGCCGGCCGCATGGATACGGCCGAGGAAGCGGCCCATCCATTCGAGCACGTCCGGGCGGTCGAACTCCGGTGCGCGGCCGCCCTGTTTGGGAAAGACGGCGAAGCGGAAGCCCTCGTGCAGGTGTAGCGTGCGGCCGGCGATCGCCCGCGGCGGCACGACGGGAATCTCGCGCGCCGCAAGTTCCTGCGTGAATTCGTGCTCCTCGAGGATGGCGTCGTCGGACCAGCGCTGCGGCCGGTAGAACTTCACGACCGCCTGGCCGCCGTCCTCCAGGCCCACCTGGAACACGCGATTCTCGAAGCTGTTGAGTGCGAGCTGGCGACCGTCACAACGGAGACCGACGCTCTCGACGGCGTCGAGCACGCGGTCCGGCGTCAGCCCGGCATAGGGGGCGGGGTCGTTCATCGCCTCAGCAGCGGCCGACGCGCATCGCGATCGGCCAGACGATCTCGCGGGTTCCCTCGCCCCATAGCGGCTGCAGCGCTTCGCCGAGCGGCAGCGTGGGGTCGCGGTTCTCGGCTTGTGCGAGGTAGCGCGTGGCCGTCCAGGTGCGCAGGTAGGCGAGCAGGTCTTCGAGTGTCCATTGCAGACGGATCTCGAAGGCCGGCGCAGGAATCTCGGTGAAGGGGAAGGGCAGGGTCCGGTAGCCTTCGTCGACCCATTTGCGCTCGGCGGGCCACCAGGGCGCGAGCACGCGCCGGTAGTAATCGAGGAAGATTTCGTCGATGCCCGGATCAAAGCGCAGCAGCTGGTAGGTCCAGGCCGCCAGGACGCCGCCGGGCTTGAGCACCCGCTTCACTTCAGCGTGGAAGCGCTCGAAGTCGAACCAGTGCAGCGCCTGCGCAACGGCTACGAGGTCGCAACTGGCGTCAGGCAGGCCGCTGGCTTCGGCGGGCGCGGTGCGGTACTCGATGCCGGGATGCGGCGCCGCTTCGCGGATCTGGCGCTCCGAGAGGTCGGTGCCCAAGACGCGCCGGTAGCGTGCCGCCAGCGGCACGGAGGCCTGGCCATTGCCGCAGCCGCAATCCCAGGCGAAGTCGTGTGCTGCGGTTTGCGCGGCGATCCAGTCGAACAAGGCTTCCGGATAGCCGGGCCGGAACTTGGCGTAGTCCGTTGCGCCGCCCGAGAAGTGGTCGGCCGCCATTCAGGCGCCTTCCTGCTCCGCGAGCCGGCGCAGCACCAGCGGAAAGGCGCCGGTCAGGAAGGATGCGATGGCGGAAACGATTAGCGCCCAGCCGCCGAGGTCATCGTTGAACAGCGGATGGACGCTCTTGAGCCACCCGGCAAGGGCGGCGACGCCGACGACCAGACAGGCGACGCCGATGATGGCGAAGGCGACGAAGGTCCAGGGCCAGTGATGGGGCTTCATGTTCAGTCCTTCGGCCGCTTGTCGATCACGCGCCGGGCCTTGCCGGCGGAGCGCTCGATGCCGCCCTGCTCGACGACCTCGACCTTGGTGGTGATGCCGATATAGGACTTGATGTGGTGCTGGAGTTCCCATGCCGCGGCCTGGCGGATGGCGTCGGGCGCGCCCGCGTGCTCGGGCTTCATCTCGACGCGCACGGCGAGGTCGTCCATGTGGCCGCGCCGGCTGACTTCGATCTGGTAGTGCGACGAGAGCTTCGGCGTCTTGAGGATCAGTTCCTCGATCTGCGAGGGGAAGACGTTCACGCCGCGGATGATCAGCATGTCGTCCGAGCGTCCGGTGATCGGGCCCATGCGGCGGAAGCTGCGTGCCGTCGGCTGCAGCAGCGCGGAGAGGTCCTTGGTGCGGTAGCGGATGACCGGCAGCGCTTGCTTGGTGAGGGAAGTGAACACCAGTTCGCCGGGCGAGCCGTCGGGCAGCACGGCGCCGGTCACCGGGTCGATGATCTCGGGATAGAAGTGGTCTTCCCAGACGACGGGGCCGTCCTTCGTCTCGATGCACTCGGCGGCGACGCCCGGTCCCATGACTTCCGAGAGACCATAGAGGTTGGTCGCGTCGATGCCCAGGCGTTCCTCCAGTTCGCGGCGCATGCCTTCGCCCCAGGGCTCGGCGCCGAACATGCCGCGCTTGAGGCTGCTTTGCGTCGGATTGAGGCCCTGGCGCTCGAACTCGTCGATGATGTTCATCATGTAGGACGGCGTGCCGATGATCATCGTCGGCTTGAAGTCCTGGATCAACTGTACCTGCCGCTCGGTCTGTCCGCCGGAAATCGGCACCACGGCCATGCCGACTCGCTCGGCGCCGTAATGCACGCCAAGGCCGCCGGTGAACAGCCCGTAGCCGTGGGTGATGTGGAAGATGTCGCTGCGGGAGCCACCGGCCGCCCGGATCGAGCGCGCCATGATGCCGGCCCAGGTGTCGATGTCCTTCTGCGTGTAGCCGACGACCGTCGGCTTGCCGGTGGTGCCGGACGAGGCATGGATGCGCACGACATCGTCCATCGGCACGGCGAACATGCCGAAGGGGTAGGTGCGGCGCAGGTCTTCCTTGGTCGTGAAGGGGAACTTGGCGAGATCATCGAGCGACTTGAGGTCGTCGGGCACCAGGCCGAGGCTGTCGAACTTCTCGCGATAGTGCGGCACGTTCTCGTAGGCGTGCCGCAGCGTCTCGCGCAGGCGCTGCAGTTGGAGCGCGGAAATCTCGTCGCGACTGGCGGTCTCGATGGGATCGAGGCCGGAACGTTGCTCGCGCACCGTCAGTCTTTCGGGCGCCGGTCGATGACGCGCTTGGCCTTGCCGACCGAGCGCTCGATGCCGCCGACCTCGACGATGCGGATCTGCGTCGAGATGCCGATGTAGGACTTGATGTGGTGCGCCAGTTCGTGTGCCGCGTATTCCTTTTCGGCGGCGGTGGCCGTGGCGAACTCGGGCTTCATTTCGACGTTGACGGCTACCGTATCCAGGTGGCCATCGCGTGCCACTTCGATCAGGTAGTGCGGCGAGAGCTTCGGCGTCTTGAGGATCTGCTCCTCGATCTGGCTCGGGAAGACGTTCACGCCGCGGATGATGAGCATGTCGTCGGAACGGCCGGTGATCTTGCCGATGCGGCGCATGGCCCGCGCGGTCGGCGGCAGGAGGCGCGTGAGGTCGCGCGTGCGGTAGCGGATGACGGGCAGCGCTTCCTTGGTCAGCGAGGTAAATACCAGTTCGCCGAGTTCGCCGTCCGGCAGCACTTCGCCGGTGTTGGGGTCGATGATCTCCGGGTAGAAATGGTCTTCCCAGACCACCGGGCCGTCCTTGGTCTCGACGCATTCGTTCGCCACGCCCGGGCCGATGACTTCCGAGAGGCCGTAGATGTCGACGGCCTGCATGTCGAAACGGCGCTCGATCTCGGCGCGCATCTGGTGCGTCCAGGGCTCGGCGCCGTGGATGCCGGTGGTCAGCGAGCACTTGGCCGGGTCCAGTCCCTGGCGCACGAACTCGTCGCCGATCGCCAGCATGTAGGACGGCGTCACCATGATGATGTCCGGCTCGAAGTCGAGGATCAGCTGGACTTGGCGCTCGGTCTGGCCGCCGCCGAAGGGGATGACGGTGCAGCCGAGCCGTTCGGCGCCGTAGTGCGCGCCGAGGCCGCCGGTGAACAGGCCGTAGCCGTAGGAGACGTGCACCTTGTGGCCGGGACGGCCGCCCGCGGCGTAGATCGAGCGGGCCATCAGGCTCGCCCAGGTGTCGATGTCCTTCTGCGTGTAGCCGACGACCGTCGGCTTGCCGGTGGTGCCGGAGGAGGCGTGCACGCGCACGACCTTCTCGCGCGGCACGGCGAACATGCCGAAGGGGTAGGTCTCGCGCAGGTCCTGCTTGGTGGTGAAAGGGAACTTGGCGAGGTCCTTGAGTTCCTTGAGGTCGTCCGGATGCACGCCGGCGGCATCGAACTTCTCGCGATAGTGAGGAACGTTGTCGTAGGCGTGTTTCACGGACCAGCGCATGCGCTGCAACTGCAGTGCGGAAATCTCGTCGCGGCTGGCGTTTTCGATGGCATCGAGGCCGGTGGCGGTGCTCATGTGCGTTTCTCTCCCTGCCCGCAATTATCCCTTACTTTCGTCGGGCTCGAAGAAATGGCCCTTGACGCGGGCCGCGCGGCCGCGGAAGACGGCGATCAGCTTGCCCTCGGCGTTCGTCACCTCGATGTCGTACACGCCGCTGCGGCCGCCCTGGTGGCGCGCATGGCCGACGGCCGTCAGCACGTCGCCGATGTGGGCCGGGGCCAGGAAGTTGATGTCCACGCCGGCGGCGACGGCGAAGTGGTTGAAGCTGTTGCAGGCGTAGGCGAAGGCCGAATCGGCGAGCGCGAAGATGAAGCCGCCGTGGCAGGTGCCGTGGCCGTTCACCATGTCCTGGCGGACGGTCATGCGCAGGGTGGCGGTGCCGGGGCCGACCGCGGCGATCTCGATGCCCAGCCCCCGCGCGGCATGGTCTTCGGGCCACATCATGTCGGCGCAGCGGCGGGCGATCTCGTCGGGTGTCATGGCTTCTCCTCGTTGCTGTCCACAGTAGAATGGGCCGCAAAAAACCGCGATGGTACCGGAGGATTCATGGCACACCCCATGTTCGTCAAGCACCAGGACCTGCTGGGTTCCGCAGTGCATGCCATCGAAAGCCGCGGCGGCTGGACGCCGTTCCGCGACGAACTCGCCGCCTTCGGCGAAGGCGCGGTGGAGGAAGGACGCCAGGCCTTCTTCGAGGCTTACCCGGAAGCGCAGTTCTACCTCGATCAGCCGGGCGTCGTTGGCCGTGGCGGCGGCGAAGTCTCGCCCTACGGCATTTCGCTCGACGTCAGCTATCCGAAGTGCAGCGCCGATGCGCTGATCGCGGCCGCCAAGAACGCCATTCCGGCCTGGGCCAAAGCCGGGCCCGACGTGCGTGCCGGCGTCTGCGCCGAGATTCTCGAGCGCCTCAACGCGCACAGCATAGAGCTCGCCTACGCGACCATGCACACGACCGGGCAGTCCTTCGGCGCGGCTTTCGTGAACGGCGGCCCCCGGGCGCAGGAACGGGGGCTCGAAGCCGTTGCCTATGCCTGGCGCGAAACCAAGCATGTCCCGTATCGCGCGACCTGGGAGAAGGCCCGCGGCACACGTACGCCGCTGCGTCTTGAAAAGCGCTTCACCGTGATGCCTCGCGGCATTGCGCTGGTCTTCCCCTGCGCGGTGGCGCCGACCTGGAGCAGCTATCCGGGCATCTTCGCCAGTCTGGCGACCGGCAATGCGGTGATCGTGAAGCCCCATCCGGCGGCGATCCTGCCGCTGGCGATCACCGTGGCCCACATTCGGCAGACGCTCAAGGAGGCCGGCTTCGACCCCGATCTCGTCAGCCTGCTGGTCGACACGCCCGCCGCGCCGGTGGCCCGCGACGTGGCGATGAAGCCGGACATCCGGATCATCGATTACGCGGGCGAATCGGAATTCGGCGCCTGGCTCGAGGAGAACGTGCGCGGTGCGCTTCTGTTTACCGAGAAGCCGGGCGTCGGCTGCGTCGTCGTCGACGGCGCACGCGACTATCTGGGAATGCTGGACCACGTCGCCCGCGCGCTTTGCGTGAATGCCGGGCAGATGCGCGGCGCGCCGCAGGCGATC
The DNA here is from genome assembly GCA_050259835.1 of Ignavibacteria bacterium. GTDB lineage: Bacteria > Pseudomonadota > Gammaproteobacteria > Burkholderiales > Rhodocyclaceae > Nitricoxidireducens. The sequence goes on along the minus strand of JBLNBJ010000192.1, from coordinate 10,007 downwards.
TTCGTCAGCCGCCAGGGCGTGCATACGCCGGCAGCGATGATTCCCGCCGAACGTTTCGGCCGCGATCTCGCCCGCGCCATCGGCCGGCTGATGGAGGATACCGACGCGGCCTGCGAGCTCCTCGGCGCAGTCCAGTCGCCGGCCACGCTGGCCCGGTTGGCCGCGCTGGCGGAGGCGGGCGAGATTCTGCGGCCTTCGCAGGCCCTCGTCCATCCGCAGTGGCCCGAGGCGGCCATCCGTACGCCGCTGCTGCTCGGCGTGCCGGCCGACGCCGGCGACGTCTGGATGGAGGAGAAGAGCGGGCCGGTCGCCTTCGTCGTCGAAACCGGGACGACGGCGGAAAGCCTGGCGCTCGCCGAGCGCGCCATCCGCGAGAAGGGCGGGCTCTCGTTCGCGATTTATTCCGACAACGAGAACATCGTTCAACTGGCCGAGGAGGCCTCGCTGCGGACGGGGGCGGCACTGGCGGTGAACCTGACCGGCGACGCCGTCATCAACGATTCGGCAGCGTTTTCGGACTATCGCGCCAGCGGCATCAATCCGGCCGCTTCCGGCTGCCTCGGCGACGCCGGCTTCGTGGCGGGGCGCTTCGTCGTCGTCGAGTCGTATCGCAACGCCGGCTGATCCCCATAACTGGATTAACGGTGCTCATAAGCTGGGGAAATACCGCCCATAACATGGTACTATCGCGGCCTCCGGCGCCCGGCCTTACGGCGTAATCGGAGCTGTGGAGACCGTCGTCGTCCCTTCCGCGGACGTCGGCACACAAGACCGGCGCACACCCGGCAACATCGTTCCCAAATCTAAAGACATACCAAGGAAGAGGCATGAAAATCCACGAATATCAGGGCAAGGAACTCCTGAGGAAATTCGGCGTTACGACCCCGCGCGGCATCCCTTGCTTTTCCGTCGATGAGGCGGTCAAGGCGGCCGAGACGCTGGGCGGCAACGTCTGGGTCGTGAAGGCCCAGATCCACGCCGGCGGCCGCGGCAAGGGCGGCGGCGTCAAGCTGGCGCGCTCGCTCGACGAAGTGCGCGCCAACGCCACCGCGATCCTCGGCATGCAGCTGAAGACCCACCAGACCGGTCCCGAAGGCCAGAAGGTCCGCCGCCTGCTGGTCGAAGACGGCGCCGACATCAAGAAGGAATACTACTGCGCCGCGCTGACCGACCGCGCCACCCAGAAGGTCGCGATGATGGCCTCCTCCGAAGGCGGCATGGACATCGAGGAAGTCGCCCACAAGACGCCCGAGAAGATCATCAAGGTGTTCGTCGATCCGCTCGTCGGCCTGACCGACGCGCAGGCGAAGGAACTCGCCAACGGCATCGGCGTGCCCGAAGCCTCGCAGGCCCAGGCGATCGACACCTTCAAGAAGCTCTACACCTGCTACATGGAGACCGATGCCAGCCTGGCGGAAATCAATCCGCTGATTTTAGAGGGCAACGGCAACATCAAGGCGCTCGACGCCAAGTTCAACTTCGACTCCAACGCCCTCTACCGTCAGCCCGAGATCGTCGCCATGCGCGACCTCGACGAGGAAGACGCCGACGAGATCGAAGCCTCGAAGTTCGACCTCGCCTACATTTCGCTCGACGGCAACATCGGCTGCCTGGTGAACGGCGCGGGCCTGGCCATGGCGACCATGGACACCATCAAGCTGTTCGGCGCCGAGCCGGCCAACTTCCTTGACGTCGGCGGCGGCGCCACGACCGAGAAGGTGACCGAAGCCTTCAAGATCATGCTCAAGAACCCCAAGGTCAAGGGCATCCTGGTCAACATCTTCGGCGGCATCATGCGCTGCGACACCATCGCCACCGGCGTCGTCGCGGCGGCCCGCGAAGTGCACCTCTCCGTGCCGCTGGTTGTGCGCATGAAGGGCACCAACGAAGACCTCGGCAAGAAGATCCTTGCCGAATCCGGCCTGCCGATCATTGCCGCCGACACCATGGCGGAAGCCGCGACCAAGATCGTCGCGGCCGTGAAATGAGGAACAGAACATGTCGATTCTGATCAACAAAGACACCAAGATCATCACCCAGGGGATCACCGGCAAGACCGGCCAGTTCCACACCGAGAAGTGCATCGAGTACGCCAACGGCAAGAACTGCTTCGTCGCCGGCGTGAACCCGAAGAAGGCCGGCGAGAAGATCTTCGACGTGCCGATCTACGCCTCGGTCAAGGAAGCGAAGGCCCAGACCGGCGCCACCGTCTCGGTCATATACGTGCCGCCCGCCGGCGCCGCCGACGCGATCTGGGAAGCCTGCGAAGCCGACCTCGACCTCGCCATCTGCATCACCGAGGGCATCCCCGTGCGCGACATGCTGGTCGTGCGCAACAAGATGAAGCAGAAGGAAGCTAAGGGCGGCAAGAAGACGCTGCTGCTCGGCCCCAACTGCCCCGGCCTGATCACCCCCGACGAAGTGAAGATCGGCATCATGCCCGGCCACATCCACAAGAAGGGTCGCATCGGCGTGGTGTCGCGCTCCGGCACGCTGACCTATGAAGCCGTGGCGCAGCTCACCGAGATCGGCCTGGGCCAATCGTCGGCGGTCGGCATCGGCGGCGACCCGATCAACGGTCTCAAGCACATCGACATCATGCAGGCCTTCAACGACGATCCGGACACGGACGCCGTGATCATGATCGGCGAAATCGGCGGTCCGGACGAAGCCGACGCCGCGCGCTGGTGCAAGGCCAACATGAAGAAGCCGATCGTCGGCTTCATCGCCGGCGTCACCGCCCCGGCCGGCAAGCGCATGGGCCACGCCGGCGCGCTGATCTCCGGCGGCGCCGACACCGCCGACGCCAAGCTCGCCATCATGGAAGAGTGCGGCTTCACGGTGACGCGCAACCCGTCGGAAATGGGCAAGCTGCTGAAGGGCCTGCTGAAGTAAGCTGACCCGTGCTTCGCCGAAAGCCGCGCCGGCGCAAGCCCGCGCGGCTTTCTTACTTTTGAGGATGAAACGATGGCGCTCTACCTGACCGAAAAAGACGTCGAGGCAATGCTGACCATGGACATGGCGCTGGCGGCCGTCGAAGCCGCCCACCTGGCCCACGCCAAGGGGCGCGCCATCGACGTCCCGCGGCAGCGCACCCGCATCCCGACCGCCGCGCTGCACGTCCTCCAGGGCGCGCTGCCCGACGACGGCGTATTCGGCTACAAGGCCTATACGACGGCGCGGGCCGGCGCGCGCTTCCTCGTCCACCTGTTCGAGGCGGCCACCGGCGCGCCGCTGGCGGTGATTGAGGCCGACCGGCTCGGCATGATGCGCACCGGCGCCGCCGGCGGCATCGCGGCCAAATGGTTGGCGCGGCAGGACGCCGCCGAAGCAGGCCTCTTCGGCGCCGGCTGGCAGGCGGGCAGCCAGATAGAGGCGCTGTGCCGCGTGCGTCCGATCAAGCGCGTCAAGGTGTTCTCGCGCGACGAGCAGAAGCGCCGGGAGTTCTGCGAGGCGCAATCGCAACGCCTGGGTATCGAGGTCGTTCCCGTCGCGAGCGCCGAGCAGGCGGTGCGCGATTCCGACGTCGTCGTCACCATCACGTCGGCCACGACGCCGCTGTTTCTCGGCGACAGCCTGGCGCCCGGCACCCACGTGACGGCCGCCGGCTCGAACGCGCTGATCCGGCGCGAGATCGATGAAAAGGCCGTCCAGCGGGCGGCGCGCGTCTGCGTGGACAGCCGCGCGACAGCCGTGCGCGAGGCCGGCGACCTGCTGCCGGCGTTGGAGAAGGGGCGCCTGTCCGAGGGCCAACTGGTCGAGCTCGGCGAGGTCGTCGCCGGCATGCGCCCGGGGCGGCTTTCCGCCGACGAAATCACGCTGTTCGAGTCGCAGGGCATGGCGATCCAGGACCTCGCCGTCGCCAAAGGCCTGCTCGCGATTGCACGGGAGCGCGGGCTCGGCGTCGAGCTGCCTTATTGAGGCTTATCCGAGGTGCGATCGGCATAAAAAACAATTGACTGGGCAGGGGCCGGCTGGAAGAATTGCCGCTGCCGTACGGTGCCCGGCCCGGGTGCGTGCAGGCGAAAATTGGGGGCGCCGGGAAGGTGAACATCGACAAGGCGAATTTCTGGAAGGGCGACTGGTTCCTCGGCCTGGCGGTCAGCTGTGCCGTCCTGGTCGCCGGCAACAGCGACCTGCTGCAGAGCCTGGAGCGCAAGGCCTACGACGTCGGCGTCGGGATGGTGTCGCGCCAGCCTTCCGACAAGGTGGCGGTGATCGCCATCGACAAGCAGAGCATCGACAACATCGGACGCTGGCCCTGGTCGCGCGACATCCAGGCCGAGATGATCGAGAAGCTCGCCGCCGCCAAGGCGAAGGTGATCGCCACCACCGTCTTCTATTCGGAGCCGCAGCTCGATGCCGGCCTCGGCTACGTCAATAAGCTGATCGAGATCTACGGCGGCGCCGGCGGACTGCCGCTGACGGCCACGCCCGAGGAGCTTTCCGCCCAGCCGGCGCTGCTGGGCCAGATGGCGCCCGTGTTGGCGGAGGCCGAGCAGAAGCTCAATACCGACCGCCGGCTCGGCGCCGCGATGGGCGAGGCGGGCAACGTCGCGCTGCCCATGCTGTTCCGCCTCGGCGAGCCGCTGGGCCGGCCCGACAAGGACCTGCCGGACTTCGTGCAGAAGAATGCGATCAAGCTCGCCGGCGGCACTGCGCCGATTCCGGCTTCGGACGTCGACGCCGGGGTGGTGGAAGCGCTGGGACGCAGCGCCGCGGGCATCGGGCATCTGGATACCGTCTTCGACGTTGACGGCGCCGTGCGCACCGAGCCGCTCGCCATCAACTACTTCAACCAGATTTATCCGTCGCTTTCGCTGCTGGTCGCGGCAAAGAGCCTCAACCTGACGCCGGCCGACATCCAGGTCGCGGACGAATCGGTGCGCCTGGGCCGCCTCAAGATCGGCACGGACCCGGCGCTGCGGATGTACACCTTCTTCTACAAGGATCGCGACGGCGGCCAGCCGGCCTTCCCCGTCGATTCGTTCTACGACGTCAAGAGCGGCAAGATTCCCTACGACAAGTACCGCGACAAGATCGTGCTGATCGGGCCCACCGCGGCGGGCGTCGGCAGCATGTTCGTGACGCCGGTTTCGGCGGCGACCCCGGCGGTGCTGCTGCAGGCCCATACGATTTCGTCGATCCTCTCCGAGCACTTCTTCGTCGCGCCGACCTGGGGCTTCTGGGTGGAAACGGCGGTGTTCGCGCTGGTCGCCCTCTACCTGATCGCGCTGCTGCCGCGGCTCAAGGCCGGCACCGGGGCCGCGATCACGGCGCTCATCCTGATCGTCCTCGTCGGCGCCCATTTCGCATTGATGACGACCCAGCTGATGTGGCTGCGCCTGATGGTGCCGGCGACGCTGCTGCTGGTCGGCCACCTGCTGCTGACGACCAAGCGCTTCCTCGTCACCGAGCGCGGCAAGGAAATCTCGGATCTCGATTCGGCCGAGTCGAACCGCATGCTGGGCCTGGCCTTCCAGGGGCAGGGCCAGCTCGACATGGCCTTCGACAAGTTCCGCAAGTGCCCGCTCAACCAGGCGGTGATGGAGAACCTCTACAACCTGGGGCTGGATTTCGAGCGCAAGCGGCAGTTCAACAAGGCGGAGTCGGTGTTCCGCTACATGGCAGAGTACGACTCCAAGTTCCGCGACCTCGAGACGCGGCTCAACCGCGCCAAGCAGATGTCCGAGACCGTCATGCTGGGCGGCGCCGGCGGCGTGCGCAGCAATGCGAGCCTGCTCGACGCCAGCGGCAACGTCGAGAAGCCGATGCTCGGCCGCTACCAGATCGAGAAGGAACTCGGCAAGGGCGCCATGGGCGTCGTTTATCTGGGCCGCGACCCGAAGATCAATCGCGTCGTTGCCATCAAGACGATGGCGCTGTCGCAGGAGTTCGAGGCGGACGAACTGGCCGAGGTCAAGGAGCGGTTCTTCCGCGAAGCCGAGACGGCCGGGCGGCTGAACCACCAGAACATCGTCACCATCTTCGACGCCGGCGAGGAGCACGACCTCGCCTACATCGCGATGGAGTTCCTCAAGGGCAAGGACCTGGTGCCCTTCACCAAGCCGGGCCAACTGCTGCCGCTGCCCAAGGTGATCGACATCGTCGCCCGCGTGGCCGACGCGCTCGACTACGCGCACCAGAACAACATCGTGCATCGCGACATCAAGCCGGCCAACATCATGTACGAGCCGGCCACCGACCAGGTCAAGGTCACCGACTTCGGCATCGCGCGCATCACGGATTCGTCGAAGACCAAGACCGGCATGGTGCTCGGCACGCCGTCCTACATGTCGCCCGAGCAGCTCGCCGGCAAGAAGATCGACGGACGCTCGGACCTCTTCTCGCTCGGCGTCTCGCTCTACCAGATGGCCTGCGGCAAGTTGCCGTTCGAGGGCGATTCCATGGCGCAGCTGATGTTCCGCATCGCCAACGAGCCGCATCCGGACATCCGCAGCGTCGATCCGAACCTGCCGGAATGCGTGGTGGCGATCATCGACAAGGTGCTCGTCAAGGACCCGGACCAGCGCTACCAGACCGGGGCGGAACTGGCGGCCGACCTGCGCACCTGTCTGGGCATGGTGGCCGGCAGCAAGGCGCCGGCGGGCACCGACATCGATATTGGCATCTGAAAGGACAGGCTAGATGGATTTGAGCAAGGCGCTGGAAGTCGCAACCCTGTCCGACAAGGGCCTGGTGCGCTCCCACAACGAGGATGCCGTGCTGGCCAATGGCGCCGCCGGCTTCGTGATCCTGGCGGACGGCATGGGCGGCTACAACGCCGGCGAGGTGGCGAGCGGGATGACGACCGCGCTGCTGGGCACCGAGCTGGCCAAGGCCTTCGCCGAGCGCGAGCCCTTCGCGACCGAGCCGGACGGCCGCCGCCGCGTGCATGCGGTGCTGGAGGCGGAGATCGCCCGCACCAACGGCGCGATCTACCAGGCCGCCCAGAGCCAGCCGCAGTATTCGGGCATGGGCACGACGCTGGTGATGGCCGTGTTCCAGGACGACAAGATCACCGTCGCCCATATCGGCGATTCCCGCCTGTATCGATTGCGCGGCGAGGAATTCGGCCCGATCACGCGCGACCATTCGCTGCTGCAGGAGCAGATCGACAGTGGCCTCTTGACGCCCGAGCAGGCGCGCCACTCGCAGAACAAGAACCTGGTGACGCGGGCGCTCGGCATCGACCCCGCGGTGGAGCCCGAGATTCACGATTACGACGTCCAGCCCGGCGACATCTACCTGCTGTGCTCGGACGGCCTCAACGACATGGTCGAGGACGAAGAGATCGCCATGACGCTGCAGGCCTTGGCCGCCAACCTCGAGCTTTGCGCCATGCAACTGGTGCAGATGGCGAACGACAACGGCGGGCGGGACAATGTTTCGGTTATCCTTGTACGGGTCAAGGAAGGCTTCCCGGCGCCCCGGCTGGGCTGGTGGCAGCGCTTCCTCGGCTGGTTCAAGGCGCGTTAAGGACAACAAATGGCGAAACTGATTCTCTCGATGGAGAGCATGGTGCTCAAGGAAATCCCGCTCACGAAGGAGCGGATGACCATTGGGCGCAAGCCGCACAACGACATCCAGATCGACAACCTTGCGATCTCGGGCGAGCATGCGGTCGTCGTCACCGTCCTCAACGATTCCTTTCTCGAGGACCTGCACAGCACCAACGGCACCTTCGTCAATGGCAAGTCGGTCGAAAAGCACTTCCTGCAGAACGGCGACGTCATCGAACTCGGCAAGTACCGGCTGAAGTTCGTGAACGAAGTCCCGGCCCAGGCCCCGGCTGCCGGCGCTGCGCCGGCGCCCGCCGACTTCGAGAAGACCATGGTGCTGCGGCCCGACATGCTGAACAAGACGGCCGAGCAGATCCAGAACAAGTCGATGGGCGACACCCAGGTGGGGCTGAAGGCGATGCCCGCCGCTGCCCCCGCCGCGCCCGCTCCGGCGGCGTCGGTCCTGCCGCCGGCCGCCATCCAAATCCTCAGCGGCGCCAACACCGGCAAGGAGCTCGAGCTGACCAAGACGCTCACCACGCTCGGCAAGCCGGGCGTCCAGGTGGCCGTGATCGCCCGCCGCCCGCACGGCTACTTCATCACGCATGTCGAAGGCGCGAACTTCCCGGTGGTCGGCGGCGTGACCCTCGAAGCCAACAAGCCGCATCCGCTCAAGGACCACGACATCATCGAGCTGGCGGGCGTGAAGATGGAATTCTTCTTCAAGGCCTGATCCGCCCGCCGACCATGAGGGCCTTGTCCAGGCTGTGCGCGGGGCGCGCATCGTGAGGCGGCATCTGCCCAGGTTCGCCATCGGCCTGGTGCTGCTCGCGCTGTTGCTCGGGCACGCGTCGCGGATCTACCAGATCGGGCTGATCAACCGGCTCGACGCCATCATCTACGACGCCAAGGTGCGCCTGTCGATGTCGCACGAGGTCGACGAGCGCATCGTCATCCTCGACATCGACGAGAAGTCGCTCGCTGAAGTGGGCCGCTGGCCCTGGTCGCGCGAGCGCATGGCGACGCTGGTGAAGAAGCTGTTCGAGCGCGACGGCATCCGGCTGCTCGGCTTCGACGTCGTCTTCGCCGAGCCGGACGACAGCTCCGGCCTCAAGTCGCTCGATGCCCTGGCGAAACGCGAGTTCCGCGACAGCCAGGCGTTCCAGGCCACCTTCCGGCACATGCGGCCGCAGCTCGATTACGACGCCCGCTTCGCCGCCGCGCTCAAGGGCCGGCCGGTGGTGCTCGGCTACTACCTCTCTACCGACAAGAAGGGCATCTCCTCGGGCACGCTGCCGGCGCCGGTGCTGCCGGCCGGCACCTTCGAGGGCCGCAGCATCGCCTTCACGCGCTGGACGACCTACGGCGCCAACCTGCCGGAGTTCCAGCGCGCCGCGGCGGGCGCCGGCCATTTCAACCCGCTGGTGGATTTCGACGGCATCGCGCGCCGCGTGCCGCTGCTGGCGGAATACAACGGCGCCCACTACGAGTCGCTGTCGCTGGCGATGACGCGGGCGCTGCTCGGCTTCCCCAAGGTAGAGCCAGGCTTCGCCGACGACGCCGGCAGCAGCTACGGCGGGCTCGAATGGATCGATCTCAAGGCCGCGCAGGGGACGCTGTCGATCCCCGTCGACGAGAACGCGGCGGCCCTGATCCCCTATCGCGGCCCGCAAGGCAGCTTCCGCTACATCTCGGCCGTCGATGTGCTGCGGGACCGCGTGAAACCGGAGGAACTGGCCGGCAAGATCGTGCTGGTCGGCACGACCGCACCGGGGCTGATGGACTTGCGCGCCACACCCGTCGGCAGCGCCTATGCGGGCGTCGAGATCCACGCCAACCTGATCGCCGGCTTCCTCGACGGCGCCATCAAGTACAAGCCGCCCTACGTGCTCGGCGCCGACGTGCTGCTCACCTTGCTGATCGGCGCCACGCTGGTGTTCCTGCTGCCGCTGCTGTCGCCGTTGCGCGCCACGCTCGCGATGCTGACGGTACTGACGTTCGCGCTCGGCGTGAACCTCGGCTTCTGGTACGAGGAGAACACCGTGCTGCCGCTGGCCGGCAGCCTGATCCTGATCGCCGCGCTCTACGCCATGAACATGTCCTGGGGCTACTTCGCCGAGTCGCGCACCAAGCGCCAGTTCACGGAGCTGTTTGGCCAGTACGTGCCGCCGGAGCTCGTCGACGAGATGGCGAAGAACCCCGAGAGCTACAGCATGGAAGGTCGCAAGGCCGAACTCACCGTGCTGTTCTCCGACGTGCGCGGCTTCACGACCATCTCCGAAGGCCTGCAGCCGGACCAGTTGGCGACCTTGATGAACCTCTATCTGGGCGCCATGACGAAAGTGATCCGCGGCCATCGCGGCACGCTCGACAAGTACATCGGCGACGCCATCATGGCGTTCTGGGGCGCGCCGGTGGACGACCCGCAGCACGCGCGCCAGGCCGTGACGACTGCGCTCGAGATGCAGCAGGCGCTCGGCTGGCTCAACAAGGAACTGTCCGCCC
>JBLNBJ010000191.1:0-25473 GCA_050259835.1 Ignavibacteria bacterium | reverse complement strand
TGGCCCTCGCGCGTCACGGCTTCCCAGAGCGTGCGGTAGAAATCCGTGTCGTGGCGGCCCGACTTCATTAGCGCCGGCGTATGCCCGACGGCTTCCTCGGCCGAGTAGCCGGTGATCTCGGTGAACGCCGGATTGACCTGCAGGATCACGCCGTGCGCGTCCGTGACGATCATCGCCTCGCCGCTCCGGAACGCGACGCCCGCGATGCGCAGCTGTTCCTCGGCGCGCTTGCGCTCCGTGATGTCGGTCAGCGTGCCGACCATGCGCCGCGGGGCACCGTCCGGGTGACGCGACGTGACGCGCCCGGTGCATTGCAGCCAACGCAAACTGCCTGCGGCATCGCGCATGCGGAATTCGACGTCGCCCTCGACGTCGGCGGTGAGCCGCCGTTCCAGCGCATGCCGCGCAGCGGGCAGGTCATCCGGGTGAACGAGCCTGGCGAGGCGGCCCGGATCGGTCTGCGCGCGGTGGCGCGTCAGGCCGAGGATCTCATGGCAGTGCGCCGACAGGTGCAGCGTGCCTGCCTCGAGGTCCCAGTCCCACAGCCCGGCCCCCGTGGCGCGCAACGCGATTTCCAGCCGTTCCGACGCCGCTTCCGCCAGTGTCCGGCTTTCGCGCAGCGCCTCGTTCTGCATCTCGAGTTCGGTCTGGTGGACCTGCAGTTCGTGCACCAGCTTTTGCGGATCCGGATCGGCGGGAAGGACGACCAGCTTCGGCCGGTCGGCCAGGCGGGCCGTGGCGCGGCTGCGCAGTTGGGCGGCCGTCGGAATGTCGTGACCGGCGGCCGATTGCTCGTCGACGGCAATGGAAGCCTCGCGGCGCGCCCGGCGATTGGCGCGCCGCTCGGGCGCGGCATCGGCAGGCGGTGCCGCCACAGGGCGTCCGCCGGAATTCTTCACTGGTTTGGCCAAGGCTCCTCCGTCGGGGACTGCCAATTCCCCGTGCCACTTTGTGGCTTAACTTAGCGCGGAGACGGCACATCCTGAATACCCGTTTACCGGTATCAGCGCCTTGAATGAGGTACAGTTGCGGACGGCGCCGCCGTTGATGTTCTCAGTGGCCGGCAGCCTGCACCACCGAGTCCGGAACGGAGCCGAACTCTCTTGCGGTGATTTTGAATCGGGTCGTTATACCGGGGAGGTTCCATGTTTTCATTGCTCCGTCTGGCGCTCGCCGCGCTTGCCATGTCCTGCTGCGTCGACGCCTTCGCGGCGTCCTATCCGACCGTCGAGGAATTGCGCGCCGCCATCGAGGTGGCCGCCGGGCTCACGCGCGCCGACGGCCTCACCCTCCAGATGGAGGACGCACGCCAGGCGGGCGTCTCGCTGCCGCTGATGGCGGCGGGGCTCAATCTGAACAGCGGCGTCTGCCAGATCTACTACAACCCCGCGCCCGAAGAAGCGCTGACGCGCTTCTTCGCCGGCGTCAGCCAGAAGGACATGCCCGTCTGGCTCAGCGCCATCGCGGTGCACGAGGCGACGCATTGCATCGAGCAGCGCGAAGGTTATTTGCGCGGCCGTTTCGACAAGGTGCTGCCGCCCGACGTCGAACGCGACGGCATGACCGTCAAGGGCTACCTCGGCATCGTCAAGAGCGGCGCCGTGGAGACCTGGGGCGAGGCCCTGGCCGACATCGCATCCATCCTCTATCTGAAGCGCAGCGCGCCCGACCAGTGGCTAGGCTTCGCCCAGGCCATCATCGCCATGCGGCACGGCATGGCGGCCAAGTGGCCGAGCCACGACACCTCCGCATGGCTGCGCAATCTGATTGCCGCGCGCGACGACGGGCCCATGCAGCAGAGCTGCTTCGAGGCGGCGTTCCGACTGCGGCGCCTGCTGCGTCCGCAACTGACTGCCGCGCGGCCAGCGCCGGCACGCGACGCGGCGGTGGCCGCGGCGGACCCCGCCCCGGTAAGCGTTACGAGCCCGCGGTAAACTTTTCCTGCCGCTCGATCCTCCCGCGCGGGGGCTTGCATGGAAAGAAAGCCTGCGCGCCGCTGGCATGCCGCTTGCGCCGGTCCCGCTCAGCTCTTCTATGGAGGTGTTCATCATGAGGATCAACAGCAAGCTTCTGGCGTTGCTGGCTGCCGCGGTGATCGGTGCCGGCCTTTCGGCGTGCCAGCGCAGCGGGCAGGACAACAAAAGCGCGAGCAGCAGCAGCCAGGATTCCGCGCCCATGAACCAGGCGCCCAAGCAGGGCTACACGGGGCCGGCCAGTCCGTCGACCTCCGAGCCTTCGAGCGCGCCGGGTGCAAGCAGCAGCCAATCCTCCGGCGACAGCCAGACGGGCAATCCGGGCAGCACGAATCCGAGCGCCAGCCAGCCCCAGCCGGGCAGCGAGGAGCAGAACCGGCAGCAGCAGCGGTGACCGGCAGACCGGCTCGCGCCGCGTGACGGCACGAGCGGGCTCGAAGCATCAGCCCTTGGCGGCCTCGCGCTTGAGTTCCATGATGGCGGTGACGGTTTCCTTGGAGGCAGCCGCGAACGGACCGCCGAGCGCGGCCTTGGCGCCGGGCTTGTCGTTGCCCTCGACCTTCTTCACGACATCGGCGGCGCAGATGTGGAAGTTGGCGTGCTTCTTCACCAGGTCCTGGTAGTGGGGCAGGGGCTTGTACTTCACGCCGTCGCCGTAGATCCACTTGCCGAGGTCGCACAGGTTGTCCTTGCAGACCGTGGCGCTCTGCAGCTTCTCGGTGCTGGTGCCGTCGATGAACTGCGTCAGGCGGACCTTCCACTTGATGTGTGCGGCGATCGCGTCGTCGAAATTCATGGTGATGCCTCCCTTCTCCGGTGCTGGTTCTAGGTATTGAAACGGCTGACGAGGGTTCCCAGGCTGCGGGCAAGCTCGTCGATATATTGCACGGTTTTCGCGGTCTCGTGGAACGCCGCGCTGTTCTCCTCTGACAGCCGGGCGATGTTCTCGACCTTGTGGGCGTTTTCGCCGTTGGAGACGGCCTGCTCCTTGAGCGAGGACGAGATCTCGTCGACGGCCGCCACGACCTGGCCGACGCGGGCGGTGATTTCGTTGATCGCCACGCCGGCCTGCTGGGCGAGATCGGCGCCGGCGCCGACGCGGCTGACGCCGGCTTCCATGCTCTGGATCGCCAGCCGGGTGCCGCCCTGGATCTTCTCGATCATCGCAGTGATTTCCTGCGTCGAGTTGCTGGTGCGCTCGGCGAGCTTCCTCACCTCGTCGGCAACGACGGCGAAGCCGCGACCCTGCTCGCCGGCGCGCGCCGCTTCGATGGCGGCGTTGAGCGCCAGGAGGTTGGTCTGGTCGGCGATCTCCTTGATCACGTTCACGATCTGCGAGATCTGGTCCGACTGCTCGCCGAGGTCCTGGATGATGCGCGAGGACTCGGTGACCGCCGCATTGACGCGCTCCATCTCGGCGCTCGCGGAATGGATGATCTCGCCGCCGCGCGTCGACTGTTCGCTCGATTCGGCCGAGGTGCGCTGCACGTCTTCCGCCTGGCTCGCCAGGCTGTCGAGCGTGAAGGTCATGATCTCCACCTGCGTCGCCATGGCGAAGGCGTCCTGGCTCGCCTGCTCCGAATTGGCGGCGACGCGCTTGGAAACCACGGCCAGTTCGTCGGCGGTGTGGAGCACCTGGGCCGCGCTCGATTTCACTTCGCTGATGACGGCCTGCAGCTTTTCCATGAAGGCGTTGAAGGCCTGCGCCACTTCGCCGATCTCGTCGCCGCCCTTCACCGCGAGGCGCCGCGTCAGGTCGACTTCGCCCTCCGCGATGTCGCGCAGGCTACGGGTGACGTCGCCCAGCGGCCGTGTGACGGAACTGCGCGTCGAGAAGTAGACGAAGGCGATCACCGGCAGGATGAGCCCGAGCGCCGCAACCATGGTCATGAGCCGGAACTCGCGCACCGACTCGTTGAGCTTGTCGAGCGAGATGCGCATGCTGACGACGCCGAGCGAAGTCCCCTCCGGCACGATGTGGCAAGTCAGGCAGTCCTTGCCGAGGTAGCTCTTCTGCGCGATCACCGGGATCACCGCGCGCAGGCTCTCGCCGCCGCCGTCCTCAATGACCTCGAAGGTGGGCTGCTTCGATTGCAGCACGCCGCGCTCGACCGCGTCGCTTTCGCTTTCGCCCGCTTCGCCGGGGCCGAATTGCTTGATCACCGCATCGCCGCGGATCACCTTGAGGCCGCGGATGTCTTCCGACTGGCGCACCTGATCGAGATAGACGGCGCGCTGCCCGATGGTGCCGGTGATCATCATGCCGGTGAGGCTCGACATGGTCATCCGATGCACGCTCATCGAGAAGTCCTGCGCCTGCCGGATCGCCGTGTCGCGCTGCTTGTACGTCGTCCAGGCCACGAGCCCGGCGGCGGCGATGACGAGGATCACCGAAATGCCGGCCACCAGCCGGACCCATATCTTGAGGTTACGCAACGTCGCCATATCGTTCTTTTGTAAGGGCCGCGCAGGCGCGGAAACGACGGATCAATCTCCTCCCGGGCAAGGTTCCGGATTCCCCAGTCCCTATTCCTAAAGTCGGAATATGCCCAAGAACCGAAAAGGCGCCGAGCAAACTTGCTGATCGCCGCCATACGGCCGCTTATCCCGGCTGTCCGGACGGGGGTAGAATCGATTCGTCCGTTTTCGGCATTGCCCGCGGCACCTCCCGGGCAACCGGGCGGAACGACCAACAACAAGGGGAATGAAATGCCGAAGTACGACACTTCCGCCATTCGTGCCGTTGCCCTGGTCGGGCATGGCGGCGCGGGCAAGACCACCCTCGCCGAGACCCTGCTGCAAAAGGCCGGCGCCATCCAGGCGAAGGGCAGCGTCGAGAAGGGCAACACCGTCTGCGACTTCGATCCCCAGGAAAAGACGGCGGGGCATTCGCTCAATTCGGCATTGGTCAATTTCGCCTGGGAGGACATGCACGTCCACCTGATCGACACGCCGGGATACCCCGACTTTGCCGGGCAGGCGATTTCCGCGCTGGCCGGCGTCGACACCGCGCTGGTGGTCGTCAACGCGCAGACCGGCGTCGAGCTGATGACCGAGCGCATGATGAAGTGGGCGAAGGACCGCGGCCTGTGCCGCATGATCGTCATCAACAAGATCGACGCCGAGAACGTCGACCTGGCCGGGCTGGTGGCCGACATCCGCGCGCGCTTCGGCAAGGAGTGCATGTTCCTCGACCTGCCCGCGCATGGCGGCAAAGACGTCGTCGAGGTGCTCGAGCACGACAAGGGCGACGCGGATCTCGACACGGTGGCCCACGCACATCGCGACCTCATCGACCAGCTGGTCGAGGAGGATGAGGACCTGATGGCGCGCTATCTCGAGGACGGCGAGGATCCGTCGCCCGAAGAACTGCACGGCGCCTTCGAGAAGGCCCTGCGCGAAGGCCACCTGATCCCGATCCTGTTCGTCTCCGCGCGCACCGGCGCGGGCATCGGCGAGCTGCTGCACGTGCTCGCCAAGCTTGCGCCGAACCCGGCCGAGGGCAACCCGCCGCCCTTCCATCGGGGCGAGGGCAGCGAGGCGGAAACCTTCGGGCGCGTGCCGGACCCGGCGCGCCACGTGCTGGCGCACGTCTTCAAGATGGTGGCCGATCCCTACATGGGCAAGGTCGGCATCTTCCGCGTACACCAGGGCACGATCCGCAAGGACTCGCAGTTGTTCGTCGGCGACGGCAAGAAGCCGTTCAAGGCCGGCCACCTCTACCAGCTGCAGGGCAAGGACTACGTCGAGGTCGACGAGCTGCTGCCGGGCGACCTCGGCGCCATCGCCAAGGTCGAGGAGATCGAGTTCGACGCCGTGCTGCACGACTCGCACGACGAGGACCACATCCATCTCAAGCCGCTCGAATTCCCCAAGCCCATGCAGGGCCTCGCCGTCGAGACGAAGAAGAAGGGCGACGAGCAGCGCCTGTTCGACATCCTGCACAAGCTCGAGCTCGAGGATCCGTGCTTCCAGGTCGAGCGCCACCCGACCACCCACGAGACGGTGATCCGCGGGCTGGGCGAGATGCACCTGCGCTACAAGCTCGAGAAGATGTCGACCCAGTTCAAGATGGAGCTCGACACCAAGCCGCCGCGCATCCCTTACCGGGAGACCATCACCGCGCCGGCCGAAGGCCACTGCCGCCACAAGAAGCAGAGCGGCGGCGCCGGTCAGTTCGGCGAGGTCTATCTCAAGGTCGAGCCGCTGCCGCGCGGCTCCGGCTTCGAGTTCGTCGACTCGGTGAAGGGCGGCGTCATTCCGGGCGTGTTCATGCCGGCGGTGGAGAAGGGCGTGCGCCAGGCGCTCGACGACGGCGTCGTGGCCGGCTATCCGGTCGAGGACGTGCGCGTGATCGTCTACGACGGCAAGACGCATCCGGTGGACGGCAAGGAAGTCGCCTTCACCACGGCCGGCCGCAAGGCGACCATCGAGGCGATCCAGGCCGCCGCGCCCATCGTGCTCGAGCCCATCGTCAACATCGAGGTCATCGCGCCCGAGAGCAACATGGGCGACCTCGCCGGCGACCTCTCGAGCCGCCGCGGCCACGTCACCGGCACGGTGCCGCGCGGCTACGGCAGCATGGCGATCCAGGGCGAAGTGCCGCTGGCGGAGATCGACGGCTACGCCTCGCGCCTGAAGTCGCTGACCGGCGGGCAGGGCAGCTACGCGATCGAGTTTGCGCGCCATGCGCAGGTGCCGCCGAACGTCCAGCAGAAGCTGGCCTCGCAGTACAAGATCCGCGAGGACGAGCAGTAAGCTGTCAGCGGCAGGCGGGCAGCGACATCTCGAAGGTCGTGCGCCCGCCTTCCGAACGTGCGGCGATGCCGCCGCCATGGGCCAGCACGATCGAGCGCGTGATGGCCAATCCCAGTCCCGTGCCTTCGTCGGCGCCGCGCGTGCGCGAGGGGTCGCCGCGGTAGAAGCGCTCGAACACGAGGGCCGGATCGGCGAGCGGCCCCCCCGTGTTGGCCACGCTCAGCACGACGCGTTCGCCCTCCTGCACCGCCGAGATGACTACTTCGCCGCCCGGCGGCGCATGCCGGATCGCGTTGGACACCAGGTTGCCGATCGCCCGCTGGAGCATCAGGCGGTCGCCGGCGACGCGGCCGCTGCCGGAGGCACTCAGGCGCACTTCGGCGCTGTCCGCGTAGGCCTCGAAGAATTCCTTCACCCGCTGCGCCTCTTCGCCCAGGTCGAGCGCTTCGGCATTGGGCACGACCAACCCGTTGTCGGCCTTGGCGAGGAACAGCATGTCGGCGATCATGCGCGCCAGGCGTTCGTATTCCTCCAGGCACGAGTGCAGCACCTCGCGGTATTCCTCGGCGCTGCGTTCCTTCGAGAGCGCCACCTGCGTCTGCATCATCAGGGTATTCACGGGGGTGCGCAGTTCGTGCGTGATATCCGACGAGAAGTCGGAGAGCCGCCGGAACGAGTCCTCGAGGCGCGCCATCAGCTCGTTGAACGAACGCGCCAGCCCCGCGAGCTCCACCGGCGCACTGTCGTCCGGCACGCGCTCGTGCAGGCGCTGTGCCGTGATGCGGTCGACCACCGCCGCCATCTCCTGTACCGGGCGGATGCCGCGCCGGGCGATCCACCAGCCCAGCAGCGCCATCAGCACGATGCCGCCGCCGACCGTCAGCAGCAGCGTGCGCCGGAACGACTCGATGAAGTCGCGGTGATGCGAGATGTCGAGCGCGATGGCCACGCGCGCCGGCGGCATCGCCTCGTCGCCGAAGGGCACGTTCGCCGCGATGCCGCGGAACTGGCGGCCGTTGCTGTTCCAGACCAGCGGTTTGTCGGCGCCCGTTGCGGGGCGAGCCAGCAGCGGCGCCGGGAAGTCGCCGCCGGTGGTGGCAAAGAGCGTCTCGGCCTGCGGTCCGAGCACCGCCACCGCCAAGCCTTCCTGGCCAACCAGCGCGTCGTCCAGCTGCCCGGGCAGGTCGCGCAAGTCCGCCGGCCGGTGCACCTTCGCCAGCGCGTGGCGCGTCAGCTCGAGCTTGGCGCGCAGGTCGTGCAGGTCCATTTCCTCGAAATGCGTGTCGGTGGCTTGCACGATGAAGAGCCACAGGCCGAGCAGCACGGCCGCGGCGGCCACCGCGAACAGCGCGGCGAGCCGGAAGGTGATGGAAGCGCGCCTCATCGGGGGCGGGATCATTGCGCTTCCGGTGCTTCCATCACGTAGCCCATGCCGCGCACGGTGCGGATCAGGCGCGGCGTGAAGTCGTCGTCGACCTTGGCTCGCAGCCGGCGCACGGCGACGTCGATGACGTTGGTGTCGCTGTCGAAGTTCATGTCCCACACCTGCGAGGCGATCAGCGAGCGCGGCAGCACTTCGCCCTGGCGCCGCATCAGCAGCTCGAGCAGGCCGAACTCCTTGGCGGTGAGGTCGATGCGCTTGCCCGCGCGCGTCACGCGTCGGCGCAGGAGGTCGAGCTCGAGATCGGCGACGCGCAGCACGTCGGTCTCCTTCGCCTTGGCGCCGCGGCGCAGCAGGGTGCGCACGCGCGCCAGCAGCTCGGAGAAGGCGAACGGCTTGACGAGGTAGTCGTCGGCGCCCAGCTCGAGTCCCTTGACGCGATCCTCGACGCCGTCGCGTGCGGTGAGGAACAGCACCGGCAATTCGCGGCCTGCCGCTCGCAGCGCCTGCAGCACGCCCCAGCCGTCGAGCCCCGGCAGCATGACGTCGAGCACGACGAGGTCGTAGTCGCCCGTCAGTGCCAGGTGCAGGCCGTCGTTGCCGTTGCGCGCTAGATCGGCGGCAAAGCCGGCTTCGCCGAGGCCCTGCCTGAGGTAGTCGCCGGTCTTGGCTTCGTCTTCGACGATGAGAAGCTTCATAGGAGGGGCATTTTAGGCTGGGAGCGCCGGGGCGTTGCGCCAGCGCGAAAGATTACGGAAATGTAATCCGCGCGTCAGCTTCCCGTCCCGGGTGGCGGCGCAAACTCGTCTCAGGTCGCGGCAGGCACTGGCCGCGCATCATCCACCCGACCCAAGGAGTCAACATGAACCGCACCGCCTGGCTCGCCGTCTGCGCCGCCCTCGCCCTTCCCGTCGCCGCCTTTGCCGACGAACATGAGCATCACCATGGCATGAACATGCAGAAGCAGTCCGCCGAGCCCGGCTGGGTCGATGGCACGGTCAAGAAGGTCGACCCTGCCGGCGGCAAGCTCACGCTCGCGCACGGCCCGCTCGACAACCTCGGCATGCCGGCGATGACCATGGCGTTCCGCGTCAAGGACAAGGCCTGGCTGGGACAGATCAAGGAAGGCGACCGCATCCGTTTCGTGGCCGACTACGTGAACGGCGCAGTAACGGTCGTCCGCTACGAGCCGGCCCGCTGAGACCGGACAACCCCGACGGAGGAGAGCGCATGATGGCAGCCCGGTTCCGGCAGGCGGTGATGGCGGCGGCGCTGACTGCGCTGTCGCTGGCGGCTTTCGCCGAGGCGCCACCCGGCGCCAGCGTCGAGGAACTGCTCGCCTACGCGCGCGACCGCAACCCGGAATTCGCGGCGATGCGCGCGGAAGCGGCGGCGGCCTCCGAGCGCATCCATCCCGCCGGCGCGCTGGCCGATCCCGTGCTGCGCACCGAGCTGATGGACGTCACCAACAGCGGCCGCGACGCGAGCCCCAACGTGCTCCCGGCGCGCGTCGGCAGCACCAAGTACACGCTGATGCAGCCCGTGCCGTTCTGGGGCAAGCGCGATCTCAAGCGTGCCGCCGCCGAAGCCGAGGCCGACGCCGCCCAAGGCCGCGCGGGCGCGACCTGGAACGAGATTGCCGCGCGCATCAAGGCTACTTACGCGCAATACTTCGCGCTGGCCCGGCTCATCGAACTGAACCGCGAGGTCATCGACCTCATCGGCCGCATCGAGGAGATCACGCGCAACCGCTACGCCAACGGGCTGGTGCCGCAGCAGGACGCCATCCGCGCGCAGGTCGAGCGCACGGCGCTGCGCTCGGAACTCGTGACGATGGAGACCGAGCACCACCACGCCGCGTCGCGCCTGAACGCGCTGCTGGCGCGGCGGGCGGACGCCCCGCTGGCCGTGCCGCAGCGTCTGCGTCCCGTGCCGGGCGCCGCGCGGCTTGACTACACGGCGCTGGCCGAGCGGCTCGAGAAGCAGAATCCGCAGCTCTTCGCGGCCGACGCCGGCGTACGGTCCGCCGAGAAGAACCGCGACCTCGCCTACCGCAACCGCTGGCCCGACTTCACCGTCGGCGTCGCGCCGACGCAGACGCGCAACAGCGTCAGCGACTGGGGCCTGATGGTCGAGTTCAACGTGCCGCTGCAGCAGGAATCGCGGCGCAGCCAGGAACGCGAGGCCGAGCGCAACCTGGAAGCGGCGCGCGCTCGCAAGGAGGCTTCCGCCACCCAGCTCTTGTCCGAGCTTTCGGAAAACCTCTCCGCCATCGAATCCGCCGGCCGCATCGTTCAGCTTTCGCAGCACAGCCTGCTGCCGCAGGCCCAACTCACCTTCGAAGCGGCCATGGCGGGGTACGAAAACGGCAAGGTGGATTTCGCCACGCTGCTGGATGCGCAACGCCAGATCCGCAGCGCGCGGCAAAGCATCGTCAAGGCTCAGGCCGAGCAGCAGGCGCGCCTGGCCGACATCGAACGACTGATTGGGGAAGACCTATGAGACAAGCCACGGGCATCGCGCTCGTCGTCGTCGCGCTGGCGCTGGCCGCGGGCGGCGGCTACTGGATGGGACGGGGCGCCGGGACGGGCGCGCAGCCGGTCGCGAGCGCAGACGGCGCAGGCACGCCCAAGGCGCGCAAGCTGCTCTACTACCGCAACCCGATGGGCCTGCCCGACACCTCGCCGGTGCCGAAGAAGGACCCGATGGGCATGGATTACGTGCCGGTGTACGAGGGCGAAGAGAACGAACCGGACGCCGGCAACGCGCTCAAGATCAGCAGCGAGAAGGTGCAGAAGCTCGGCGTGCGCACCGAGGCCGCGCAGGCGCGCGCCATCGATCGCCGCGTGCGCGCCGTGGGGCGCGTCGAGGTCGACGAGCGCCGCGTGTTCGCCGTGGCGCCGAAGTTCGAAGGCTGGGTCGAGCGCCTGCATGTGAACGTCACCGGGCAACCGGTGGCGAAGGGCCAGCCGCTGTTCGAGGTCTACAGCCCCGAACTCGTCTCCGCCCAGCGCGAATACACGATCGCGGCGCAGAGCGTCGCCAAGCTCGGCGATGCGGCGCCCGAGACGCGCGCCTCGATGCAGCAGCTGGCCGACGCGGCCCTCGCCCGCTTGTCCAACTGGGACATCTCGCCCGAGCAGGTCAAGGCGCTCGCGCAGTCGGGCACGGCGAAGCGCACGCTGACCTTCCGCTCGCCGGCCGCCGGCGTCATCACCGAGAAGAAGGCGCTGCCCGGCATGCGGTTCATGCCCGGCGAATCGCTCTACCAGATCGCCGACCTCTCGGCCGTGTGGATCCTCGCCGACGTCTTCGAGGCCGACATCGGCGCGGTGAAGCCGGGCGCCAAGGTGCAGGTGCGTGTCGACGCCTATCCGGACAAGAGCTTCACCGGCACCGTCAGCTACGTCTATCCGACCTTGAGCGCGGAGACGCGCACGGTGCCGGTGCGCATCGAACTGCCGAATCCCGGCGGCCTGCTCAAGCCCGCAATGTATGCGCAGGTGGAAGTGCCGACGGCGGCCAAGGCGCCGGTCGTGACGGTGCCCGTCTCGGCGGTCATCGACACCGGCACGCGACGCACGGTGCTGGTGAAGATCGGTGACGGCCGCTTCGAGCCGCGCGAGGTCAAGCTCGGCGCGCGCGGCGACGATTACGTCGAGGTGATCGACGGCGTCAAGGAAGGCGAGCAGGTCGTGGTGGCCGCGAACTTCCTGATCGATGCCGAGAGCAATCTCAAGGCGGCGGTGGGCGCGCTCGCCGCGCCGAAGCCCGCCGAGGCGTCGGCCAAGTCCGTCGGCCACGAGGCGGCCGGCAGGCTGGAGGCGGTCGACGCCAAGGCCGGCACGGTGACCATCAGCCACGGCCCGGTCGCGGACCTCAAGTGGCCGGCGATGACCATGGACTTCGCGCTCGCCAACGGCGCGCTGCTCGGCAAGCTGAAGCCCGGCGACGCGGTGGCCTTCAGCTTCGTCGAGCGCAGCCCGGGCGAGTGGGTGATCGTCAAGCTGGAGCCGGCGCCCGCGCACGCCGGCCACGGCAGCCACTGAGAAGGCGGCCGCGATGCTCAACGCCCTCATCGACTGGTCGGCGCGCAACCGCTTCCTCGTCCTGCTGGCGACCGTGTTCGTCGTGCTGGCGGGCATCTACGCGGTGGCGAAGACGCCGCTCGACGCGCTGCCCGATCTGTCCGACGTGCAGGTGATCGTCTATACGGAGTTCCCGGGCCAGGCGCCGCAGGTGGTCGAGGACCAGGTCACCTATCCGCTCTCCACGTCGATGCTGTCGGTGCCGAAGTCCAAGGTGGTGCGCGGCTTCTCGTTCTTCGGCGCCTCGTTCGTCTATGTGATCTTCGAGGACGGCACCGACATCTACTGGGCGCGCTCGCGCGTGCTCGAATATCTGAATGCCGCGGCCGGCCGCCTGCCCGCCGGCGTGGTGCCGACGCTCGGCCCGGACGCCAGTGGCGTCGGCTGGGTCTACCAATATGCGGTGCTGGCGAAGGACAAGACGCTCGCCGAGTTGCGCACGCTGCAGGACTGGTACCTGCGCTACCAGCTGGCGAAGGCGCATGGCGTCGCCGAAGTGGCGAGCGTCGGCGGCTTCGTCCAGCAATACCAGGTGGCGGTCGATCCGACCAAGCTGCGCGCCTACGGCATCCCGCTCGACAAGGTGGCGCAGGCCATCCGCGACTCCAATCGCGACATCGGCGGCCGCACCATCGAGATGGCCGAAACCGAGTACATGGTGCGCGGCCGCGGCTACCTGCGCGGGCGCGGCGATCTCGAGAATCTGGTGCTGAAGTCCGCGCGCGGCACGCCGGTGCGCGTGGCCGACGTTGCGCGCGTCGAGCTCACCGGCGACGAGCGTCGCGGCCTCTCGGAACTCAACGGCGACGGCGAGGTGGTGTCGGGCATCGCGATGGCGCGCTACGGCCAGAACGCGCTCGAGGTGATCGGCAACATCAAGGAGAAACTGGGCGAAATCGCCAGCGGCCTGCCGGAAGGCGTTTCGATCGAAACCGTCTACGACCGCTCCGAGCTCATCCATCGCGCCATCGAAACCCTCAAGCGCACGCTGACCGAGGAAAGCCTGATCGTCGCCGTCGTCTGCGTGGTGTTCCTGATGCACGTGCGCTCGGCGCTGGTGGCGATCGTCATGCTGCCGGTCGGCGTGCTGATCTCCTTCATCGCCATGCGCCTCTTGGGCATGAACTCCAACCTGATGAGCCTGGGCGGCATCGCCATCGCCATCGGCGCGATGGTCGATGCGGCGATCGTGATGATTGAGAACGCGCACAAACACTTGGAGCGGCTGCGGCCCGGCGAGTCGAGAACGGAGGCGATGATTGTCGCGTGCAAAGAGGTTGGGCCGGCGCTGTTCTTCTCTCTGCTGATCATCACCGTCTCGTTCCTGCCGGTGTTCACGCTCGAAGCGCAGGAGGGCCGGCTGTTCGCGCCGCTCGCCTACACCAAGACCTTCGCCATGGCGGGCGCGGCGCTGCTGTCGGTGACGCTGGTGCCGGTGCTGATGATGCTGTTCATCCGCGGCACGATTCCGCCCGAGGAGAAGAACCCGGTCAACCGCTTCCTGATCGCCCTCTACCGGCCGATCATCGAGGCCGTGATGCGGCGCAAGAAGGCGACCATCGCGGCGGCGCTCGCCGTGCTGGCGGTTTCCGTCATCCCGGCGGCGCGGCTGGGCAGCGAGTTCATGCCGACGCTCAACGAAGGCACGCTGTTCTACATGCCTTCGTCGCTGCCCGGCATGTCGGTGACCAAGGCCGCGCAGCTGCTGCAGGTGCAGAACAAGATCATCAAGAGCTTCCCCGAGGTGGCCTCGGTCTACGGCAAGGCCGGCCGCGCCAACACGGCGACCGACCCGGCGCCGCTCGAGATGTTTGAGACGGTGATCAACCTCAAGCCCGAGAGCGAGTGGCGTCCGGGCATGGACATCGACAAGCTGATCGCCGAGATGGACAAGGCGCTGCAGATCCCCGGCGTGTCGAACGCCTGGACCATGCCGATCAAGGCGCGCATCGACATGCTGTCGACCGGCATCCGCACGCCGATCGGCATCAAGGTATTCGGCAAGGACCTCGACGAGATGGAGCGCCTGGCCAAGCAAATCGAGGCCGTGGTCAAGGAGGTGCCCGGCACGACCAGCGCCTTCGCCGAGCGCATCACCGGCGACTACTACCTGAACGTGACACCCGAGCGCGAACAGCTGGCGCGCTACGGCATCAACGTCGGCGACCTGCAGAACGTCGTGGGCCAGGCGCTCGGCGGCGAGATGGTGACGACCACCGTCGAGGGACGCGAGCGCTTCGGCGTCATCGTCCGCTATCCGCGCGAACTGCGCGACGACCCGCAGAAGATCGCGCGCGAGGTGCTGGTGCCGACCATGGGCGAAATGGGCAAGGCGCCGGCGATGGTGCCGCTGGGCCAGGTGGCGAGGGTCGAGATCGCCAAGGGGGCGCCGGCGATCCGCACCGAGAACGCGCTGCTGTCAGCCTACATCTACGTCGACATCCGCGACCGCGACATCGGTTCCTACGTGGCCGAAGCGCGCCGCGCCGTGGCGGACAAGGTCAAGTTCGCCCCCGGCTACTACGTGAGCTGGAGCGGCCAGTTCGAATACATGGAGCGCGCCGTCGCCAAGATGAAGATCGTCATCCCGGTGACGCTGCTGACGATCTTCCTGCTGCTGTACCTGAACTTCCAGCGCCTGACCGAGACCTTGATCGTCATGCTGTCGGTGCCCTTCGCGCTGGTCGGCGGCGTCTGGCTGATGTGGGCGCTCGGCTACAACCTTTCGGTGGCGGTGGCGGTCGGCTTCATCGCGCTGGCCGGCGTGGCGGCGGAAACCGGCGTGGTGATGCTGATCTACCTCGACGCCGCGTGGGAGCACGTCAAGGCGAAGCGGCGCGACGGCGGAACGCCGGCCACGCTCGCCGATCTCTACGCCGCAGTCATGGAGGGTGCCGTGGAACGCGTGCGGCCGAAGATGATGACCGTCGTCGCGATCATGGCCGGCCTGCTGCCGATCATGTGGAGTCGCGGCACGGGTTCGGAGGTCATGAGCCGCATCGCGGCGCCTATGGTCGGCGGCATGATTTCCTCGACGATCCTGACGCTGGCCGTGATCCCCGCGATCTACGCGCTGGTCAAGGAATGGCGGCTGGAGCGAGGACTGGAGAAATGAAGGGCGTCTTCTCGTCGATCGCGGTTCGGAGCGCAGACGGTCCGACCCGCAATCACAGGCAGATGTAGATGCGGGCCTGGCTTGACGCATTGCGCGCCGCACTGGGCCGGTGGCGGCAGGCCAACCGCGCGGCGCATCGCCGGGCGCCGACGGGCGCGTGCTGCGCAGCGCCCGATGCCGCATATGCGCGCCGCAAGGTGCTGCATCAGCCTCCGAACATCAATCGATAGTCGCGCCTGCGCTGCGCTGGTGAGGAACCGGCGTCGATGGCCGCCTCCACCGAGCGCCGGAGGACGATCACCAGACGAAGAATTTCTTCGGCTTGTGTGTCTTCGATCGTTCGCAGTCGGGGAAGGAGCAACGTCCCTTGCCCGGATTCTCGCAACCCAATTCCCTGAATCGCGTGCAGCCAGCGCCGTAGTCCGTTCTCTTGAGCCACACGAGCATCGCGACGAAAAGGATCAGCGGCACCCAGATTCCCTCTGCCATGGTTTGTCTCCTCCGGGGCCTTTGCGCGATTAATGGCGCAATAAGCGGAAATAATGCCGCGAAGGATAGGATGTCCGAGAAGCTCTGTCAACTATTGGCGCGGCGCGTTCGGGGGCGCCGGCCCGGCCGGCCGCGAAGACCGGGGCGGCAATCTCCGGCGAGGCCGAGGCAATGAACGCCTGCCAAGGTCGCCTCCGTGTCAGGCTTTGATGTCGATCAGCGTTCCCAGCATCGAATCGGCGGTCTTCACGACGTTGGCCGAGGCTTTGACCTGATGCTCGCTCCGCTTCAGGTCGATCAAGTTCTGCGTCAGCCTGGCGTTGTCTTCGACGCCGAACGATGCGATTTGCGCCGACGCGACGTCGGCGCGATTGAAGCCGGCCTGGATGCCTTGAAGACCGCTGAGCAACGAGCTACCGATGGACATGGACGCCTCCCGTTTGATGATCGGATCACAAAGCAGGCGACGTGCCAGAGAGGTGAGGCGGCCGCGTCGGTTAAACTCGCGCAGCACTGCGCTCATTCCGAAACCCCGAACAAGTGCGCCACGGAGCCACCATGTCTTTTCTCTCAGGCCTTGCCGATCTTGCTCGCCTGGAGTCCCACAGCGACTATCAGGTAAGGAATCCCCACCAGGGCTGGGCCGTGCTGAGCATGTTCGGCCCCACGTCCGCCGTCGACGTCGCCGCGTTCTGGAAACTTCAGCGCGGATGCGACGAAGGCGAAAGGATCGAGCGTTTCCTGACGCGGTACCGCGGACGCGTGGAACTGGCGCTCGTTTCTGCGGAAGAGGTCGGCCTGGAATACAGGGGCGCCGCGCAGGTCGGGAAGAACGTCCTGGTGGTGCGCCCCGTCTCTCGCGTCTAGCGCCTCCGCGCTTCGCATCCGGCCCGCCTAATGTTCGGCGGCGAGCCCGACGATGGTTTCGAAACCGCCCCAGAACATGCGCTTGCCGTCGAACGGCATCTTCGAAGGGTCCATCGACTCCTTGAACTGCGGGTCCTCCATCACTTCCCTGGTGATGCGGTCGCGGTCCTCCTTGTTTCGATACACGACCCAGGCCATGGCGATCACTTCGTCGTCCTTCAGTTGCACGGCCTGGGGAAACGACGTCATCTTGCCGGGCTGAACGTCGTCGCTGATCGAGTCCGAGTAATACAGAGCGCCGTGGCGAATGTGGGCAGTGCCCCATTCCGCGGACATGCCCTTGTAGAGCTCCAGGCTGGCTCGGGGAACGGGGATGACGATGGCGTCGATGTAGTGCGACATGGAACTCTCCTCAAGCAAAGGGAGTTCGACCGGACGTGCCGGCCGCCGTTCCGCCGCGAATTGCGTCGAGTCGCCGGGGCCCCGCGGCGGCGCTACTTTCTGAAGCCATGCAGGAAAGCCGCCGCTGCCTCCATGTGCCTTGGCGTCGTTGCACCGTTCCAACAAGGCGCGCTATGAACGCGGGATTGTCAGGAGCGGGCGTGACGGCGATAGTCGCGCGGACTGCGCCCCGTCCACGCAGTGAATGCGCGGTAGAAGGACGAGCCGTCGGCAAACCCGAGCGCCGCCGCAATCTGCCCGATGGGCCGCCGCGTTTTCGTCAACCACTCACCGGCGAGATCCCGTCGCAGCGCGTCGCGGATGGCTTGCAGGCTGGTGCCTTCGTCTTCGAGTCGGCGATGCAGCGTGCGCGGCGAGAGGAACAGCGCGGCGGCGATCTGCGGCAGCGTGCGCGTCCCGGGCAGCGCGGCGCGCAAGGCGTCGCGCACGCGCTGCGCGACGGCGCGGTCGCGGCGATAGAGCGTGGTGATGCTGGCAGGGGCGTCGGCGAGGAAGGCGGCCAGCGCGGCTTCATCGCGCCTTACCGGCAGATCGAGGGCGGCGGCGGGAAAGCGCGCCTCCAGCCGCTGCGCATCGAAGGTGCAGCGCGGCGCGAAGACGAACTCGTATTCGGCGGCATGCGGCGGCGGCGGGTAGGGAAACGCGACTTCGCTCAGCGCGAGCGGTCTCGCCACCAGCCAGGCGGCGACGCCGTGGATCATGCGCAGCAGCCACTCGAAGGCGAACACTCGGCCCGGTTCGCCGACCGGAAGCGGCTGCTCCTGGCTGATGACGATCACCGCGGTGTCGCGCGTGCGCTGGATCTCGACTTCCATGTCGTCGAGCACGACACGCAGGAAGCGGGCGATGCGCTCGAGCGCCGCTTCGAGCGTGGCCGCCGACAAGGCGCCGCGGCAAAGAAACTCGAAGGTGCCGCGCCGCAGCGGCCGCGAGAAGAGGCCGAAGCCTTCGTCGTCGAGCCTCTCGTTGATGAGCCGGTAGAGCGCGGCATAGCGGGCGACCGGCACCCGCGCGTCGCCGTCGTCCAGCATCGAAGTGGCAATTCCTGCATGTTCTAGCAGGCGTGCCGGCGCCGCGCCGGCGCGCGTCGTGCCCGCCAGGATGCCTCGGACGAAGCCGACGGCGACCGTCGAGTGCGAGGTTGGGGCTTCCCTCTTCATGGCCGAATTATGGCAAAAAATGCATAGTTCGCGGCTGCTTGTGGCATCTCGCCTGCCGACCACGGTTCTAAGATTTGCCGCATCCGCCGACCGGAGTTCCACCATGACCGATCTCGCCGTCGCCGCCAAGCTCGGCCCCTACAAGCCCAAGAACAAGGTGCGCTTCGTCACCGCCGCCTCGCTGTTCGACGGCCACGATGCCTCGATCAACATCATGCGCCGCATCCTGCAGGGTTCCGGCGCCGAAGTGATCCACCTCGGCCACAACCGCTCGGTCGAGGAGATCGTGAACGCCGCGCTGCAGGAAGACGTGCAGGGCATCGCCGTGTCGTCCTACCAGGGCGGCCACGTCGAGTTCTTCAAGTACATGCTCGACCTGCTGAAGAGCCGGGGCGGCGAGAACATCCTCGTCTTCGGTGGCGGCGGCGGCGTCATCGTGCCGCACGAGATCGAAGAGCTCCACGCCTACGGCGTCGCCCACATCTACTCGGTGGAAGACGGCCAGAAGATGGGCCTGCAGGGCATGATCAGCGACATGGTGGCGCGCGCCGACCGCGACCTCGCGCCGCTGGCGCCGCAGGACACCAAGGCGCTGGAGAAGGGCGACCGCCGTGCGCTGGCGCGCATCATCACGGCGCTCGAGAACGGCGCCTGGCCCGAGAAGGCCAGGAAGGCGCTGCTGGAAAAGGCGGCGAAGTGCCGCGTGCCGACGCTCGGCATCACGGGCACGGGCGGCGCCGGCAAGTCGAGCCTCACCGACGAACTGATCCGCCGTTTCCGCCTCGACCAGGACGACCGCCTCTCGATCGCCGTCGTCTCCATCGATCCTTCGCGCAAGCGCACCGGCGGCGCGCTGCTGGGCGACCGCATCCGCATGAACGCGATCGAGCATCCGAACATCTTCATGCGCTCGCTGGCGACGCGCGACACGGGCAGCGAGATCTCCGCCGCGCTGCCGGAAGTGATCGCTGCCTGCAAGGTAGCCGGCTTCGACCTCGTCGTCGTCGAGACCTCCGGCATCGGCCAGGGCGACGCCGCCATCGTGCCCTTCGTCGACACCTCGATGTACGTGATGACGCCCGAATTCGGTGCCGCCTCGCAACTCGAGAAGATCGACATGCTCGACTTCGCCGACTTCGTCGCCATCAACAAGTTCGACCGCAAGGGCGCGGAAGATGCGCTGCGCGACGTGCGGAAGCAGTACCAGCGCAACCGCGAGCGCTTCTCTGAGCCGGCCGAAGACATGCCGGTGTTCGGCACCCAGGCGGCGCGCTTCAACGACGATGGCGTGACTGCGCTCTACCAGGCTCTGGCGCCGGTGCTCGCCGGCCACGGGCTCGAGCTGAAGCCCGGCAAGCTGCCGAAGGTCGACGTCCGGCATTCGTCGCCCAAGCGCGCCGTGGTGCCGGCCGAGCGCGTGCGCTACCTCGCCGAGATCGCCGATACCGTGCGCGGCTATCACAAGAGCGTGACCGAGCAGGCCACCCTCGCGCGCGAGCGCCAGTCGCTGAAGACCTCGAAGGCGATCTTCGAAGGCTGCGGCAAGGCCACGCCGACGGACTTCGACGAACTGATTGCCTGGAAGGACGGCCAGCTCACGCCGCACGCCAGGAAGCTGCTGGCCCAGTGGCCGGACATGAAGAAGGCCTACGCGGGCGACGAGTACGTGGTGAAGATCCGCGACAAGGAGATCCGCACCAAGCTGGTCAGCGAGACGCTGTCGGGCACCAAGATCCGCAAGGTGGTGCTGCCGCATTTCGAGGACGAGGGCGAACTGCTGCGCTTCCTGATGCGCGAAAACGTGCCCGGCTCCTTCCCCTACACCGCCGGCGTGTTCGCCTTCAAGCGCGAGAATGAAGACCCGACGCGCATGTTCGCCGGCGAGGGCGACGCGTTCCGCACCAACCGCCGCTTCAAGAAAGTCTCCGAAGGCATGCCGGCCAAGCGCCTGTCGACGGCCTTCGACTCGGTGACGCTCTACGGCTGCGACCCCGACGAGCGGCCGGACATCTACGGCAAGATCGGCAACTCCGGCGTGTCGATCGCCACGCTCGACGACCTCAAGGTGCTCTACGACGGTTTCGACCTCTGCGATCCGACCACCTCGGTCTCGATGACCATCAACGGTCCGGCGCCGATCATGCTGGCCAACTTCTTCAACACCGCGATCGACCAGCAGGTGGCGAAGTTCAAGGCCGACAACGGCCGCGATCCCACCGACGACGAGTGGGAGAAGATCAAGGAGTGGGTGCTCTCGACCGTGCGCGGCACCGTGCAGGCGGACATCCTCAAGGAAGATCAGGGCCAGAACACCTGCATCTTCTCGACCGAGTTCGCGCTCAAGATGATGGGCGACATCCAGGAGTACTTCGTCCATCACAACGTCCGGAACTTCTACTCGGTGTCGATCTCCGGTTACCACATCGCGGAAGCCGGCGCGAACCCGATCTCGCAGCTCGCGTTCACGATGGCGAACGGCTTCACCTACGTCGAGTCGTACCTCGCGCGCGGCATGCACATCGACGACTTCGCGCCCAACTTGAGCTTCTTCTTCAGCAACGGCATGGACCCCGAGTACTCGGTGATCGGCCGCGTCGCCCGCCGCATCTGGGCGGTGGCGATGAAGAACAAGTACGGCGCCAACGAGCGCAGCCAGAAGCTCAAGTACCACATCCAGACCTCGGGCCGCTCGCTGCACGCGCAGGAGATCGACTTCAACGACATCCGCACCACGCTGCAGGCGCTGATCGCCATCTACGACAACTGCAACTCGCTACACACCAACGCCTACGACGAGGCGATCACCACGCCGACCGAAGAGAGCGTGCGCCGCGCCATGGCGATCCAGCTGATCATCAACCGCGAGTGGGGCGTGGCGAAGAACGAGAACCCCAACCAGGGCGCCTTCGTCATCGAGGAACTCACCGACCTCGTCGAGGAAGCCGTGCTCAAGGAGTTCGAGGCGATCGCGTCGCGCGGCGGCGTGCTCGGCGCGATGGAAACCGGCTACCAGCGCGGCAAGATCCAGGAAGAGTCGCTCTACTACGAGCACAAGAAGCACGACGGCTCCTACCCGATCGTCGGCATCAACACCTTCCTCAATCCGCACGGCTCGGGGCTGGCGACCGAGATCGAACTGGCGCGCTCGACCGAGGAGGAAAAGCAGTCGCAGCTCACGCGCCTGCGCGACTTCCAGGCGAGGAACCACCAGGACGCGCCGGTCTGGCTCGGCAAGCTCAAGCAGGCGGTGATCGAGAACCGCAACGTGTTCGAGGTGCTGATGGAGGCCGTGCGGCACTGCTCACTCGGGCAGATATCGAACGCCCTCTACGAGGTCGGCGGGCAGTACCGCCGCAGCATGTGAGGAGGGCGGCGACACACTAGGTTCATCAAACAGACGGCGCGTCGGATGACGCGCCGTTTGCGTTTTCAGGCTGGTTCAAATAATTCATCCGATAAAGGGGAGTAGCCATGTCCGCTGTAGAACGCTTTCTCGAAGCTCGCAATTTCCTGCTGGCCCACCGCACCGACTACGCCGCCGCCTATCGCGGTTTCCGCTGGCCGGAACTGACTGAATTCAACTGGGCGCTCGACTACTTCGACGCCATGGCGCGCGGCAACGACAAGCCGGCGCTTTGGGTGGTGAACGAGGACGGCAGCGAGCAGAAGCTCTCGTTCGCGCAGATGTCGGCGCGCTCGAACCAGGCGGCGAACTTCCTGCGCAGCCTCGGTGTCGCCCGCGGCGACCGCATCCTGATGATGCTCGGCAACGAAGTGCCGTTGTGGGAAATCATGCTGGCCGCCATCAAGCTCGGCGCCGTGCTGATCCCGGCCACCACGCTGCTCACGCCGGACGACCTGCTCGATCGCTTCGACCGGGGCAACGTGAAGCACGTGGTGGTCGGTGCCGCGCATACCGCCAAGTTCGATACGCTGGCCGGCGGCTATACGCGCATCTGCGTCGGCGGCGAGGCGGCCGGCTGGACGCGCTACGCGATCGATGCCTGCAGCGCCGAGTTCGTGCCGGAAGGCCCGACCCGGGCCGACGATCCGCTGCTGCTCTACTTCACCTCGGGCACGACGTCGAAGCCCAAGCTCGTGCTGCACACGCAGACCAGCTACCCGGTCGGCCACTTGTCGACGATGTTCTGGATCGGCCTGCAGCCCGGCGACATCCACCTCAACATCTCCTCGCCCGGCTGGGCCAAGCACGCCTGGAGCTGCTTCTTCTCGCCGTGGAACGCGGGCGCCTGCATCTTCCTCTACAACTATTCGCGCTTCCACGCCAAGAACATGCTCGCCGTGCTGGAGAAGTACGGCGTCACCACCATGTGCGCGCCGCCCACCGTCTGGCGCATGATGATTCAGGAAGACCTCGCCGCCTATCGCGGCCGGCTCAAGATCCGCGAACTCATCGGCGCCGGCGAACCGCTCAACCCGGAGATCATCGACCAGGTGAAGAACGCCTGGGGCATCACGCTGCGCGACGGCTTCGGGCAGACCGAAACCACGGCGCAGGTCGGCAACTCGCCCAACCAGCCGCTCAAGCCCGGCTCGATGGGCCGCCCGCTGCCCGGCTATCGCATCGTGTTGATCAACTCGGACGGCGTCGAAGCCGACGAAGGCGAGATCTGCATCGTGCTCGATCCGAAGCCGACCGGCCTGATGGTCGGCTACATGGACAGCAGCGAAAAGACCGCCGAGGTGATGCGCGATGGCCATTACCGCACGGGCGACGTCGCCAGCCGCGACGCCGACGGCTACATCACCTACGTCGGCCGCGCCGACGACGTCTTCAAGGCTTCCGACTACCGCATCAGCCCCTTCGAGCTGGAGAGCGCGCTGCTCGAGCACCCGGCGGTGGCCGAGGCGGCGGTGGTGCCGAGTCCCGACCCTGTGCGCCTCGCCGTGCCCAAGGCCTTCCTGATCCTCGTGCAGGGTCAGCAGCCAAGCCGCGACCTGGCCAAGGACATCTTCGCCTTCATGCGCCAGCATCTCGCGCCCTACAAGCGCGTGCGCCGCATCGAGTTCTCCGACCTGCCCAAGACCATCTCGGGCAAGATCCGGCGCGTCCAGCTCCGGGCGGTCGAGGCCGAGCGCCGCGCGAAGAATGAAAAAGGCGAGTGGGAGTTCTACGAGGAGGACTTCCCCGAGCTCAAGGGCTAGGCGAGAGCCGGCAGAGGCGCGGCAATCCTTGCCACGCCTCCGCCGGCCGAGAGGTCGTTATTGCCGCAGCAGCGAGCCGGGATGCACCGTCGTTGCCAGGGCCTCGTGGGCCAGGGCGTAGGGGTATTGGACGTTCGGGCGGTCGAGGATCAGCGACTTGATGTAGCGCATGGCCTTCTCGCGGGCGGCGCGCGCCTGCGGAGAAGTCAGCCATTCCGCGAGCGCTTCCCGATCGGCGCCGCTCCATTCCGCTGCGCCGCTCTTCCAGTCCGATGCCACATAGCCCGCGAAGAAGGGCATGCCGTCGTCGATGCCGAAATGGACGGCGTCGAGGACGAACAGCAGGTCGTCGGGATGGGCCATGTCGTCCACGATACGCCGGACCTGCTCCGGCTCCATCAGGCGCAGCAGCGCATGGAAGCGATCAAGCGAGAATTCAATGCGGCGACCGCTGGGCAATACGGGCATGGCTGTTCCTCCGTCGTTCTGTTCGCTTCTTCATAGCGAATACCATGCCCGCCAGGATGGGGATAGCCCGACTGCCAAGGGCGGGTATTTGATCTACCATCCATCATGTAGCGTCCCCAGTTGGAGAAGACACCATGAAAAATGCCGTGATAGCCATTGCGATGGCAGCAGCTACGATGTCGATGTCCGCGTTCGGCGCGGATGACGCCCAGAAGGCGGCGGCTGCCCGTTACGATGCCGACAAGAAGCTTTGCGCCGAGGAATCGACGTCGAGCGCGCGCATGCAATGCCTGCGCGACGCCAAGGCCGAGTACGAGAAGGCCGTCGGCACTTCGGGCACCCCGCGCACCGCAGCGGCCTGCAAGGAGTGCGGCACCGTGAAGAGCGTGACGGTGCAGGAGAAGAAGGGCGAAGGCGGCCCGACGGGCATGATCGCCGGCGGTGTCGCAGGCGCGCTGCTGGGCAATCAGGTCGGCAGCGGCACCGGCCGCAGCGTGGCGACGATCGCGGGTGCAGCAGGCGGCGCGTATGCCGGCAAGAAGATCGAGGAGCACGTGCGCACGACCAAGGTGTGGGCCGTGCATGTCCGCCTGGACGACGGCCAGGAGAAGACCTTCCACTTCGAGAAGGATCCCGGCTTCAAGAGCGGCGATCCCGTCCGGCTGTCGGGCAGCAGCATCGTTCGCCGCTAGCCCCGCGGTTCAGAGCGTCGGCGTTCCCTCGCTGGCGTAGATGCGCTCGTGCAGCTGCTGGCACGGCAGGCATCGCTTGGCGGTCGGATAGGCCTGCAGCCGCTCGAAGCCGATTTCCCGGCCGCAATCGACGCAGGTGCCGTAGCTGCCTTCGCGGATGCGCAGCCGCGAGGCTTCGATGTCGCGCAGCGCGGCGATATGCCGGTCGATCTCGGCAAGGTTCAGCGTGGCGAGCAGGTCGGCCATCGAGGCGTCGCCCGGGTCGGTCGGGTCGCGGTTCACCAACTCGGCATACTGCTGGCCGTCGGTGGCGGCCAGTTCGTTGCGCACTTCCTCCAGCAGGCGGTCGTGGTTGCGCTCCAGTTCGCGCTCGAGATTCGACAATTGCGGGCGTGTCAGGCTCACGGCGAGTCCTTTCGGTGTTCCGTGGTTCGTCCGGGACGCGCGGGCCGAAGTTCCCGATGCCGTGCCACGTAGAATGGATGCTCGCCCGCGCCCAGCCCAACCGATGTCCTCACCGTCTGCCGCCGACAGCCTCTGGAAGGATCCGCGCTACCTGCTGCTGTGGTCGTCCACGCTGATGAGCGGGCTGGGCGGCCAGATCGCGGGACTGGCGACCGCATTGCTGGCGGCCGTCGTGTTGCAGGCGACGCCGGCGCAAATCGGCGCGCTCGGCGCGGTGGGCGCGGTTCCCGCGGTGTTGCTGATGCTGCCGGCCGGCGTGTGGCTGGACCGGGTGCGCAAGCTGCCGGTCTACATCGGCGGAGAACTGGTTACGGCGAAAGCGCCCATCTCCGCGGCCACGCCGGCGACTACTCCCGCGATAACGAGTGTCATGTCCAGGCCGCTGAGAC
>JBLNBJ010000190.1:0-4040 GCA_050259835.1 Ignavibacteria bacterium | reverse complement strand
CGAGCCGAGGGTGGCGGGTGGTCGTCGACGCGTAGGTAAAGGAGGAGGCGGACGCCTTTTGCCTTTGTCCGCCGGGGGACACGAAGCGGCGACGACCACCCGTCGCCCTCGGCGGTCGAAGCCCCCGGTTTTGTCCTTGGCAGCAGCCGCACACGGAACCTGACATGGACGCCCGCACCGAATCCCTCCGCATCGCCGGCCTAAACGCCTTCTACGGCGAGTCGCACATCCTCCACGGCATGGACGTCGTGGTGCGCGCCGGCGAGTGCGTCTCGCTGCTGGGACGCAATGGCGCGGGACGCACGACGACGCTCCGGGCGATCATGGGGCTGACCGGCAAGCGCAACGGTTCCATCGTCCTGAACGGCACCGAGACCATCGGCCTCGCGCCGCACCGCATCGCGCGGCTGGGCGTCGGCTATTGCCCGGAGGAGCGCGGCATCTATTCGAGCCTCAGTTGCGAGGAGAACCTGCTGCTGCCGCCAGCGGTTGCCGAGGGGGGCATGAGCCTCGACGAGATCTATGCGATGTTCCCCAACCTCAAGGAGCGCCGCCACAGTCAGGGCACGCGGCTTTCCGGCGGCGAGCAGCAGATGCTGGCGCTGGCGCGCATCCTGCGCACGGGCGCGCGGCTGCTGCTGCTCGACGAGATTTCGGAGGGCCTGGCGCCCGTGATCGTCCAGCGGCTCGGCGACGTGATCCGGCAGCTCAAGGAGAAGGGCTACACGATCCTGCTCGTCGAGCAGAACTTCCGCTTCGCGGCGCCGCTGTCGGACCGCATGTACGTGATCGAGCACGGCCGCGCCGTCGCGGAGATCGCGCAGCACGAGTTGGAGCAAAAACGAGACTTTCTGCAGGAGTTTCTTGGCGTCTGAACACAACAACAGGAGGCAACACATGAAGGCCACACGCATCGCATCTGCAATCGCCGCCGCCCTCGGACTCGTCGCCGGCACAGCCCAGGCGCAGGTTTCCGACAACCTCGTCAAGATCGGCGTGCTGACGGACATGTCCGGAGCCTATTCCGACCTCGCGGGCCAAGGCTCGGTCGAGGCCGTGAAGATGGCGGTCGAAGACTTCAAGGCCAAGGAGAAGCCGGCCTTCGCCATCGAGGTCGTCGCCGCCGACCATCAGAACAAGGGCGACATCGCCTCCAACAAGGCGCGCGAGTGGTTCGACCGCGACAAGGTCGACATGATCGCCGACATGGTGACGACGTCGACCGCGCTGGCCGCGATGAAGGTGGCGAAGGACAAGAACAAGATCGCGATCATGTCGGGCCCCGCTTCGACGCGCATCACCAACGAGGACTGCAACGACGTCACGGTGCACTACACTTACGACACCTATGCGCTCGCCAACGGCACCGCCAAGGCGGTGGTGAAGCAGGGCGGCAAGACCTGGTTCTTCCTGACCGCCGACTACGCCTTCGGCCAGTCGCTCGAGAAGGACGCTTCCGACGTCGTCGTCGCCAATGGCGGCAAGGTGCTCGGCTCGGTGCGCCATCCCTTCCCCGGCACCGATTTTTCGTCCTTCCTGCTCAAGGCGCAGGCCTCTGGCGCGCAGGTGATCGGCCTGGCCAATGCCGGCACCGACACCACCAACTCGATCAAGCAGGCGGCCGAGTTCGGCATCACGCCCAAGCAGTCGCTGGCGGGCCTGCTGATGTTCATCACCGACATCCACAGCCTGGGGCTCAAGGCGACGCAGGGCATGTACCTGACCGAGGCGTTCTACTGGGATCGCACCGACGAGACGCGCGCCTGGTCGAAGCGCTTCTTCGAACGCCAGAAGAAGATGCCGACGATGGTGCAGGCGGGCCTCTATTCGGCCACCATGCACTACCTGAACGCCGTCAAGGCCGCCGGCACCGACGATACGCAGAAGGTCATGGCGCAGATGAAGAAGACCAAGATCAACGACTTCTTCGCCAAGAACGGCTACATCCGCGACGACGGCCGCATGGTGCACGACTTCTACTTGATGCAGGTGAAGAAGCCCGAGGAGTCCAAGTATCCGTGGGACTACTACTGGGTGCGCCAGACGATCCCGGCGGAAGAGGGCGCGCAGCCGCTGTCGCTCTCGAAGTGCCCGCTGATCAAGAAGAAATGAGCCCCCCCCGAAGCCGCCGCTTCGCGGCGTCCTCCCCCCGGGGGGGCAAGAAACACTTGGGGCGGCCCGGCGTGTTTCTTGAGAGGTTTGCATGACGGAGATCTTCGGCGTCCCCTTGCCGGCCCTGATGGGCCAGCTGATGCTCGGGCTGGTGAACGGCTCGTTCTACGCCATCCTGAGCCTCGGGCTCGCCGTGATCTTCGGCATGCTGAACATCATCAACTTCGCGCACGGGGCGCTCTACATGATGGGCGCCTTCGTCGCGTGGATGGGCCTCCACTACCTGGGGCTCGGCTACTGGTGGTCGCTGCTGCTGACGCCGCTGGCGGTGGGCGCGCTGGGCGTCGTCATCGAGCGCCTGCTGCTGCAGTGGCTCTACAGGCTCGACCACCTCTACGGCCTGTTGCTGACCTTCGGCCTGGCGCTGATCCTCGAGGGCATCTTCCGCGACCAGTACGGCATCTCGGGGCTGCCGTACGAGATTCCCGAAGAGCTTACCGGCGCCTTCAACCTGGGCTTCATGTTCCTGCCCAAGTATCGCGCCTGGGTCGTGGTCGCTTCGCTGGCGGTGTGCTTCGTCACCTGGTTCATGATCGAGAAGACGCGGCTGGGCGCCTACCTGCGCGCCGCCACCGAGAACCCGAAGCTGACCCAGGCCTTCGGCATCAACGTGCCGCTGATGGTCATGCTCACCTACGGCTTCGGCGTCGCGCTGGCGGGCTTCGCCGGCGTGCTGGCCGCGCCCGCGACGCAGGTGAATCCGCTGATGGGCTCGAACCTCATCATCGTCGTGTTCGCGGTCGTCGTCATCGGCGGCATGGGTTCCATCCTCGGTTCGATCGTCACCGGACTGGGGCTTGGCGTCATCGAAGGGCTGACGAAAGTCTTCTACCCGGAGGCCTCGGCGACGGTGGTCTTCATCATCATGGCGATCGTGCTCATGGTCCGGCCGGCCGGGCTGTTCGGCAAGGAGAAGTGAGCGGCATGAAACGCGACCAGATCGGCTACTTCGCGCTGCTCCTGCTGCTCCTGGCGGCACCCTTCGTCGCCTACCCGGTGCTGGTGATGAAGGTGCTGTGCTACGCGGTGTTCGCCTGCGCCTTCAACCTGCTGCTGGGCTTTACGGGGCTGCTGTCGTTCGGGCATGCGGCCTTCTTCGGCACGGCGGCCTACGTTTCCGGCTACGTGCTGCGCGACCTCGGCTGGCCCATGGAACTCGGCTTGCTGGCCGGCATGGCATCGTCGCTGCTGCTCGGCTGGCTGTTCGGCGCGCTCGCCATCCGCCGCCAGGGCATCTACTTCGCGATGGTGACGCTGGCGCTGGCGCAAATGATGTACTTCTTCTTCATCCAGGCGCCGTTCACCGGCGGCGAGGATGGGCTGCAGGGGGTGCCGCGCGGCAGGCTGCTCGGCTCGCTCGCGCTGGACAGCGACCTGGCCCTCTACTACGTGGTGCTGGCGGTCTGCGCCGCCGCCTTCTGGCTGATCCACCGCACGATCCATTCGCCCTTCGGCCAGGTGCTGAAGGCGATCCGCGAGAACGAGCCGCGCGCGGTGTCGCTCGGCTACCGCACCGACCGCTACAAGCTGGTGGCCTTCGTGCTGTCGGCCTCGCTGGCCGGGCTGGCCGGCGGGACCAAGGCGCTGGTGTTCCAGCTCGCCAGCCTGACCGACGTGACGTGGCAGATGTCGGGCGAGGTGGTGCTGATGACGCTGTTGGGCGGCATGGGCACGCTGTTCGGGCCGGTGGTCGGTGCCGGGCTGGTGGTGACGCTGGAAAGCTACCTCGCCTCCACCAGCCTGCCGGTGCCGGTGGTGATCGGCTGCATCTTCGTCGTCTGCGTCCTGCTCTTCCGCCGCGGTATCGTCGGCGAACTGAAGGCACGGGTACGGAAATGACCCGCTCGGCCGTGGCAACGCCCGGTCCC
>JBLNBJ010000189.1:0-29236 GCA_050259835.1 Ignavibacteria bacterium | reverse complement strand
GTAGAACCCCATGAAACAATCCCTCCTCGTTGCCGCCCTCCTCGCCCTGACCCTGTCCGCTTGCGGCAAGCCCGCTCCCGCCCCGGCCCCCGCTCCGGCTCCGGCCCCCGCCGCCGAGGCTCCGAAGCCCGCCGACGCCCCGGCCGCTCCCGCCGCCCCGGCTGCTGCCCCGGCCGACCAAGCCGCTCCGGCTGCTGCCGCCCCGGCCGCCCCCGCCGCCGAGCCGAAGAAGGAAGAAGGCAAGAAGTAAGCTGCACTGAGAGAGTCCGGCCTTCCGCGTGAAGGCCGGTCTTTCCGAAGATATGCCCCCCTCACCGGGGGCATATTTTTTTGTGCGGTGCCCCGCGAACGACGCCGCGCACCGTCACCGATCGCTTGCGCGGATCGAACCCTTTCAACGCGGGCTGTCGAAGACGAGAAGCGCGGACCAGACGCGTGCCAGGGAGCTTGCCTGCAAGGAGCACTCATGGGAATCGCGCGTAGCCTGTGGATCGCACTGCTGTTGCCGCTTGCGGCGGCCGCAGCGAAGGAGGCCGATCCGTTCCCGGAAGCCCGCATGGATCTGAAGCCGCCCCCCGCGCAACTGAGCGGCGAGCGCCATACCGGGCCCTATGCGAGCGGGTCCGCCCTCAGCTTCACTGCCGCCATCAAGCCGCTGGACCGCACGCGCGACAAGACGATCCGCCTCGATACCAGCCACAAGATCATCGAGATCGCGCCGGGCGTCCAGTTCAGCGCCTGGACCTTCGGCAACCAGGTGCCCGGCCCCATCGTGCGGGCGCGCGTCGGCGACCGCATCCACTTCAGCATGACGAACCGCAGCGACGAGATCGCGCCGGGCTCGATCTCCTTCGCCGCGCCGATGATGCATTCGATGGACTTCCACTCGGCGATGGTCTCGCCGCAGGACAAGTATCGTTCGATCGCACCGGGACAGACCATCTCGTTCGACTTCACCCCCAACTATCCGGGCGTGTTCATGTACCACTGCGGCACGCCGATGATCCTCGAGCACATCGCCTCGGGCATG
Organism: Ignavibacteria bacterium; assembly: GCA_050259835.1. Classification (GTDB taxonomy): domain Bacteria; phylum Pseudomonadota; class Gammaproteobacteria; order Burkholderiales; family Rhodocyclaceae; genus Nitricoxidireducens. Next base: position 28,206 of record JBLNBJ010000189.1, on the reverse strand, counting down.
TACGGCGTGATGGTGGTCGAACCGCGCGAAGGCTATCCGACCAAGGTCGATCGCGAATACGTGGTCATCCAGAGCGAGTTCTACACCAAGCCGGATCCGGACAAGCACAAGGTCGGCGACGAGCCGCTGTTCGTGCTCGATACCGAACGTGTGAAGATGAAAGCGCCGACCTACACGGTATTCAACGGCCGCTACAACGGCATGGTCGAGCATCCGCTGCCGGCCAAGCCGGGCGAGCGCGTGCGGCTGTTCGTGCTCAACGTCGGCCCCAGTAACACCTCGAGCTTCCATGTGGTCGGCACCATCTTCGATCGCGTCTGGCTGGACGGCAATCCGCACAACGAGTTCCGCGGCATGCAGACCGTGCTGCTCGGCTCGAGCGGCAGCGCCATCGTCGAATTCCGCGTGCCCGAGAAGGGCAAGTACATCATGGTCGACCACCACTTCGCCAACGCCTCGCAGGGCGCCATCGGGCTCATCGACGCGTCGGGCGGCACCCCCGAGACCGACATCGAGCACCACAACATCCCGGCCACCGCAACGCCTTCCGATCCGGACGCGGTGCAGGGCAAGCTGATCTTCGACGGCAAGTGCATCGCCTGCCATTCCGTCGGCGAAGGCAACAAAGTCGGCCCCGACCTCATCGGCGTCACCCGCCGCCGCAACGACGAGTGGCTGCAGCGCTGGCTCAAGTCGCCGGACGCGATGCTGAAGTCCGATGCCACGGCGAAGGCCATGCTCGACAAGTTCAAGCTGCCGATGCCCGACCAGGGGCTCTCGGACGCCGACACGGCGCGCCTGATCCGCTACTTCCACTGGTTCGACGAGCACGGCAAGCCGGTGCAGGCGATGGAGCACTGAGATGGCCGCCTCGCCCTGGGGCCTCCTGCTGGCGGCGACCGCAAGCGTGATCACCGTCGATGCGGCGGCCTGCGGCCATTGCGTCGAGGATGCCGTCGCCGCGGTGTACGACTATCAGGTCGAACTACGCGCCGACCACGAGCACATGGCGATCGCCTATGTCGGCGTGCGCGGCGTCCGGGCGGAAACGCCGGCGGCGGCGAGCTCCGTGGCGAAGACCCTGCGCGACATCCCGAACGCGGAGGCCGGAACCGTCCGGACCTCGGTGAGCCCGCCGGCCGCTTCGTTCGCCTGGCGCGGCGACGAGGCCTCGCTGGGCGAGGCCATGCGCGCCGCCAATGCACGGCTGCTTCCGGCCGGCCTCAAGCTCGAACTCCTCAAGACCTGGGACAGCCGCCGCGGCCTGCACTGAGCCGCGGCATCAATCGAGCGAAAGCCAGCCGAAGCCGTTGTCCTGGTCCGCCACGGGGATGGCCTCCGCATCGCCGCCGAGCACTTGTGCCAGCGCCTGACGGGCAAGCTCAGGGCGGTTGTTCTCCTGGCTCAGGTGGGCGCCGACGACGTACCGCAGCCGGTCGTGCACGAGTTGCGCCAGCAGGCCGGCCGCCGCTTCATTGTCGAGGTGCCCGAAGCGTCCCGCAATGCGCTGCTTGAGCGGATAGGGATAGGAGCCCCGCGCCAGCATTTCGGCGTCGTGGTTGCACTCGAGCACCAGGGCTTCGCAGCCCGTCAGCATCTCGCGCATATGGGCCGTCACGTGGCCGGCGTCGGTCAGCACGCCGCAGCGGCGGTCGCCGTCGGAGAGGACGAACTGCGCCGGCTCGCGCGCGTCGTGCGGGACGGGGAAGGGAAAGACTTCGAGGTCGCCGACGGCGAAGGGCGTGTGGCTGTCGAAGAGCTCGACGGCGCCCGCATACCCCGAGGCGCAGAAGGTACCGTGCGTCATGTACACCGCAAGCCGGTAACGCCCCGCGACGGCTGCGACGCCGCCGACATGGTCGCTGTGCTCGTGGGTGACGAGAATGCCGTCCAGATCCTCCGGTGTCAGGCCGAGCCGCGCCAGGCGCTGCGCCAATTGGCGCGGACCGAAGCCGCAATCAAGCAGCAGACGGGTGCCGCCGGCTTCGATCACCATTGCGTTGCCGCGGCTGCCGCTGCCGAGGGAGGCAAAACGCATCATTGCCTCCTCCCGCCTGTCGCCACCATAATCCCTCCGTCCAGCGAGGAAGGAGATTCCCGATGCGCCGCTCCCAGCTTCACGCCGTCATCGCATCCGCATTGGTGGCGGCCTGCGCCGGCGCACCGCCCGCACCGGCCCCCCCCATCGAGAGACTGACGGGCGCCGCCCTCGACGCAAATATCCCGCCACCCGTCGCCAGCGTCGGCATCGAAGACATCAAGGCGATGGCGAAGCGCGGTGACAGCGCGCAGGCCATCGTCGCAAAGATCGACGCCAGCCATTCCCACTACCGGCTCAAGGCCGCGCAGATCGGGACATTGCTGGACGCCGGCGTGCCGCCGGCCGTGGTCGACCACATGATGGAGAGCGAGCGCCGCCGCATCTTCGACGACATGGCGGCCGACATCGCGCGCCGCGACGAGGCGTGCGCGACGCGCGTGGAACAGGAAGTTCGGCAATGCCAGCTGCAGCTTCTGCAGCCTGGCTTCGCGACCTGCTGGCCGCCGCATGCGGGCTTTCCCTACTGGCGCTGCTTCTGACCGCTATCGCAGCTGTTCGTAGAGCAGCGCCAGGATCTTCTTCGAGGTGTCGCTCTTGTCGACGCCGCCTTCGCGCGTCAGCACCTGAACCCGGCTGGCGTCGCCGTCGCCCTTGACGAAGATGCGATATTGCATGTTCTGCGAGGGATCCGACTTGCCCTTCCAGAACATCAGCTTGTTGAAGAAGCCCTTGTCGTCCTTCTTGGCGGCGTCCACCTCCGGATCGACGTAGCGCACGAAATAGAAGCCTTGCGAACGGTCGCGATCCTCGACGGTGAAGCCGATGCGATCGAGCGCCAGGCCGACGCGACGCCAGCTGCGATCGAACGGCTCCTGCAGTTCCAGCGCCCCGGCGCCGTCGGCGGCGGGCTTGAGCTTGGCGCGCTCGTCCTTGGCATTGGCGGCGGCGGCCATCAGCGACTTGGCCTGCGCCTCTTCGGCGCCCAGCCGAACCATCAGGCGGCCCAGCATCTCGGCCTCCATCTCCGGATCGGGCGGCCGCGGCTGCCAGCGCGTCTCGCTGCGGCCTTCGGCGGTATAGACCTCGATCATGCCGCGATGGCTGACGTAGATCTCGGTCGTGCCCGGCTCCTTGCCTTGCTCCAGGCGAGTGCGGTACTTGTCGCGCTCGGCGGTCGAATAGAGCGAATCGAAGACCTTGCCGATGCTGCGGCGAATGAAGTCCTGCGGCAGCTTGGCGCGATTCTCGGCCCAGTCGGTCTCCATGATGCCGGCTTCGGGAAGCTCGACGTTGACCAGCAGCCCCATCTCCTGCCAGAACTCCTTCACGACGGGCCACAACTGGTCGGGCTTGCCCTGCACCACCAGCCAGCGCTGCGTGCCGGAACGCTCGATGCGGATCTTCTCGACCTGCGGCAGCACCTCCGAGGTGCTGGCGCGCGCGGCAGTCGTGCGCTCCCCGGCGTAGCTCGAATAAGTGGCGCTGCCCTTGCTCGTGGCGACATCGGGCACCGCGTAGCGATCGTCCCGGCTCGGCTTGGTGAGATCGGGCGGGATCTCGAGCGGCGGCAGCTTGACGGACGCCGACTTGTAGTCGACCTTCTTCGATTCGGGCAGCGACATCTCGCAGCCGGCCAGGGCGACGGCAGGCAGCACTATCCAGAGCAGTCTTCGCATCTTCGGTCTTCCGGGGATCAGGCTTTGATGCCGGCTTCGTGCATCGCCGTGAGCAGCCGGTCATGGCACTCGGGCGACAGGCTCGTCAGCGGCAGGCGTTGGCCGTCCTCGATCAGGCCCATGCGGGCGCAGGCCCACTTGACCGGGATCGGGTTGGCTTCCAGGAACAGGTTCTTGTGCAGTCCCAGCAGCTGGAAATTGATCTTGCGGGCGCGGGCCACGTCGCCGGCCAGAGCCGCCGCGATCATCTCGTGCATCAGGCGCGGCGCCACGTTGGCCGTGACCGAAATGGTGCCCTTGCCGCCGAGCAGCGTCAGCGCCAGCGCCGTCGCATCGTCGCCGCTCAGCACGGCGAAGTTTGCGGGCGCGCGCTTGAGCAGGTCGCTGCCGCGCTCGATGTTGCCGGTGGCGTCCTTGATGCCGACGATGCCGGGCACCTGCGCCAGGCGCAGCGCCGTATCGTTGGACAGGTCGGCCCCGGTGCGCCCCGGCACGTTGTAGAGGAACATCGGCAGGTCGACCGCCTCGGCGATCGCCTTGAAGTGGCGATACAGGCCCTCCTGGGTCGGCTTGTTGTAGTAGGGCACCACGGAAAGGTGCGCGTCGGCGCCGGCTTCCTTGGCGAAGCGGGTGAGTTCGATGGCCTCGGCTGTCGAGTTGGCGCCGGTGCCGGCGACGATCGGGATGCGCTTGGCCGCCTGGCCGACCACCGTGCGGATGAGCTCGCAGTGCTCCTCGAAGCTGACGGTCGGCGACTCGCCCGTGGTGCCGACCACGACGATGGCGTCGCTGCCTTCGGCGATATGCCAGTCGACGAGCTTGCGCAGGGCCGGAAGGTCGAGACTTCCGTCTGCGTGCATCGGGGTGATGATGGCCGGAATGGAACCGTGGATCATGGCTTTCCTGCGGAAAAATCGATGGAAGATTCTACAGCGGAATCCCCCGGATCACGCTGTGCTTACAAATGCTCACCGATCAGAGGTCGGCCAGCACCTTGATGTGCGAAGCGACGCTGCGCGCCAGGGCGGAAAGGGCATAGCCGCCCTCCAGCATCGAAACGATGCGGCCCTGGCAGTGCTCGGCCGCGACCCCGACCAGCTTTTCGGTGACCCAGGCGTAATCGGATTCCAGCAGCCCCAGCGAGCCCATGTCGTCTTCGTAGTGGGCGTCGAAGCCGGCCGAGATGAAGATCATCTCGGGCGCGAACTCGGCCAGCCGGGGCAGCCAGGTCTTCTCGACCACGTCGCGGAAGCCGTCGCCGCGCGTGCCAGCCTTCAGCGGCACATTGACCATGTTGGCCGCCGGGTTCTCGGTGCCGCAGTAGGGATAGAACGGGTGCTGGAAGGTGCCGACCATGAGGACGCGCTCGTCGCCGGCGAAGATCTCCTCGGTGCCGTTGCCGTGATGGACGTCGAAGTCCACGATGGCCACCCTTGAGAGGTTCCAGGCCTCGAGCGCATGGCGCGCGGCCACCGCGATATTGTTGAAGAAGCAGAAGCCCATCGCCTTCGCGCGCTCGGCATGGTGGCCGGGCGGACGCACCGCGCAAAAGGCATTGGGCGCTTCCTTGCGCATGACGAGGTCGGTCGCCAGGATGCCGGCGCCGGCCGAGCGCAACGCCGCCTGCCAGGTGCCCGGGCTCATCGCCGTGTCGGGATCGAGGTGGAAGATGCCGTGCTGCGGGCTGCTGTTCTGAAGCTGTTCGATGTAGCTGCGCGGATGCACGCGCAGCAGCTGCTCCATCTCCGCCAGCGGCGCGTCGTGGAACGACAGGTAGAGATCGAGGCCCGCCGCGATGAGGCGATCCTGGATGGCGCCGAGACGCTCCGGGCATTCCGGATGATGGGCGCCCATGTCGTGTTTCCAGCAGTCGCGGTGCGTGATGAAGGCGGTGGTCATGTCCTGGATCGCATACAATGCCTGGGAGTCGAGCACCATTATCGCCTGTTTCCGCAGCCGGCCCAAATCCATGCCAGTGTCTTCGCCCCACGCGTCGCTCGTCCAGGTGATCGAGGCGGCCGGCCGTGTCATCCTCGGCAAGGAACATCAGTTGCGCCAGGCGCTCGCCTGCCTGCTGGCGCGCGGCCACCTGCTGATCGAGGACCTGCCCGGGATGGGCAAGACCACGCTGGCGCATACCCTGGCGCAGCTGCTCGGGCTCGACTTCCAGCGCATCCAGTTCACCAGCGACATGCTGCCGGCCGACATCGTCGGCGTCTCGGTGTTCGACCGCGACAAGGGCGGCTTCCAGTTCCACCCCGGTCCCATCTTTGCGCAACTTGTGCTCGCCGATGAGGTCAACCGCGCGACACCGAAAACCCAGAGCGCGCTGCTGGAGGCCATGGAAGAACGGCAGGTCACCGCCGAAGGCCAGACGCGCGCCTTGCCCGTGCCATTTTTCGTCATCGCCACGCAGAACCCCGCCCACCAGATCGGCACCTTCCCGCTGCCCGAATCGCAGCTCGACCGCTTCCTCATGCGCATCGAGCTCGGTTATCCGGACCGCGAGGCGGAACGTGCCCTGCTCTCCGGCACCGACCGGCGGCAAATGCTCGCCGAACTCGCCCCCTGCCTCGATGCGCGCAGCCTGCTGGCCCTCCAGGCTGCCGCCGCCGCGGTGCACGTCGCTCCGGCGCTGGTCGACTACGTCCAGGCCATGGCCGACTTCACGCGGAATTCGGCGCACTGGCAGACCGGCCTGTCGCCGCGCGCCGCCCTCGCGCTGATCGCCGCCGCCCGCGCCTGGGCGCTGATCGAGGGCCGCGACCATGTGCTGCCCGAGGACGTGCAGGCCGTGCTGCCCGCCGTCGCCATCCATCGGCTGCGTCCGTCGGCCGATGCCGCCGTACGGATGAGCGCGGCGGACGTCGCCGCGCGGCTCATCGAGGCCGTGCCGATCCCGTGAAATTCGCCGTGGCGCTCTCCGAGCGTTTCGCGACCTGGGCGCTGCGCACCCGACCGCCCGAACCGACGCCGATCGTGCTCGTCCAGCGGCGCGTCTACGTGCTGCCGACGCGCGCCGGCATCGGCTTCGCCGTCTCGCTGATGGTGATGCTGCTGGCCTCGATCAACTACAACCTGGGTCTCGGCCATGCCATGGTCTTCCTGCTGGCGGGACTCGGCGTGGTCGCCATCCTCCACACCTTCCGCAACCTCATCGGCCTCACCGTCGACACCGGCCGCAGCGACCCGGTGTTCGCCGGCGACACCGCGCATTTCGGGCTGCTGCTGCAGGCAATCGGCGAACGGCGACGCATCCGCATCACGGCGCCCGGCGCAAGCCCGGTCGAGATTGACGTCGCCGCGGGCGCCACGGCCGAAGCCCGTGTGGCCATTCCCGCCCTGCGCCGCGGCTGGCTTGCCCTGCCCCGCGTCACGCTCGAGACACGCTTTCCGCTTGGTCTGGTCCGCAGCTGGAGCTACGTCGCGCCCGCCATGCGCTGCCTGGTCTATCCGCAGCCGGCCACGAGCGCCCCGCCGCCCCCGGTCGCCGGCGAGGACGCCGGAGGACGCCTGAGGGACGCGCGCGGCAGCGAGGATTTCGCCGGACTGCGCACGCACCAGCCCGCCGACTCCCCGCGCCACGTCGCCTGGAAGACGGCCGCCCGCCTCGATGCCTCGGCGCCCCTGCTCACCAAGCAGTTCGCCGGCAGCGGATCGGAAACGATGTGGCTCGACTGGGAATCGCTTCCCGCCGGCACCGACGCCGAAGCGCGCCTGTCGATCCTGGCGCGCTGGGTGATCGAGGCGAGCGCGCAGGGGCTGAGCTGGGGCTTGCGGCTGCCCGGCCTCACCCTGCCGCCCGACCGCGGCGAGCGGCATGTTCATGCCTGCCTGCGGGCGCTGGCTCTTCATGAAGCCGGCTAGCGGCGCCCTCGACGCAGCGCAGTCGTGGTGGCTGCTGGTCGCCGGCGCGGCGGCCCTGCTGCCGCTGACGCCGCATCTGCCCGCCTGGCTGCTCGCCGGCGCGGCGGCCGCGCTGGCGCTGCGCGCGTGGCTGATCCGCTCGCACGGGCCGGCACCGGCCCGCTGGGTGCTGAGCCTCACCGTCGTCCCGGCGCTGGTCGGCGTGTTCTTGCAGTACCGCACCCCCTTCGGACAGAACCCCGGCGTCGCGCTGCTGGTGATCCTGCTGGCGCTCAAGCAGCTCGAGAGCAGCGACCGGCGCGACGGTTTCGTCGTCATCCTGCTGAGCTACTTCCTGATGCTCAGCGCCTTGTTCTACTCGCAGACGATCCCGAGCGCCGCCGGCCTGCTGGCCGCGATCGCCGTCGCCACGGCTGCGTTGGCGGCACTCTCCGACAGCCGCATGCCGCCGACGCGACTGCTGCGGCTCGCCGGCCTCATGATGGCGCAGGCCGTGCCGCTGCTGCTGATCCTGTTCATCCTTTTCCCGCGCGTCTCGGGCCCGCTGTGGGGGTTGCCGCGCGACGCCTTCGGCGCGCAGAGCGGCTTGTCCGACACCATGGCGCCCGGCTCGATCGGCTCGCTGGCGCTGTCCGATGCGATTGCCTTCCGCGCCAGGTTCGACGGCCCGCCGCCGCCGCACGACAAGCTCTACTGGCGCGGACCGGTGCTCACGCTGTTCGACGGCGGCACCTGGCGCGCCGCCCGCTTCAGCGCCTCGCGCCGGCTGCCCTACGAAACTGCCGAAGGAATCGCCTACGAGATCACGCTCGAGCCGCACAACCGGCACTGGCTGTTCGCGCTCGAATTCCCCAGCCAGTTGCCGGGCGACGCCCTCCTGGCCAGCGACTTCCAGATGCTCGCCACCGCCCCGGTGGTGCAGCGCAAGCGCTACAGCATGCGATCGCAACTCGGCACCGCGCCGGGCGCCGACGAATCCCCGCGCGTATTGCGGCTTGCGACGACGCTGCCGCCGGGCAATCCGCGCTCGCTCGCACTCGGCCGCAGCTGGCGCCAGCGCCACGCCGCGGACACCGAGATCCTGCGCGAGGCGCTCGGCTTCTTCGCGCGCCAAAGGCTCGGCTACACGCTCTCGCCGCCGCCGACCGGCCCCGACGAAGTCGACGGCTTCCTGTTCGACACCCGCCAGGGCTTCTGCGAGCATTTCGCCGGCGCCTTCGTCTTCGCGCTGCGCGCGGCCGGCGTTCCGGCGCGCGTGGTCACCGGCTACCAGGGCGGCGAAATCAACCCGATCGACGGCTACATGGAGGTGCGCCAATCGGACGCGCATGCCTGGGCCGAGGTATGGCTCGCCGGACGCGGCTGGGTTCGCGTCGACCCCACCGCGGCGAGCTTTCCGCAACGCGTGGACCGCAATCTCGCCGCCGCCGTCGGCGGCGAACTGCCCTTCATGATGCGGCCGAACCTGGTGTGGCTGCACGGCCTGCGCCAGCGCTGGGACGCCATCGCGAACGGCTGGAACCAATGGGTGCTCGGCTACAACCCGCAGCGGCAGCGCGACTTCCTGGCGCAGCTCGGCATGCCGTCACCCGACTGGCGCAGCATGACGATCGCGCTGACGGCGCTGAGTGCCGCCGTGCTGCTGGCGCTCGCCGGCTGGGCCATCCACCGGCGCCGGCGCCTCGATCCGGCCCAGGCGCAATGGTTGCGGGCCACCGCACGCCTCGCCCGCCGCGGACTGGCGCGCCGGCCATGGGAAGGCCCCTTCGACTATGCAACGCGCGTTGCCGTCGCGCGACCGGAAATCGCGGCCGCTATTCGCGAGATTGCCGAGCTGTACGGCCGGATACGATACGGCCGCCAACCCGCTGACCTGGAAACCCTTCGCAGCCGCGTGGCTGCCTTCAAACCATGATTCGTCTGCTCGCCGCCCTGCTGATCCTCGCCACCGTTTGCCCAGCGCAGGCGGAGAACTATGCCCATCGGGACGACGTGCGCGCCTTCATCGAGGAGATGCAGGCGCGCAACGGCCTCGACCCGGCACTGCTGGCGCAACTGTTCGCGAAGCTGCGCCCCAACGCGGCCGTCATCAAGGCCATCATGCCGCCCAAGGATCCGGGCATCCGTTCCTGGGCCACCTATCGCAGCCGCTTCATCGAACCCAAGCGCATCGCCGCCGGCCTGCGCTTCTGGCGCCAGCATGCCGAAGAACTGGCGCGCGCCGAAAGCCAGTTCGGCGTTCCGGCGGAAATCATCCTTGGCATCATCGGCGTCGAGACCATCTACGGCCATCATACGGGCCGCTTCAACACCTTCGGCTCGCTGGCAACGCTGGCGTTCGACTATCCGCCGCGCGCCGGGCTGTTCCGCGGCGAGCTCGAGCAATTGCTGCTGCTCGCGCGCGACGAACGGCGCGACCCGCTCGCCTACCGCGGCTCGTTCGCCGGCGCCCTAGGGTTGCCGCAGTTCCTGCCCAGCAGCCTGCGCCGCTGGGGGGTCGATTTCGACGGCGATGGCCGCGTCGACCTGATGAATCCGGCCGACGCCATCGGCAGCGTGGCGAAATTCCTGCAGGAGCACGGCTGGGTCAAGGGCGGGCCGATCGCCTTCCCCGCCAGGGTGAGCGGCGATGCGCCCGCGCCCTACGACGGCGCGCCACCGCAGCGCCTGCCGGCCGAGATGCCCGGCGTCGATGCCCCCGGCGCGCCGGTGGAAGCGGCGGCGTTGGTGGACTTCGTCACGCCGGACGCGGCCACCGAGTACCAGCTCGGCTACAAGAATTTCTGGGTGCTGATGCGCTACAACCGCAGCAGCTTCTATGCGATGGCGGTTTATGAATTGGCTGAGGCCTTGAAGGCGGAGCGTCAGTAGGCGCTGGGCCAGGGTTCGAGGCGCTTCTGCGCTCGGGCCGACAGGGTGCCCTGCTGCGCTCCGTGTCCCCCGGCCGACCAAGTCCTAAAATCGTCGGCCTCCTCCTTTTCCTACGCGCAGCAGGGCACCCCATCGGCCCGGTGTGGCACCGTACGAGCGCCGATACGTCAAGACAACACGAGCGTCCAGCCGAGGGTGGCGGGTGGTCGTCGACGCGTAGGTCAAGGAGGAGGCGGACGCGTTATCGATCTTGTCCGCCGGGGGACACGAAGCGGCGACGACCACCCGTCGCCCTCGGCGGGCCGAAGGCAAGGGTTTTGAGCAGCCACCCCGTCGCCCTCAGCGGACCAAAGGCAACGGTCTTCGATGCGCCAACTACAGCAGCGCGTCCCGTCCCAACCCGGCCCGCACCATACGCCGGCGCAGTTGCGCCAGCGCCTCGATCTGGATCTGCCGCACGCGCTCGCGCGTGACGCCCAGTTCGTCGGCAAGCCGCTCCAGCGTGCTGACCTCGAAGCCGTTGAGGCCGTAGCGGCGCTCGATGACGAGGCGCTGCTTGTCGGACAACTGCGCCACCCAGTCGGCAACGTACTGCTCGATCTCGGCATGCTCGAACTGGAGTTCCGGATTGAGCGACTGGTCGTCGGCGATGGCATCCGCGACGGTGAGGTCGGGATCGATGTCGAGCGGCGCGTCGAGCGAGGTCGTGCGCTCGTTGTAGCGCAGCACCTGGCGCACTTCGTCGACCGGCTTGTCGAGGAAATTGGCGACGGCGATGACGTCCTTGTGCGGATCGTCCTCGTCCTCGGACTCGAACTTGCGCAGGGCGCGCAGCACCATGTTCAATTCCTTGACCACGTGCACGGGCAGCCGGATGGTGCGCGACTGGTTCATGATGGCCCGTTCGATGTTCTGCCGGATCCACCAGGTTGCATAGGTGGAGAAGCGGAAGCCGCGTTCCGGATCGAACTTCTCGAGCGAGTGGATGAGGCCGAGGTTGCCTTCCTCGATGAGGTCGTCGAAAGGCACGCCGCGATGCTGGTAGTGCTTCGCGATGCTGACGACGAGGCGCAGGTTGGCCTCGATCATCTTCTGCCGAGAGGCGAAATCGCCGGCACGGCTGGCGCGCGAAAGCCGCAGTTCCTCTTCCGGCTTCAGCAGGGCAGTGGCGCCGATCTCGTTGAGATACAACTGGGTGACGTCGTCGAGGAATTCGACTTCGCCGCCCTCGCCTGCGTCGGCGAGATCGATGGTCTCGAAATTGTCGCGAAACTCGTCTTCAGCCATGTTCGTGGCGCTAGCGCGCGGGAAGATAAGTCAGGGGGTCGACCGGCTTGCCCAGCCGGCGAATCTCAAAGTGCAGCTTGGCCTGGTCCGCGTCGCCGCCGACCTCGGCGATTTTTTGACCTTTGACCACATTCTGGCGTTCCTTCACCAGGACGCGGCTGTTGTTGGCATAGACCGAAAGGTAGGCGGAATTATGGCGAATGATGGTGAAATTGCCATAGCCCGGTATGCCGCTGCCCACGTAGGTGACCACGCCGTCCGCGGCCGCCAGCACGGGATCGCCGGCCTTGCCGGCGATGTCGACGCCGCGGTTGATCTCCTTGGCGCCGGCGCCGCCCGTGTATGCCTGCAGCACCTTTCCCGGTGCCGGCCACGCCCAGTTCACGGCATCCTCGCCGGCCGGCGCAGCGGGCGCCTTGGGCTCCGGCACTGCGGCCGGCTTTTCCTCGGCCTTCTCCTCCGCCTTGGGCGCCCCCTGGGCGGATTCCCGCAAGCGCGCCAGCGCCTCGTCGGAGTAGGGAAGCTTGCCGCCCTTGGGTTCGCGCTTGAAGGTCTCGCTGTTGGCGCCTGCCGCCTTCGCTTCCACAGGGGCGGAGCTCGTCACGGGCTTTGCCACGGCGACCGGCTCTTCGCCGGGCGACGGGGAAACGCGCAACTGCTGGCCAACCTGGATGCGATTGGGATTGTCGAGATTGTTCCAGGCGGCGACGTCGCGGTAGTCGCGGCCGTGCTCAAGCGCGATGCTGTAGAGCGTGTCGCCCTTCTTCACCGTGTAGAACTCGCCGCCCACCGGCACCGCCGACGAAGGCCGCGCGGCGACACTTTCGTTCGACGTCACGGTGCGCTCCACTACCGGCGCCGGCGGATGGCTGGCACAGGCGGAAAGCAATCCGGCAGCAAGCAGGTAGCGGTATTTCACTGAACCCCCGGCAACAATGGCACGAAGCGTACCCCGTCGAAGCGCGACTCTACTACGCCCTGGGCCGTGCGTTCGAACAGGCACAGGATCTGGTCGGCGCCGCCCAGCGGAATCATCAGGCGGCCGCCCGGCGCCAGTTGCTCGAGCAGGGACTGCGGAGCGCTGGCCGACGCAGCGGCAACGATGATGGTATCGAAGGGCGCCGCTTCCGGCAACCCGAGCATGCCGTCGGCATGCTTGAGCCGCACCTGGGTGAGCTTCACTTGCCGCAGGTTCTCGCGCGCCTTCGCCAGCAGCGGACCGAGCCGCTCGACCGCGTAGACGTCGCGCGTCAGCATGGCCAGCACCGCGGCCTGATAGCCGCAGCCCGCGCCGACCTCGAGCGTCTTTCCGAGCCCGGCGCGCCCGGCCAGCAGGAGCTCGATCATGCGCGCCACCACGAAGGGCTGCGAGATGGTCTGGCCGAGCACCAGCGGCAGCGCCGTGTCCTCGTAGGCGCGATGCGCGAGCGCCTCGCCGACGAAAATGTGACGCGGCACGGCATTGATCGCCGTCAGCACGCGCTCGTCGCGGATGCCCTGCTCGCGCAGCCGCTCGATCATGCGGGTGCGCGTGCGCTGCGAAGTCATGCCGATGCCGTTCAGCATGGCGTCACCGCTTGAGCCAGTCGGCGACCGCGCCGATCTGGGCGTTGTGCGTGAGATCGATCTGCAGCGGCGTCACCGAGACGTAGCCGTTGGCCACCGCGTGGAAATCGGTGCCCTCGCCGGCATCGGCGGCCTCGCCGGCCGCGCCCACCCAGTACACGGTGTCGTGGCGCGGCGTGATCTGCTTGACCACGCCTTCGGCCTTGTGGCGGCGCCCCAGGCGCGTCACTTTGATGCCGCGGACGTCCTCGTAGGGAATGTCGGGCACATTGACGTTGAGCAGCAGGGGCGCGCCGAAGCCTTCGCGCATGAAGCGCTCGACCAGCTCGCGCGCCACGCGGCCCGCGGTTTCGAAATGGTGGCCGCGCTTGCTCGCCAGCGAAACCGCGATCGACGGAATGTCGAGCAGGTAGCCTTCGGTAGCCGCCGCGACGGTGCCCGAATAGATCGTGTCGTCGCCCATGTTGGCGCCGAGATTGATGCCTGAGACGACGACGTCGGGCATCTGGTCGAGCATGCCGGTAACGGCGAGGTGCACGCAGTCGGTCGGCGTGCCGTTCACGTAGTGGTAACCGCTGACGGCGCGCCGCAGCGTCAGCGGCCGGTCGAGGGTAAGGGAATTGCTGGCGCCGCTGCGGTCGCGTTCGGGCGCCACGACGACTATTTCCGCGAGGCCGGCGAGCGCCTTGTCGAGCGCCTCGATGCCGGGAGCGAAATATCCGTCGTCGTTGCTGAGGAGAATGCGCATGACGGCGGCCGTGGTCTCTGGTGTGCGTGTTGGTGGATCGACGTCGCGGCGGACTCCGGGCCGCGCCGCAAACGCAAATTATACCGAAGTTCGCCGCCATCCCCCCGGCCCCGGCAAGCCCATGCCGCGGCCCTCGGCGCAATGCCCGTGTTGAACCTGTGGCTTTTGTTCCGCTAGTATGCCGCGTCAGTAAAAATGCTTGCGCGACTTCCGGGGAGAACGAACATGTGGGGAAATCTGGGCATCGGCAAGAAGCTCGGCATCAGTTTCGGCGGCATCGTGCTCGCCGCGGTCCTGCTCGGCATGGTGGCATGGAACAAGGTGAGCGGCATCGCCGGCGGCTGGGACAGTTTTGAAACCGTCACGCTGAAGAAGCGCGATGCCGTGAGCGCCGGACAGATCGGCCTGATGGACGGCATCCACCACTTCAAGAACTACGTCCTGCGCGGCGGCGACTACGAGAAGAAATTCCGCGCCGACATGGCAACGATCCAGCAGGCGGCGGCCGACTACCGCGGTGCCGGCCAATTGAACGGCGACGAGCAGGCGGCATTGAACAGCATCGAACAGGGCGTGCAGGCCTACCTCGCGGCGATCGCGCAGGCGGTGGCGGCCAACGCCGCCGGCCACTCGCCGAGCGAGATCGACCGCAGCATCAGCGGCGCCGACAAGGCGCTGGGCGCGGCCTTTGCCAAGCTGATGGACATCAACGCCGCACGCACGCACGACGCTTCGGCCGACTTCAAGGACATGGTGGCCTCGGCGGGCCTCTGGATCACCGCGCTGTGCATCGCCATCGTGGCCGCCAGCATCGCCATCTCGTTCGCCGTGACGCGCAGCATCGTCGTGCCGCTCGGCCAGGCCCTCGCCGTCGCCGATCGCGTCGCCGAAGGCGACCTCACCGTAAAGGCGGCCGCCACATCGCAGGACGAGGTCGGACGCCTGATCGCCGCGATGCAGAAGATGGTCGGCAAGCTCGAAGGCATCATCAGCCAGGTCGGCAGCACCGCGGGCCAGATCGCCAACGCCGCGACCCAGGTGTCGGCCAGCGCGCAGTCGCTGTCGCAGTCGACCAGTGAACAGGCGGCGAGCGTCGAGGAGACCAGTGCCTCGATCGAACAGATCACGAGCTCCATCGGGCAGAACACCGAGAACGCGAAGATCACCGACGACATGGCCAGCTCGGCCGCCGCCAAGGCCGCCGAAGGCGGCAGCGCGGTCAACTCCACCGTCGACGCCATGAAGGCGATCGCCGGCAAGATCGGCATCGTCGACGACATCGCCTACCAGACCAACCTGTTGGCGCTCAACGCGGCGATCGAGGCGGCGCGCGCCGGCGACCATGGCAAGGGCTTCGCGGTGGTGGCCGCCGAAGTGCGGAAACTGGCCGAGCGCTCCCAGGTCGCGGCCCAGGAAATCGGCGAACTCGCCGGCACCTCGGTGAAGACTGCCGAGCAGGCCGGCCAGCTGCTCGACGCCATCGTGCCGAGCATCGCCCAGGCCTCGTCACTGGTGCGCGAGATCGCGGGCGCTTCTGCCGAGCAGTCGAGCGGGGTGAATCAGATCAACGGCGCCATGGGGCAACTGAACAAGGCAACCCAGCAGAATGCCGCCGGCGCCGAGCAATTGGCCGCCACTGCCGAGGAAATGGGCGCGCAATCGCAGCACCTGCAGAACCTGATGGGATTCTTCAAGCTGGCCGAAGCCGGCGCGGCCTAGAACTGCTCGTCTTCGCCCAGGTAGCGCCACTGGCCGGCCGGCAGGTCGCCCAGGCGCACGCGGCCGATGCGCACGCGCTTCAAGCCCGTGACGCGCAGGCCCACCAGTTCGCACATGCGGCGGATCTGGCGCTTCTTGCCTTCCTTGAGGATGAAGCAGAGCTGGTCGGGATTGGCCCAGCTCACCTTGGCCGGCCGCAACGCCTTGCCGTCCAGCGACAAGCCGTGGTTGAGCAGCGCCAGGCCGTGCGCGTCGAGCTTGCCGTCGACCCGCACCAGGTATTCCTTTTCGATCGACGAGTCCTCGCCGATCAACTGGCGGGCGATGCGTCCGTCCTGCGTCAGCACCAGCAGGCCGGTCGAGTCGATGTCGAGCCGGCCCGCGGGCGCTAGGCCCTTCAGATGCCCGGGTGAGAAGCGACCGCCCCGGTCGCCGGCGTATTGCGTCTGCGGCTTCACCAGCGTGACCGCCGGCTGGTAGCCCTCTTCCGCCTGGCCCGAAACGTAGCCCACCGGCTTGTGCAGCAGGATGGTCACCTGGCGCGCCTGCTGGGCGCGCGCCGCCCCGCCCAGCGTGATGACGGCATCCGGCGCGGCGCGCGTGCCGAGCTGCGTGACGCGCTCGCCGTTCACGAACACCAGGCCGCGCTCGATGTAGGCGTCGGCCTCGCGCCGCGAGCACAGGCCGCGCTCGGCCATCAGCTTGGAGATGCGGACCCCCTGGGTGTCGGGGGCGGCGGCTGGCGCCGCCGGGGCCGCGGCCTTCGACACGCGGCGCAAAACTCGTTTTTCAGTCATGGCGCATTTTAACTTGCGCCTTGCCGCGGCTGCCGTCCCCCTGTCTCGGCCGCCGGCATATCGGAAACCGCCGGCTGCCATTCGCCTCAGAACGGCGGCGACCAGCCGGGATGGTCGAAGTGCTTGCCGTAATTCTTCAGTGCCTGCCCCAGCGCCAGCGCGCCGCTTCGCTGCAGCTCCACCCGCGGCGAATCCATCAGGTCGAGGCCGCGGTTCATGTCATGCAATATTTCGTGAAAGGCGTTGTCCGAATCGGCGGGCAGCTTGCACTTCGCGATCACGTCCGCAAGCTGGCTTCTGATGTCCTTCGCCAGCTTCGAATAGTCGGCGCCCTTCAGTTGGGCTTTTCCGACGGAATCCCAATGCATTCCAAGTGCCCGGGCGATGCTCGACATGCCGGCGCGCAGTCTTTCGTCCGTGGCGAACTTCTTCGCCGGCGACGCCGAAGATTGCGGAGCGGCGCCGTGGTGCGAGTGGGTCTCGGCCAGCAGGGACACGGGGCTCAGACAGACGGCGACGACGAGCGGGGCAAGCGTTCTTCTCATGTTGACTCTCCGGTGTGCGATCAGAGGCCGACAGATTCGCATGCCGATCATTAACGCCGGCTTAACTGCGGCCAGCAAGTTTTTCTCGTACTTGATCGACATCAATGTTCGTCACGGGCAGGCTGGATCGGCATTGCCCGGGTTTGCATGGTAACGTCGCGCCCATGCTCAGTTACCGCCACGCCTTTCACGCCGGCAACCATGCCGACGTCCTCAAGCACTTCGTGCTCGTCCAGCTGCTGCGTTACCTCAACCAGAAGGACAAGCCCTACTGGCTCGTCGACACGCATGCCGGCGCCGGCGTCTACGCGCTCGACAAGGGCTATGCGGCGAAGAACGAGGAGTTCGCCGAAGGCGTCGCCCGCCTGTGGACGCGCAGCGACCTGCCGGCGCCGCTCGCCGACTACCTCGACGTCGTGCGCTCGTTCAATCCCGACGGCAAGCTGCGCCGCTATCCGGGCTCGCCCTACGTCGCCATGCGCCTGCTGCGCGAACAGGACCGCCTGCGCCTGTTCGAACTGCACGGCACCGACAACAAGCTGCTGCGCGAGAACTTCGGGCGCGACTTCCCCGACGACACCCGGCGCGTCGCCATCGGCCAGGCCGACGGCTTCCTCGAGCTCAAGGCCGTGCTGCCGCCGCCGCCTCGCCGCGGCCTGGTGCTGATCGA
Organism: Ignavibacteria bacterium; assembly: GCA_050259835.1. Classification (GTDB taxonomy): domain Bacteria; phylum Pseudomonadota; class Gammaproteobacteria; order Burkholderiales; family Rhodocyclaceae; genus Nitricoxidireducens. Next base: position 10,419 of record JBLNBJ010000189.1, on the reverse strand, counting down.
CCCCGCCTTCGAGGACAAGCGCGACTACCTGCGCACGATCATGACGGTCAAGGAAGGCTTGGCCCGCTTCGCCACCGGCGTGTTCGCCGTCTGGTATCCGCAACTGCAGCGGGGTGATGCCAGGGAACTGCCCGAGAAGCTCAAGAAGCTTCACGGCGACTGGCTCAACGTCTCGCTGACCGTCGCCGCGCCGGCCGCCGACGGCTTCGGCATGCACGGCAGCGGCATGTTCGTCGTCAATCCGCCCTGGACGCTGGCGCAGACCCTGAAGGATGCGCTGCCGGTGCTGCGCGACGCGCTCGGGCGCGACGGCCAGGCCGCCTTCCAGCTGCAGTCGTCCGCGGACGGCAAGGGCCCGAAATAGACGGCAATACGGGCTCGTCCACCGCGGTTTCGCCATGCCGCGATGCTAGAATTTTTTGCGGCCCGGCACCCGCCCGCCACTTGAATAGCGAGCAGACGACGATGGCAAAGAAGACGCAGCCGCACGACGCACCGAAGAAGTCCGCCACCGCCCGGAAGCCCGCCAAGGCAACCCAGGCTCCGGCCAAGGCCGCCGCGGCGCCGGCGACGGCGAAACGGGCCCCGCGCGCCAAGGCCAAGCCGGCGCCGAAATCCGAACACAAGGATTTCCCCATCGTCGGCATCGGCGCCTCGGCCGGCGGTCTCGAAGCCGTCGAGCAATTCCTCAAGAAAGTGCCGGCGGACAGCGACATGGCCTACGTGGTGGTCCAGCACCTCTCTCCGGACCACAAGGCCGCCATGCCGGAACTGCTCCAGCGCGTCACGCCGATGCCCGTGGTCGAGGCCCGCGACCGCATGCCGGTCGAGCCGCGCCGCGTCTACGTCATCCCGCCCAACAAGGACATGGCGCTGCGGAGGGGCGAGTTGCGCCTGACATCGCCGGAGACGCCCCACGGCCTGCGGCTGCCGATCGACTTCTTCTTCCGTTCGCTGGCTGACGACCGCGAGCAGTTCGCCATCGGCGTCATCCTATCCGGCATGGGTTCCGACGGCACGCTGGGCATGCGCGCCATCAAGGACATGGCCGGCCTGACGCTGGCGCAGGACCCGCCTGACGCCAAGTTCGACGGCATGCCGCGCAGCGCGATCGACGCCGGCGTGGTGGACATCGTGGCCCGCGCCGCGGAACTGCCGGGCCGCATCCTCGGCTTCATTCACCACACGCCGTTGGCCAGGCCCGAGGCCGACATCGAGGCGCAGACCCAGAGCGCGCTCGACAAGATCCTGCTGCTGCTGCGCGTGCAGACCGGCCACGACTTCTCGCTCTACAAGAAGAGCACGCTCTATCGCCGCATCGAGCGCCGCATGGGCATCCACCAGATCGAGCGCATCGCGGCCTACGCGCGCTTCCTGCGCGAGAATCAGCAGGAAGTCGACCTGCTGTTCAAGGAACTGCTGATCGGCGTCACCAGCTTCTTCCGCGACCCCGAAACCTGGGAAACGCTGCGCGACCAGGCCCTGCCGGCGCTGTTCGCCGCCTGTCCGGCCGGCCGCAGCCTGCGCGCCTGGGTGACCGGCTGCTCGACCGGCGAGGAGGCCTATTCGCTCGCCATCGTCTTCAAGGAGGCGCTCGAGAAGGCGAAGCCGCAGGGCCGTTTCTCGCTGCAGGTCTACGCCACCGACCTCGATCACACCGCGATCGACAAGGCGCGCCAGGGCAACTACCCGGACAACATCGCCGCCGACGTGTCGCCGGAGCGCCTCACCCGCTTCTTCGTGCCGAACGACACCGGCTACGCGGTCAGCAAGGAGATCCGCGAGATGGTGATCTTTGCGCCGCAGAACGTCATCATGGACCCGCCGTTCACCAAGCTCGACATCCTGTCGTGCCGCAACCTGATGATCTATCTGGGGCCCGAATTGCAGAAGAAGCTGCTGCCCCTGTTCCATTACAGCCTGAATCCGGGCGGCATCCTGTTCCTCGGCAGCGCCGAGACCATCGGCGGCTTCACCGACCTGTTCGCCGCCATCGACGGCAAGTCGCGGCTCTACCGGCGCAGCGCGGCCAGCCAGCGGCTCGGCGACGTCGAGTTCCCGACCCGCCTGCAGATGGCCGGGGCGGGCGCGCCAAGCGAAGAGCAGAGGCCGCAGCCGGTGACCGTCAATCTCCAGCAGCTGGCCGATCAGTTGCTGCTGCACCGCTACACTCCCGCGGCCGTATTCATGAACGGCAAGGGCGACATCGTCTACATCAACGGCCGCACCGGCCGCTATCTCGAGCCCGCCGCCGGCAAGGCGAACTGGAACATCTTCGCCATGGCGCGCGACGGCCTGCGCCACGAGCTGGCCAGTTCGATGCAGCGCGCCCGCCAACAGAGCGCGCCGGTCGTCGTCTCCGGCATCAAGCTCGAAGGCAACGGCCATCCGCACTACGTGACGCTGACCGTGGAAGCCATCGAAGAGCCCGAAGCGCTGGCCGGCATGTTCGTCGCCGTCTTTCGCGACGAACCGCCGCCCGCGCGGCCGAGCGCCGCCAGCCGCCGCGGCGCCGCCGCCGCCACGCTGCTGGACCTCGAGGCCGAATCGCAGAACCTGCGCGAGCAGCTGCAGACCACGCGCGAGGAGATGCAAAGCTCGCAGGAGGAACTCAAATCCGCCAACGAGGAGCTGCAGTCCACCAACGAGGAGCTGCAGTCCACCAACGAGGAACTCACCACTTCGAAGGAGGAAATGCAGTCGTTGAACGAGGAGCTGCAGACCGTCAACGCCGAGCTGCAATCGAAGGTCGAGGACCTCTCGCGCGCCAGCAACGACATGAAGAACCTGCTCAACAGCACGGACATCGCGATCGTCTTCCTCGACAACTCGCTGCATGTGCGCCGCTTCACCAATTCGGCGACGCGCATCATCAAGCTGATTCCAGGCGATGTCGGCCGCCCGCTGACCGACATCGTCAGCGAGCTCGACTACCCGCAATTGCACGATGACGCGCAGGAGGTGCTGCGCACGCTGGTCTACTCGGAGAAGGAGGTCGCCACGCGCGAGGGCCGCAGCTGGTTCCTGGTGCGCATCATGCCCTATCGCACCAGCGAGAACGTGATCGACGGCGTCGTCATCACCTTCGTCGACGTGACCAGGGCTAAGACCATGGAAAGCCAATTGCGCGAAGCGCTCAAGCAGCGCGGCGCGGCGCTGGAATAGAAGCGTGGTGGGCAGGCGCGTCTTGCCGACCGACGCGGGCGACATGGCGCGCCTGGTCGGCGAATTGGAGACGCAGCGGCTGGAGTTGGACGCCCAGCAGGCGGAACTGGCGCAGCAGCATGCGACGCTCGACATCCAGAACGAGGAGCTGCGCCAGGCGCAGCACGAGGCGATGGCCGCGCGCGACCACTACGCCAAGATCTTCGAATCGGCGCCGATCGGCTATTTCACCCTCGACCTCGACGGCCGCGTGTCGGCCATCAACGCCGCCGGGGCCGCCCTGCTTGGGCGGCAGCGCGGCGAGATCGTCGACCGCAAGCTGGTCAGCTTCGTCGCCCCCGATGCGGCGCAGGCCTGCCGCGGCTTCCTCGCCCGCATGGCGCTGCCCGACGGCACCGAGGCCTGCACCGTGCCGCTCGTCAGGCCGGACGGCGGCCAGCCGGTGGTACGCTTCGAAGGCCGCATCGACAGCGCCGGCACCGAATTCCTCGTCGCCGCGCTCGACGTGACCGAGCATTCGCGCGCTGCCGCGGCGCTCGACGCGGCGCGCGAGGCCGCCGAGCGCGCCAGCCGCGCCAAGTCGGCCTTCCTCGCCAACATGAGCCACGAGATGCGCACCCCCCTGCACATCATCGTCGGGCTCGGCCACCTGCTGCGGCGCGACCTGGACGACACCGCGCAGCAGCAGCGCCTCGAACAGCTTTGCGCCAACTCGGACCACCTGCTCGATCTCATCAACGACGTGCTCGACCTGTCGCGCATCGAAGCGGGCCGACTGGCCCTCGACCGGCGCCCGTTCCGCCTGGCCGACGTCGTGTCGCGCGTGCTGGGCGTCATCGCGACGCCGGCGCGCAGCAAGGGACTCGAGTTGTCGGTCGAGGTGGACGACGCCATGCGCGAAGCCGCCCTGCTAGGCGATCCGCTGCGCCTGGCGCAAGTCCTCATCAACCTGGGCAACAACGCCGTGAAGTTCACCGAGTGGGGCTCGGTGCGCCTCGTCGTGGAATGCCTTGGCGAGACGGCGGAAGGCCTGCAGCTGCGCTTCGCCGTGCACGACACCGGCATCGGCATCGCGCCGGCGGACCAGCGCCATCTGTTCGAGGTCTTCAGCCAGGCGGACAACTCGCCGACGCGCGCCCACGGCGGCAGCGGACTCGGGCTGGCGATCAGCCAGCGCCTGGTCGGCATGATGGGCGGACACATCGACGTCGACAGCAGGGCCGGCAGCGGCAGCCTGTTCAGCTTCCAGCTGGTCCTGCCGCGCGGCGACGCGGTCGCCGACGAGCCGGCCGGTCCGCCTGCGGCTGCCCATCTGGGCGGTCGCCGCGTGATGTTCGCCGAGGACCATCCGCTGTCGCAGGAGATCCTGTTCGAGATGCTGGAGGACCTGGGCTGCGAGGTCGACGTCGCCTCGGATGGCGTCGAGGCCGTCGAATGCGCGAAGCAGCGCGACTACGACCTGATCCTGATGGACATGCAGATGCCGAAGATGGACGGCCTGGCCGCCACCCGTGCCATCCGCGCGCTGCCGCGCCACCGCGACACGCCGATCATCGCGCTGACGGCCAACGCCTTCGCCGAGGACCGCCAGCGCTGCTTCGATGCCGGCATGAACGACCATCTCGGCAAGCCCGTCACGCCGGACACGCTGGGCAATGCCCTGGGCCGCTGGCTGCCGGCGCTGGCGCAGCGCGAGATCGACGCGAAGGCCGGCGCGGCGGAAGCCGAAGCGCTGGGCATCAGCGGCATCCAGCCCCCCTCATCGCTGCGCGGCTCGCCGCAACGGCTGGCGGAGTTCCGCGCCCTGCTCGCGCGATTCGCGCATCTGCATGGGCACGACATGGCGGTGATCGGGCAGAACCTGGCGGACGGTCGGCGCGACGAGGCCCACCGGGTCGCGCACGACCTCAAGGGCATCGCCGGCCTCATCGGCGCCCGCAGCATCGCCCGCCTGGCCGGCGAGATCGTGGTCGGGCTGCGCGCCGGCAGCGAACCGGCGGCACTGCAGTCCACGATCGACGCCTGCGCGCGGGAACTCGAGCAGCTCGTCGCCGCAGTTGCCGGCCTCGACGCACAAGCCTGATCGGCAAGCCTTACCGGGAGGCGCAAGGCTTACCGCCGCGCGGTCCCCGTAGCGGCCCGCCGCACGGGGCACGGGCCTTGCTCTCTTTCCCGCGTGAGCGGCCACGACATCCTCGTCATCGGAACATCGGCCGGCGGACTCAAGGCGCTGACGGCGATCGTCGGCGGTCTGCCGGCGGGCCTCGATGCGGCCATCTTCATCGTGCAGCACCTCCCGGCCGACTACCTGACGCTGCTGCCGCAGATCCTCAGCGACACCGGGTCCTTGCCGGCGGCACTGGCCAAGGACGGTGAGCCGGTACAAAAGGGCCGCATCTACGTGGCCCCCGCCGACCACCACCTGCTGCTCGGACGCGACGTCGTGCACGTGGTGCGCGGCCCGCGCGAGAACCGCTTCCGTCCCTCCGTCGACGCCTTGTTCCGTTCCGCTGCCCGCATCTATGACGGCCGGGTGATCGGGGTGGTCCTGAGCGGCCTGCTCGACGACGGCACCGTCGGGCTCCAGGCCATCAAGAAGCGCGGCGGCATTACCGTCGTGCAGGATCCGCGCGAGGCGGAATTCCCCACCATGCCGGGCAGTGCGTTGCGCTACGCCAAGGTCGACCACTGCCTGCCCCTGGCCGGAATCGCCGAGTTGCTCGCCCGCGCGCCCGCGCTTGCCGCCGCACCAGCCCCCGCCCCGCCGTCTCCGGCGATGGACATCGAAGCGAACGTCGCGGAGCAACGCATGAACCCGGAACAATCGATCGCCGGCGCCGACGCCATCGGCACACGCACGACCTTCACCTGCCCAACTTGCAACGGCACGCTGTGGCAGGTCGGCGAAGACGAGCCCGCGCGCTTCCGCTGCCACGTCGGGCACAGCTTCTCGGAAGTCGGGCTGATCGCCGAACAGACGCGCACGCTCGAGAACGCGCTGTGGTCCGCGGTACGGCTGATGGAAGAGAAATCGGTGCTGGCGCGGCGCATGGCGCAGCGGCGCCGCCAGGCGAAGCTCGATGAGGAAGCCGCCGTCTACGAGCGCTGCGCCGAGCATCTCGACCGCGAGACGGGCGCCATCCGCACCCTGATCCTGCGCGGCTTCGCGACGGATCTCGTTCCCCACCAGGGCGCATGAGCTGGCCCGCTACGCGGGGTCCCGCCGCGCATGTCGCGACCGCTTGCAACCGGCTTCGCCAAAGCCGATCGAAGCGAAGCCGCCCGCAGCCGGGAGCGGTTTCACGATGAGATCCACCAGGCATTTCATCGCATCATCCGTCTCCACCGACAGACGCCGGACGATGCGCTCGCCGCCGAAGAAGGCCTCCGGCATCATCGCCAGCAGCGCCTCGCGCAGCGCGGGACGCGCCATCGCGTAGATGTTCCAGCGCGCATGGCCCGACGGCGGCTCGAGGTAGGCGCCGGTGCGTCCCCAGACGTAGAGAACCTCGCCGCGACGGTCGACCAGCACGCCGGCCGGCGGCGCATCCTCGCCCCATGCCGCGGCGGCAATCATCTCGATGTCGTCCGGCATCGGGTGGGCCGGGCGGTCGCCCGGCAGTTGGTGGATGTGGCGCCCGACCAGTGCGCCCAGTTCGTCGGCCGGCGCCCGCAGGCTGACGGCATCGAGCGCAAGCTTGTCCGCGACGACAATGCCTGCGTGCCCTTCGATGGCGTCGATGCCGCGCGTCGCTTCGACTTTCCAATCACCGAGCAACACGGCCACGGCACGCCCCTCCCGCTCCTCGGCCAGCGCGCACAGGAAGAAGTCCACGTCCTGTCCGCGCGCGGGCCCGACGGGATAGATGACGTCATCGGCGAGCGCGGCCCGAAGTCGGCCGGGAACCAGGTGCAAGCGTTCCGGCCCCAATTCGATGCGTTGCGCCACGCGTACCGCCTGGCGCCCCGTCGCGGCGCGCAGGCGCTCACCCGGCTGTCGCCGCAACCCGTCCGAGGGATCGAGCAGCACGAAGGCCGCACCGCTCGACTGCGGCATGGCGCCGAAGAATGCCCTCAATGCCTTGGCCGCCCCCGCCGCAAGCACGACCGCCACCACTGGCCCCCCCGCCATGTCAGCCGCCGGCCGCGCGCCAGCCCTCCTCCCCGGCGCCTACGCGGCAAGGCCCGGCACCGGGCTGGCCGGCGGTCTGCCAACGATCGCGGCATAACCGCCATTTCAGCTTTTCCCGGCAGACCAGGCCCGCCAGGCCCGCCTCGCACGCGGCCACCTCGCGCTGGTACTGCCGATCCCCGCTCACCGCTTGCGCGGGCGGCGGCATGGCTCGCTTCGGGCGGCGGCTGGCGTGGCGCGGCGCCGCGGCTCGTTCCGCCTTCGGCGCGGGCGCCGCTTTGGGTGCTTCCGCGCTGCCTTGCGCCGCAGGCGTCGCCGTCGGCAGCGGCGCCGGCGACGACGGGCGCGCGGCCAGTGCCAGCGACACCATGACGCGGCGCCCCGCATCGTCGCGCCCCCGCTTTGCGACGTTCATCTGCCACGGATAATCGAGCGCCGTGATGCCGGCGCCGGTGAGCGCGGCCAGCAGTGCGGCCCCGGCGATGATGCGCAACTTGGGCGCCGCAGCGCCCGTGCGCGGGCCGTCGCCTGCTTCCTTTCCCATGTCCGCGTTATCAGCTGGCATTTCGATGTCGCCCCCGCTTCAGGTACCAGGCGTAGACCGCCGCCAGCAGAATGACGTTCGGCACGAACACGATCGGGAGCCCCCAGGGAACGCCATCGATCGCGACGTCGAAAAATGGCCACAGGAACGGCGTGGGGAAAAAGCGCAGGCTGTGCGTCGGGATGTCCATGACGACATGCAGCCCCCAGGCTGCCAACGGCCAGTACGGGCGGCGGCGCAACCCCCATACCAGCAGGAAGGCGGCGAGGAACACGACCAGGCTATGGGTCACGTCGTAGGCTGCGAAGACGTAGGGAGGAATATCGGCATAGCCGCGACCCGGGCTGGCCGGACGGAAATCGCCGCCCTGCGCGGCGCTCCAGACCGATTCGGCGAAGTGCGGTCCGAACGACAGCAGGTCCGGCAGCATGCCGATGGCGAAGGCCGTCCAATAGGCGCGCCGCGTCGCCCGTCCGAAGGCAACGCCGCCCCATAGTCCATGAGAGAGGACGTCCATCCGGATGCCGACAGCGCCCGCCGGTCGCAGGTTTCCCGGCTGGGCCCCAGGGACCATGCCGGCCGGCAATGCATCGGGCAAACCCCACCCCGTTCGCGCTGCGCCGACCCGATGCTATGCTTTCGGCCGCGCACCACGAATGTGTGCGTAATGCCCCGCCCGGCCTGGCTTGACTGCAATCAAGGCAGGGCATGGCGGAAGCCGTTACAAGTTACGCTCCTCGACCCAGAAAAAGAACGAGGAGACGGGGAGACAAAAAAATGAGCCATCGCACGCGAACGGTCGCTGGCATCCTGACCGCATTGCTCGCACTGAACCTGCACGCCCAGCCGCTCGAGAAGATCGTCGTGAGCGCGCCGGGGCCGCGCAATCTTTCCTACCTGCCCGTAGACCTGATCCCGGCCATCGGGGCCGACCGCGAGGAGGGCGTCACGCTTCAAATACTGCCTACCGGCGGCGGCGGGGTTGCCCTCAACAACCTCGTCACGCGCAATGCTGACTTCGCCGTGGCCGGCTTCCCGGCGGCCATGTCGCTGCGGGCAAATGGCGGCGACGTCGTCGGCATCGCGCCGGTGGACGATGCGCCCCTGTTCGTGCTCATGGTGCGCGCCAGCCTGAAAGGCCAGGTGAAGCGCATCGGCGACCTGCGCGGCAAGGTGGTCGGCGTGAATACCAGCACCAAGAACAGCAAGACCACCTCGCAGCAACTCGCCGAACTGCTGCTGAAGTCGGACGGCGTCAGCCTCGAAACCGTGCGCATCGTGCCTGCCGGCCAAAGCTGGGTCGAGCAATCGTCGCTGCTGGTCTCGGGTACCGCCGACGCGGTCATGGGCGACGAGCCCTTCGCCTCGCGCCTGGCGCGCCAAGGCAAGGCCTTCTTCCTGGCCAATTTGGCCGATCCGGCGACGACGCGCCACATCGCCGGCGCCAATTTCCTGCATGCCGCGCTGGAGACGCGCCGCGACGTCATCGCCGAGTCGCCGCAGAAGGTGGCGAAGATGGTGCGCATGCTGAAGAAGTCTCTGGCCTGGATCGCCGCGCACAAGCCCGAGGAGGTCGTTCAGAAGCTGGGCGTCACCGACCAGGAGGAATACCAGTCGCTGGTGCTCGCGCTGCGCAAGTACCCGCGCGCCTTCAGCCGCGATGGCAAATTCAGCACGGCACAACTGAAAGAGACGCAGGCCTTCTTCCACAAGACCAGCGAAGGCAATGCCAAGGCCCAGGCGCTGGCGATCGAGAGCATCATCGACGACCGATGGGCGGGACGCCGCGAGTGAAAACGGCGCACCGGCGCCCCATGACGCGCCAGGCGGCCATCCGCCTGGTCGTGAGCATCAGCCTGTTCATCCTGCTGCTCGGCTCGAGCAGCTTCAAGATCTACTCGATCGCGCTCGAGAAGTCGTCGCGCGAACGCGCCGAGGACGTCGCGGCCTTCTACCGCACTCGGCTGATGCAGCTCGAGCGCGACTGGGAACTTCAGGCGCGGGATTTCAAGGTTCGCATCGAGGTGACGCGCCTGCTCGAGAACCCCCGCACGCGCGTGGTGAACCTCGACGCCTTCATGACCGTGCAGGGCACCGCCCGCCGCTTCGCCTACCTGCTGATCCAGAAGGCCAGCGGCGAGAAGCTCTTCAGCTTCGGCACCGCGCTCGACCTGCCCATCATTCCCTTGGCGGATCAGCGCGAAGCGGGCTGGTACCGGGACGGCAAAGGCGGACCGCTCTACCGCGTGTTCGTCGTCCCGATCTGGCTCGGAGAAGCCGGCACCGGCCGCATGGCGGTGTTCTACGAGGTGGACAACGCGCTGCTGTTCAACCTGGCGACGCCGGGCATCCTGCTGCAGGCCAAGTACCGCGACGACGCCGTGGCAAGCTCGATCGGCCAGGCGGGCCTCCAGGGCAAGGCCAGCCCGGCGAGGGAAACCGAGGTGCGCGAGATACCGTGGAGCACGGACCCCGGCGAGCCGACGGCGCTGCGCATCGTCGCGCCCTTCAAGGCCTTGTTTTCCCGCGCCGAGCTCGTCGGCGCGGCCATCGTCATCCCGCTGATCGACGGCCTCAT
>JBLNBJ010000188.1:0-39796 GCA_050259835.1 Ignavibacteria bacterium | reverse complement strand
CCGATGATATTGCACACTCCGTGCGAGAAAGTAGGTCAGCGCCAGACTTCCCAACCATACACATACGCCCCGCAAGGGGCGTTTGTGTTTCTGCCACACCAAAACCCGCCACGCCACGCTTCACGCGCCGAGTTTCCGCCGCGAGAATTGTCCGCGCCCCTCCGGCTAGCTCAAGGATGGGCTTGCATCGGGCGTGGCGAGGGCTCGTGCTTCTGCTGTTAAAATCCGCCCCCATGAAAACTACCTTCCTGGATTTCGAGCAACCGATCGCGGAACTCGAAAACAAGATCGAACAGTTGCGGTTCGTGCAGGACGACTCCGCGGTGGACATTTCGGAAGAGATCAGTCGCCTAGAGGTCAAGAGCCAGGCGCTGACTAAGGACATCTACGCGAAACTGACGCCTTGGCAGATCGCGCAAGTTGCGCGCCATCCGCAGCGTCCGTACACGTTCGATTACATCGAACACATCTTCACCGACTTCGAGGAACTCCACGGCGATCGCGCCTTTGCAGACGACCACGCGATCGTCGGCGGATTGGCGCGCTTCAACGGCCAGTCGTGCATGGTGATCGGCCATCAGAAGGGCCGTGACACCAAGGAAAAGATTCACCGGAACTTCGGCATGCCGCGGCCCGAGGGCTATCGCAAGGCAATGCGACTGATGAGGCTGGCGGAGAAGTTCGGCATGCCCGTGTTCACCTTCGTCGATACACCGGGCGCGTACCCAGGCATCGACGCGGAAGAGCGCGGCCAATCGGAAGCGATCGGCCACAACCTTTACTTGATGGCCGAGCTGAAGGTTCCCCTTATTGCGACGATCATCGGCGAGGGCGGTTCCGGCGGAGCTCTCGCCATTGCCGTCGGCGACGCGATCATGATGATGCAGTACTCCACCTACTCGGTGATCTCGCCCGAGGGCTGTGCCTCGATTCTCTGGAAGAGCGCCGAGAAGGCGGCGGAGGCGGCAGAAACGATGGGGATCACAGCGACACGGCTCAAGTCGCTCGGACTGCTGGACCGAATCGTGAACGAACCGCTTGGTGGTGCGCATCGCGATCATCGCGCCGCGGCGCTGGCCCTGAAGAAGGCGCTGCAGGAGGCCCTCAAGCAGGTATCGGGGCTTTCGCACGAGGAACTCATCGAGCGCCGCTTCGAGCGCCTGATGGGCTATGGAAAGTTCAAAGAGCAGGTGCACTGAACCTGCTGCTGCGGTCGAGGGCAGCCTCGACCGCCATGTCCGTCCGGGACAGGCCGTCGTCCTCGGATTATCCGGTGGCATCGACTCCGTCGTGCTGTTGGACTGCCTGCGCAGGACTGCGCCCGGCCGCCATATCCTTCTGTCCTGCCTTCATGTCAATCATGGCCTGAGTCCCAATGCCGATCGATGGGAAGCCCATTGCCGGCATCTTTGCGAAGAATGGCAGATCCCGCTGATTGTCACCCGGGTAACGGTGGAACGCGGCTCCCGCGATGGCCTGGAAGCTGCGGCGCGGCGGGCGCGCCATCAAGCGTTCGCCGCCACGCCGGCGGACTGGATCGCGCTGGCGCATCATCGCGACGACCAGTCCGAAACGCTGCTTTTCAACCTTCTGCGCGGGACGGGCTTGGCGGGTGCAGCCGCCATGGCGGAGAACAATGGGCGTCTGCTGCGTCCTCTGCTCGACATCGCGCGCCGCGACTTGCTGGCACACGCTTCGGAACAGGGGCTTTCCTGGATAGAGGATGAAAGCAACGCAGACACCCGCTTTGCGCGCAATCATCTTCGCCACGAAGTCCTCGCTGGTCTCGATGCGCGCTTTCCCGGCGCTTCAGCCAACCTTGCAGCGGCCGCGCGCCGGTTCGGCGAGGCCAGAGACCTGCTGGACGACCTGGCGGCGACCGACCTCGCCGCTCGGCCGGCGGATTTCCCGCTCGATATTTCGACGTTGAGAGCCCTGAGCGAACCGCGCGCCCGAAATGTCCTACGCTACCTGCTCCAGCGCCGGCAGATCGGGATCCCGAGCGAGGAACGGCTGCGCGAACTCCTGCGCCAACTGCTTAACGCCGCGCCCGATCGTCACCCCGACGCGGTGTTCGGTTCATGGCGCATCTTCCGCAAGGCAGGCAAGGTGTTCGTCGAGGCGGTTCAGGACGCGGCCTGATCGGCTTTCGGCGGCAATTGCGCAAGGATCTGGGCGAGGTCGACCGCGGACCTGACGCCCATTTTCTCGAATACCCGCGAACGGTGGACTTCGACGGTGCGCATGGCGATGTTGAGTTCGTCAGCGATGACCTTGTTGAACTTGCCTGCCAGGATGCGCTCCATCACTTCGCGTTCGCGTGTCGTAAGTAGCGCGAGGCGAGCTTCGATGCCGGCCGCGGCGGCGGACGCGGACACATGCTCAGCGTCGGCCCGCAGCGCAGAGACGACGCGGTCCACCAGTTCATTGTCGTTGAAGGGCTTCTCGATGAAGTCGAAGGCCCCCTTCTTGATTGCATCCACGGCCTGCGGTACGTCCCCGTGCCCGGTCAGGAATATCGCCGGCATGCGGCAGCCGCGCGCACGAAGATGGGCGAACAGTTCAGGCCCGCCCATGGAGCCCATCCGGATGTCCAGGACAAGGCAACCGCGCATATCTTCTCGGTAGTCGCCGAGAAACGCTTCGGCAGATTCCCAGGCTCGAGACGCGATCCCGCGGGAGCGGAGCAGCCAGCCCAATGCATCGCGTATTGCTTCATCGTCGTCCACGAGGTGAACGATGCTCATGGGATGGGTCTCGGAAACTGGATGTGGAAAATACTACCACCGCCCGGATTGGCGTCGAACCAGAGCCGCCCGCGGTGGGCCTCGATCACGGAGCGGCAGATGTTGAGCCCGATGCCCATGCCGTCCGCCTTCGTCGTGTAGAAGGGGTCGAACAGCCGCTTGGCGGACTCGGGCGAAATGCCGCAGCCCCGATCCGCGATGTCGATGCGCAGTCCCGCGCCGTCCGCTTCGGCGGCGATCGTCAGCGTGCGCTGCTCCGTGGGCGTATCCGCCATCGCGTCGATGCCGTTGCGCACCAGGTTCAGCAGCGTCTGGACGATGAGGACGCGGTCTCCCTGCACGGCAGGCAAGCGGCCCATGGCGACGCTGATCCGGACGCCGGCGCGCCGTGCATCGGCATCCACCAGCCCAAGCGCCTCCTCGACGATGGCCTCCAGGTCGCAGGGCTCCGACTTGCGCTCCGAACGCCGGACGAAATCGTAGATCCGGTGGATGATGCGTCCTGCCCGCTGTGCCTGGTTGGCGCTTTTCAACAGCGCCGACTTGATCTCGTCGACGTTGCCGGTACCCGACTCGATCAGGTTGATGCAGCCCGCGTTGTAGCTCGCGATGGCGGCCAGCGGCTGGTTCAGTTCGTGCGCGAGGCTGGACGCCATCTCGCCCATGGCGACCAGCCGCGCCGTTGCCTGGAGCCTTTCCTGCTGCTGGCGAGCGAGTTCTTCCGCGTGCTTGCGCTCGGTGACGTCGATCAGGGATCCCATCCAGCCCGTTTGCCTGCCGTCGGCATCGATCAAGGGCGCTTCGTGGATCAGCACGTCGAATATCTCGCCGTTGCGCCGTTTGAACTTGAGTTCGAAGACCTCGTCCGGTCCCTCGCCGGCCAGGATGCGATCATGCAGGTCGCGCGTCTCGTCGAAGTACTCGTCCGCCCAATAGGGCATGGGCGGCGAGCGGCCCACCAACTCCCCCGCCGACCAGCCCACCATGCGGCAGAAGGCCGGGTTCACGTAGGTGATGCGGCCGGTTAGGTCGCGCGCCCGCATGCCGGTCTGAAGCGAATCCTCCATTGCCTTGCGGAACGCGTGCTCGTTGCGCAAGGCAGCCTCGGCGACGTGACGGTGCTGGACGTGCCGGCGCAGCGCCCAAAGGCTCCAAAGCACGATGACGGCGAGCAGGATGAGCGCCGCACCGAGAAGCCGTCCCGCCAGCGGCGCGGGCGTCCGGTAGGGGACGGTATGCAGCGAGAGGCCGTGACCCGGCGGATCGAAGGGGATTTCGTAGTCGCTGGCGTCTTCGGCCGCCTCGACCTTGGAGCGGTCGCCGAGGTGGACGCCGGCCGTATCGACGACGCTGACCCGGTAGCGCTCGGCCAGCCACCAGGGGATCGCTTCGTCGAGGATGCGCCGGATCGAATAGACCCCGACGGTGACCCCGGCAAGACGGCCATCCCGAAAAACTGGCACGTGAACCTCGAATTGCCAGTCGTTGTCGATGACCGGATAGGCGGGGCTATAGGTCGCATTTCCGAGCGACTTCGCCAGGCGCAGCGTTTCCGGAGATGGCACCGGGCTGGCGCCTTCGCCGACGGAGGAGGCGTCTAAGTAACCGGGGAACACGCGGGCGACCTTGTCGTCGGGGCCCAGCCAGACAATGCGGCGCAAGCCGGCGCCGCTGCCGAGCAGGGTGCGGGCATGGGCCTCGAACACCGCGGGGTCGGCCGCTTCCCGGGGGCCGATGCGGCCGAGGACCTCTTCATTGCGCGTCAGCTGGAAGCGCAGATCCTGCTCGAGCGTCAGCACGTCATTGATCAGGATCGAACGCTGCTCCTCCTTTTCCGCGCGATCGTAGAGCCAGAGCAGGGCGCCGACGACGCCGACGAACAGAACGAACGCCAGGCGCGGCAGCAGCCACAACCAGTTGGGCGCCGCCGGCGACTTGCCGCCATCCGGAAGAGGGTCGAATCGCATGGCGCGATGGTAACGCGGCCGATCTGCGGAAATCCACAATGGCGCGCGTTTCGCGGCCCGGCAAGAATCGCGGCACCCCTCGACGGGATCCCAATAGGAGGAGAACCATGAAAATCCGTAACCTGGTCGTCGGCCTTGCCGCCGCGGCGTTTTCGCTGGCCGCCTTTGCCCAGCAACCGATCGTCATCAAATTCAGCCATGTCGTGGCCCACGACACGCCGAAAGGCCTAGCCGCCGAGTTCTTCAAGAAGAAGGCCGAAGAGCTGACCAAGGGCCGCGTCAAGGTCGAGGTCTACGCCAACTCGACCCTCTACAAGGACAAGGAAGAAATGGAGGCGCTCCAGCTCGGCGCCGTGCAGATGCTGGCGCCGTCGCTGGCGAAGTTCGGTCCGCTCGGCGTCAAGGAGTTCGAGGTTTTCGACCTGCCGTTCATGTTCGACGACTACAAGGATCTGCACAAGGTGACGCAGGGCGACGTCGGCAAGGAGCTGCTGGCCAAGCTGGAGCCGAAGGGCATCAAGGGTCTGGCGTTCTGGGACAACGGCTTCAAGTCCTTCTCCGCCAACACGCCGATCAAGACGCCGGCGGATCTCAAGGGCAAGAAGATGCGCATCCAGTCCTCCAAGGTGCTCGAGGAACAGATGCGTGCCCTTGGCGCCTTGCCGCAGGTCATCGGCTTCGGCGAGGTGTACCAGGCCTTGCAGACCGGCGTGGTGGATGGCACCGAGAACCCGATCTCCAACCTCTACACCCAGAAGATGCACGAGGTGCAGAAGTACCTGACACTCACCGAGCACGGCTACCTCGGCTATGCGGTGATCGTAAACAAGAAGTTCTGGGACGGCCTGCCCGGCGACGTTCGCAAGCAGCTCGAGGACGCCATGGAGCAGGCGACGCGCTACGCCAACCAGATCGCCAAGGTCGAGAACGACAATGCGCTTGAAGCCGTGAAGAAGAGCGGCAAGACCACGGTGTATGCGCCGACCAAGGAAGAGCGTCTGGCCTTCAAGAAGGCCCTGGTGCCCGTGCATCAGAAGATGGAGTCCCGCGTCGGCAAGGATCTGATCCAGAAGATCCACAAGGCGACCGATTTCGATCCGAACAAGTTGTAAGCGGATCGCGGCAGACCTGCACAGGGCCGCGGCGCCGGACGCCGCGGCCTTGATCCATCGCACGAGGGGAAATCCCAGATGAAGTTTCTAGACCATCTAGAGGAGTGGCTGATCGCCTTCCTCATCGGCGGCGCGACGCTGATTATTTTCGTCGCCGTCATTCACCGCTATGCCGCATCGGCGAACATCCCGCTGATCCAGGACTGGCTCCTGAGCCTGAACTTCAGCTGGGCGCAAGAGTTGTGCATCATCATGTTCGTCTGGATGGCGAAGTTCGGTGCCGCCTACGGCGTGCGCACCGGCATCCACGTTGGCGTCGATGTGCTGATCAACCAGCTCGACGACAGGTTGCGGGGCAAGTTCATCGTCTTCGGCCTCTCGGCCGGCGCCCTGTTCACCGGCATCATCGCCGTACTGGGCGCCAGCTTCGTGTGGGAGAACGGCGCCCATCACTACTTCCTGACGCTGTTCGGCATGGACGTCGGCGACATTCCGGAGGGGCCTACCACGCCGGACCTGGAATGGCCGACCTGGATGGTCTATAGCGCCGTCCCGCTCGGCTCCAGCCTGATGTGCTTCCGCTTCCTTCAGGTCACCGTCTCCTTCCTCAGAACCGGCGAACTGCCTCATCACGATCACGGCCACGTCGAAGGGATCGAAGAAGAAAACATGCCGGCCGACGTCAATCCCTACGACATGAATGACAACCTGCACATGCACGATCTCAAGCATAAGCAGCTCGGCGCCGACGACGAGGAGAAGTCGAAATGAACGCCGCGATCATCTTTGGTCTGCTGGTGGCGCTCATGCTGACGGGCATGCCGATCTCGATTTCCCTCGGCCTGACCGTCCTCACCTTCCTGTTCACCATGACCCAGGTGCCGCTCGAGTCGGTGGCGCTCAAGTTGTTCACCGGCATCGAGAAGTTCGAGATCATGGCGATCCCGTTCTTCATCCTGGCTGGCAACTTCCTCACCCACGGCGGCGTGGCGCGGCGCATGATCAACTTCGCCTCGTCGATGGTCGGCCACTGGTACGGCGGCTTCGGCCTTGCCGGCGTCATGGCCTGTGCGCTGTTCGCCGCGGTGTCCGGCTCGTCGCCGGCAACCGTGGTGGCGATCGGCTCCATCCTGCTGCCGGCGATGGTGAAGGCCGGCTTCCCCAACCGCTTCGGCGCGGGCGTCATTACCACCTCGGGCGCTCTGGGCATCCTGATCCCGCCGTCGATCGTCATGGTCATGTACTCGGTCGCGACGAATACTTCGGTCGGCGCCCTGTTCATGGCGGGCGTGGTGCCGGGCATCGTGCTGGCCTGCGTGCTGGGCGGCGTCACCTGGTATCGCGCCCGCAAGTTCGACTATCCGCGGCAGCCGAAGGCGACGTTCAAGCAACGCCTCAAGGCCTTCCGGGATTCCATGTGGGGTCTGTTGCTGATCGTCATCGTCATGGGCGGCATCTACACCGGCCTCTTCACTCCGACCGAGGCTGCGGCCATGAGCGCCATGTATGCCTTCTTCGTCGCAGTCTTCGTCTACCGCGACATGAGCCTCAAGGATGTGCCGAAGGTGCTGCTGAATTCGGCCAACATGAGCGCGATGCTGCTCTACATCATCACCAACGCCGTGATGTTCTCCTTCATCCTCACCAACGAGAACATCCCCCAGGCGCTGGCGGACTGGATGCTGGGCAAGGGCCTGGGCGTGGTGGCCTTCCTGCTTGCGGTGAACGTGCTGCTGCTGGTGGCCGGCAACTTCATGGAGCCGTCGTCGATCGTGCTGATCTTCGCGCCCATCCTGTTCCCCATCGCCATCAAACTGGGCATCGATCCGGTGCACTTCGGCATCATCATGGTGGTGAACATGGAGGTCGGCATGTGCCACCCGCCCGTGGGCTTGAACCTGTACGTGGCCTCGGGGATCACCAAGATGGGCATCACCGACTTGACCGTGGCGGTGTGGCCCTGGCTGCTGTCCATGCTGGCCTTCCTCGTGGCGGTCACCTATTGGCCCGAGATGTCGATCTGGTTCCCGCGCTATCTCGGCATGATGTAGCGGCGGACACTCCGCAGAAAAGCCCGGCCCTGGTGCCGGGCTTTTTTCCTTTTGGCGGCGGCGGCGGGACCGTTTGGGGACAGGAACTGCGATAAAATAACAAGTTATACGTTTTCGCTTAACTTTCCGCTGGAGAATCTGATGGCTGTTGAACGCACCCTGTCGATCGTCAAACCCGATGCCGTGGCCAAGAATGTGATCGGCCAGATCTATGCCCGTTTCGAGAACGCCGGTCTCAAGATCGTCGCCGCTCGCATGGCTTTCCTGTCCGAGCGTGAGGCCGCCGGCTTCTATGCGGTGCACCAGGGCCGTCCCTTCTTCAACGACCTGGTCAAGTTCATGACCTCCGGTCCGGTGATGATCCAGGTGCTGGAAGGCGAGAACGCGATCGCCAAGAACCGCGAACTGATGGGTGCCACCGATCCGAAGAAGGCCGACAAGGGCACCATCCGCGCTGACTTCGCCGAGAGCATCGACGCCAACGCCGTGCATGGCTCCGACGCCCCTGAGACCGCCGCGATCGAGATCGCCTACTTCTTCCCGGCGCTCAACGTCTTCGCCGGCCGTTGATCCTTCGCCATGGCGGTGAACCTCCTCGATTTCGATGCCGACGGCCTGACGGCCTGGTTCGCGCAGCAGGGCGAGAAGCCCTTCCGCGCGCGCCAGGTGCTGCACTGGGTGCATCAGTTCGGGCAGGACCGGTTCGCCGCCATGACGGACATCGCCAAGAGCCTGCGCGAGAAGCTGGAACAGACGGCGGCCGTCGCGCCGCCGCCGCTGATCAGCGACCGCCTGTCCGACGACGGCACGCGCAAGTTCCTTTTCGACGTCGGCAACGGCAATGCGGTCGAGTCGGTGTTCATTCCCGAGGATGACCGCGGCACGCTGTGCATTTCCACGCAGGCAGGCTGCGCGCTCGACTGCGCGTTCTGCTCCACCGGCAAGCAGGGCTTCAATCGCAACCTCACCACGGCCGAGATCATCGGGCAACTGTGGCAGGCCAACCGTGCGCTGGGCGCCAAGACGAAAGAGGACCGCGCCATCAGCAACGTCGTGCTGATGGGCATGGGCGAGCCGCTGGCCAACTTCGACAACGTCGTGCATGCGCTGCGCCTGATGCTGGACGACAACGCCTACGGGCTTTCGCGTCGCCGCGTGACGGTTTCGACCTCGGGCATCGTTCCCGCCATCGACCGCCTCGGCGATACCGTGCCCGTCGCGCTGGCGGTTTCGCTGCATGCGCCCGACGACGCCTTGCGCGACCGGCTTGTGCCGCTCAACCGCAAGTACCCGCTGGCCGAACTGATGGCGGCTTGCCGGCGCTACCTGGAAAAGTCGCCGCGCGACTTCATCACCTTCGAGTACGTGATGATCGACGGTGTCAACGACAGCGACGCTCACGCGCGCGCACTGCTGCAACTCACGCGCAGCGTGCCGTCCAAGTTCAACCTGATTCCATTCAACCCGTTCCCGCACTCCGGCTTCAAGCGTTCGCGTCCCGAGCGCATCCGCCACTTCCAGCAGATTCTGCTCGACGCCGGCCGCGTCGCGACGGTCCGCAAGACCCGCGGCGACGACATCGACGCGGCCTGCGGGCAGTTGGCCGGCCAGGTGCGCGACAAGACCCGCCGCGTCGTCAATCTGGCGCGCGGCCCGGTGGAGAAAGCCGCATGAGAAAGATCCTCGCGAGCCTTGCCGTGCTGCTGGTCGCCGGTTGCGTCACCACGCCGGCGAGTCAGGGCAACGCGGAGCAGGCGGTGTCGCAGCAGACGACGACCAGCGAGACGCAGCAGCGCGCCAAGGTCCATACCGAGCTCGGCGCGCTCTATCTCGAGGCAGGGCGTTTCGGGGTCGCGCAGGAGGAAGCGCGCATCGCGATCAGTGCCGATTCCAATTACGCGCCGGCGTACAACCTGCTGGCGCTCGTTAACATGAACCTGCGCGAGAACGCCGCCGCCGAGGAGGAATTCCGGCACGCCCTGCGGCTCGCGCCCAACGATCCCGAGATCAACAACAACTTCGGCTGGTTCCTGTGCCAGACCGATCGCGCCCGGCAATCCGTGCCGCACTTCATGGCGGCCATCAAGAACCCGCTCTACACCACGCCGGCGAAGGCCATGACGGCGCTCGGCGTCTGCTACGTCAAGATGCAGGACGATGCCGCGGCGGAGGACTTCCTCTCCAAGGCGCTGCGGGTCGATCCGAACAACGCGGATGCGCGCTACTGGCTTTCGGAAGTCCTCTACCGGAAAGGCCGCTACTACGAGGCCCGCAGTTCGCTGAGCGAGTTGAACAAGGTCGCCGAACCGAGCGCCCCGGCGACCTGGCTGGCCCTGCGCGTCGAACGCAAGATCGGCGATCGCGAGGCCGAGGCGCGGTATGCTTCGCAGCTGCGCCGCAAGTTCCAGGGCTCCACCGAGTACCAGAAACTCATGCAGGGGCAGTACGAGTGAACGAACCGAGCGAAGCGAACGAAATGCACGACGAGGAGAACGCCCCCGCGTCCGAGGCGGTCGACGAGGCGATCGCGGCCGAGGAAATGGCGCTGCCGCCGGAGGAGCCGCCGCCCCTGCCGGGAAGCTTCCTGCGCGAAGCGCGCGAAGCGAGAAAGCTGAGCGTCTTCGAAGTGGCCCAATCGCTCAAGTTCAGCCCGCGCCAGATCGAGGCGCTCGAGGCCGACGACTACACGGCATTGCCCCCCGGCGCCACTTTCCGGCGCGGTTTCGTGCGCGGGTACGCCAAGCTGCTGAAGCTCGACCCGAACCCGCTGCTGGCCATGCTGGACGTGCAAATGCCGGTGGCGCCCGCCGACGTGCGCGAGCCGCAGAACATGGGCGTCGCGGCCACGCCGGTCGCGGCGGGCAGCCGCTCTTCGCGGCCCATGCTTTTCGGTTCCGTTGCGCTCGCGGTGTTTGCGGTCGCGCTCGGTGCCTGGCATTACCTGGGCACGCCGGGCGAACCTGCCGCCGTGAAGCCCTCCGCGCCGGCGGCCCCGCCGCCCGCCAATACCACCACGATGCAGGCGCCCGATATCCGGGTCGAATCCACGCCTGCGGCGGCGCCGGGGCAGCCCCCCGCGCCCGGGTCGGCCGCGGTCACGCCGGCCGACCTGCATCAACTCGTGTTCGTCTTCCAGGACAAGTCCTGGGTCGAAGTGACCGATGCCAGCCAGAAGGTCATCTTTTCGGCGGAGAACGCCCCGGGCACTCGGCAGGCGGTTTCCGGCAAGCCTCCGTTCCAGATCGTGATCGGCAATGCCGCCAAGGTCGAACTGCAATACGACGACCGCCAGATCGACCTCAAGCCCTACACCCGCGCCGAAGTGGCGCGCCTGACGCTCGAGTAATGGCCGAAACGAAGAACCTCCCGGCCGGCCCGCTGCCGCGCCGCGGCAGCCGCCGTGTCATGGTCGGCCGCGTCGCCGTCGGCGGCGGCGCGCCGGTCGTCGTCCAGTCGATGACCAACACCGATACGGCCGACGTCTTCGCTACCGCCATGCAGTGCGCCGAACTCGCGCGCGCCGGCTCCGAGATCGTCCGCCTCACCGTGAACACGCGCGAGGCCGCGGCCGCCGTGCCGCAGATCCGGGACCGGCTGGCCTCCATGAACATCGACGTGCCGCTGGTCGGCGATTTCCATTTCAACGGCCACAAGCTGCTCGCCGAAGTGCCGGCCTGCGCCGAAGCGTTGGCGAAGCTGCGCATCAATCCGGGCAACGTGGGCAAGGGCGCGCGACGCGACGAGCAGTTCGCCGAGATCATCGACATCGCCTGTCGCCACGGCAAGGCGGTGCGCATCGGCGTGAACTGGGGCAGCCTCGACCAGGCCTTGCTGGCGCGCATCATGGACGACAATGCAAAGCGCGCCGAGCCCAAGGATGCGCGCGGCATCATGCACGAGGCAATGGTGACCTCCGCGCTGGAATCCGCGGCGCGCGCCGAGGAACTCGGACTGTCCGGCGACGCCATCGTGCTCTCCTGCAAGATGTCCGGCGTCCAGGACCTCATCGCCGTCTATCGTGATCTTGCCGCGCGTTGCGACTACGCCTTGCACCTTGGCCTCACCGAGGCCGGCATGGGCAGCAAGGGCATCGTCGCCTCGACCGCGGCGCTTGCCGTGCTGCTGCAGGAAGGCATCGGCGACACCATCCGCGTCTCGCTGACGCCCGAGCCGAACGGCGACCGTACCCGGGAAGTGATCGTGGCGCAGGAGATCCTGCAGACCATGGGGCTGCGCGCGTTCGTTCCGCTGGTGGCCGCCTGCCCCGGCTGCGGCCGCACGACGAGCACGACTTTCCAGGAACTGGCGCAGGACATCCAGGAATACGTGCGCGGCCGGATGCCGGAGTGGCAGCTGGCGCGCATCGGCGTCGAGAACATGACGCTGGCCGTCATGGGCTGCGTGGTGAACGGGCCGGGCGAGAGCAAGCATGCCAGCCTCGGCATCTCGCTGCCCGGCAATGGCGAAGAGCCGGTCGCGCCGGTGTACGCCGACGGCGAGCGCATCACCACCTTGCGCGGCGAGAACATCGCCGCCGAATTCAAGAACATCATCGACGATTACGTTGCGCGCAAGTACCCTGCGCGAGAAGTGGCCCCCCACGCTCGCAACGACGGCTCGCTGCCCCCCACGGGGGAGCGCATGCCTTCTTGGGACGGCCCGGCGAAGGCATCCTCATGAGCCAGATACTGCAAGCCATCCGCGGGATGAACGACATCCTGCCCCCCGAAGCCGAGCTGTGGGAACAGTTCGAGGAACAGGTGCGCGATTGGCTGCGCGCCTACGGCTACCGTCCGATCCGCATGCCGATGGTCGAGCCGACGCCGCTGTTCGCGCGCGCCATCGGGGAAGTCACCGACATCGTGGAGAAGGAGATGTACTCCTTCACCGACAGTCTCAACGGCGAGCAGCTCACGCTGCGCCCGGAAGGCACCGCATCCTGCGTGCGCGCCGTGCTGCAGAACAACCTGCTCTACGACGGCCCCAAGCGGCTCTGGTACATGGGACCGATGTTCCGCCATGAAAGGCCGCAGAAGGGCCGCTACCGGCAGTTCCACCAGGTCGGCGTCGAGGCGCTGGGTCTGCCCGGGCCCGACATCGACGCCGAGCAGATCGTGATGTGCGCGCGCCTGTGGGACGACCTCGGCCTCACCGGCATCCGACTCGAGCTGAATTCGCTCGGCCAGCCGGAAGAGCGCGCCCGTCATCGCGAGGAACTGATCGCCTACCTCGGCCGGCATGCCGACAAGCTCGACGCGGACGCCCAGCGTCGTCTGCACACCAATCCGCTGCGCATCCTCGACACCAAGAACCCGCACATGCAGGAGATCGTCGAAGGCGCACCGAAACTCATCGACTTCCTCGGCGAGGAATCGCTCAAGCATTTCGAGGGCGTGCAGGCGCTGCTGCGCGACGCCGGCATCCCGAGCCGCATCAACCCGCGACTGGTGCGCGGGCTCGATTACTACAACCTCACGGTGTTCGAGTGGGTCACCGACGAGCTCGGCGCCCAGGGCACGGTGTGCGCCGGTGGCCGCTACGACGGCCTCGTCGGCCAGCTCGGCGGCAAGTCCGCGCCTGCCTGCGGTTTTGCCATGGGTATCGAGCGCCTGCTCGCGCTCTGGCGCGATCAGGGCAACAAGCACACGGCGCCGGCGCCCGACGTGTACGTCGTGCATCAGGGCGAGCGCGCCGACAGCCTGGCCTTCCGCGCGGCTGAAAGGCTGCGCGATGCCGGGTTCGCCGTGCACTTCCATTGCGGCGGCGGCAGCTTCAAATCGCAGATGAAGAAGGCCGATGCTTCCGGGGCAATGCTGGCGGCGATCGTCGGCGAAGACGAGGCGGCGGCCAGCCAGGTGACCTTGAAACCTTTGCGCGACCAGGCGGAGCAGCGCCGGGTCGACTTCGATGAACTCGCCGACGCAGTCGGCGCTTGGCTTTACGAATGGGACGACGACGATGGCAGCTTATGACCTGCAGGAACAGGAACAGCTCGACGAGCTGAAGACCTGGTGGAAGATGTACGGCAACCTCGTCACCGCCGTGGTTGTCGCGGTGGCAGTGGTCGTGCTCGCTTGGCAGGGCTGGAACGGCTGGCAGCGCAAGCAGGCCGCCGAGGCCTCGGGGCTCTACCTCAATCTGCAGCAGGCCGCAGCCGTCGGAGACGCCAAGCGCGTTCGCGATGTCGCCGGTGAATTGATCGACAAGTACTCGGGCACCACCTACGCAGGCATGGCAGCCCTGATGTCGGCTCGCGTGCAGGCGGACGGCGGCGACGCCAAGACCGCCCGTGCCCAGCTGGCCTGGGCGGCCGAAAACGCCAAGGACGACGTGTCGCGAGACCTGGCCCGGCTGCGCCTGGCCGCAGCGGCCCTCGACGACAAGGCCTACGACGAGGCGCTCAAGCAATTGTCGAAGGAGCCGGCCGCCGCGCTCGCGCCGCGCTTCGACGAAGTCCGCGGCGATATCTTCGCCGCCCAGGGCAAGCCGGCCGACGCCAAGACCGCGTACCAGTCGGCGCTGAAGAAGATCGACGAGCTGGCGCGCAGCGGCGGCGGGCAGTTGCAGCCGTATCGCGAAATCCTGCAGGCGAAGGCCGAGTCCCTCGGGGCCGCCAAATGAAGCTCCGCGGCCTGCTGCTGCTCACGCTCGCGCTGGCGGGCTGCTCGACGATCGGCGACGCGGTCGACAAGGTCAACCCGTTTTCGTCGGCCAAGCCAAAGGTCCAGATGGCTGAACTGACGCCGATCGAGGCTACCGCGCAACTGCGCGTGATGTGGCAGGCCAACGTCGGCAACGCCGGCGAATTCACCTTTACGCCGGCCGTGGTCGGCAACGCGGTATTTGCCGCCGCCAAGGACGGCTCGCTCGTGCGTATCGAGGACGGCAAGCAGGTCTGGCGCGTGTCCGCCGGGCAGCCATTGTCCGGCGGCGTTGGCGCGGACGCCAAGACGGTGGTGGTCGGCACGCTGAAGGGCGACGTGCTGGCCTTCGACGCGGCAACCGGCAAGGAGATCTGGAAGTCGCGCACCTCCTCGGACATCCTCGCTGCGCCTTCGGTGGCGGACGGCCTGGTGGTCGTGCGCTCCGGCGATTCCCGCATCTTCGCCTTCGACGAGACGGACGGACGCCGCCGCTGGGTCTATCAGCGCAGCACGCCGGCCCTGACGCTGAGGACCAACGTGGGCGCCGTGCTGGGTGGCGGCGTGGTATTCGCCGGCTTCCCGGGCGGCAAGCTGGTTCTCGTCAACAGCGGCAACGGCGCTGCGCTTTGGGAAGGGACGGTGGCCCTGCCGAAAGGCTCGACCGAGCTCGAGCGCATCGCGGACATCACGAGCCTGCCCGTCATCAGCGGACGGCAGGCCTGTGCCGCTGCCTTCCAGGGTCGCGTCGCGTGTTTCGACATGTCGGGCGGTTCGGCGATGTGGGCGAAGGAAGTATCTAGCCGGTCAGGCATCGACATCGACGATCGCGGCCTTTACGTCAGCGACGACAAGGGCAACGTGCTGGCATTCGACCGCGAGACGGGCAGCAGCCTGTGGAAGCAGGACAAGCTTTCCCTGCGGGGCCTGTCGCGTCCGCTCGCCTTCGGCAGCCGTGTCGTCGTCGGCGACGTCCAGGGCTACGTGCATCTGCTGCGCCGGACGGACGGCGTGTTCGCCGGACGCACCGCCACCGACGGCAGCGCCATCGTCGCGGATCCGCAGCGCATTCCGGGCGGCTTCCTGGTCCAGACGCGCAACGGCGGGCTCTACGCGCTCGCCGTCGAGTGACGGACCGACCGCCCTTCTTCCCGGATCGTTGAATTGAAACCCACCCTCGTCATCGTCGGCCGCCCGAACGTCGGCAAGAGCACGCTGTTCAACCGGCTCACCAAGTCGCGCGACGCGCTCGTCGCCGACATGCCGGGCCTTACGCGCGACCGTCATTACGGCCAGAGCCATGTCGGCGACAAGAGCTTCCTCGTCGTCGACACCGGCGGTTTCGAGCCCACCGCCAAGGACGGCATCGTCCACGAGATGGCGCGCCAGGCCGAGGCCGCGATCGCGGAAGCGGACGTGCTGCTGTTCGTCGTGGACGGGCGTGCCGGACTGACGCCCCAGGACCTCGCCATCGCCAATCGCCTGCGCCGTACCGATCGGCCCGTCCACCTCGTGGTGAACAAGGCGGAAGGCATGCGGCGCGAAATCGTGGCGGCGGAATTCTTCGAACTCGCCTGCGGCGAGCCGCGCGTCATCTCGGCCGCACACGGCGACGGGGTGCGCGAGCTGATGGATTTCGTGCTCGAGCCCTTCGCCGCGGACGCCGAGGACAGCGTCGCAGGAGAAGGCCCGCGCGTGGCGATCGCAGGGCGTCCGAATGTCGGCAAGAGCACGCTCATCAACACGCTGCTCGGTGAGGAGCGCGTGATCGCCTTCGACATGCCGGGCACCACGCGCGATGCCATCGAAGTGCCCTTCGAGCGCAACGGCAAGCACTACACGCTGATCGACACGGCCGGCCTGCGGCGCAAGGGGCGCGTGTTCGAGGCCGTCGAGAAGTTCTCGGTGATCAAGACGCTGCAGGCGGTCGAGCGCGCCAACGTGGTCGTGCTGATGGTGGACGCCAGCCAGGACATCTCCGACCAGGACGCCCATATCGCCGGCTTCTGCGTGGAGGCCGGCCGCGCGCTGGTGATCGCGGTCAACAAGTGGGATGCCGTCGATGAATACCGCCGCGACCGCGTCAAGGCGGACATCAACCGCAAGCTCAACTTCCTTGGATTTGCCCGGCTGCACTACATCTCCGCGCTTCAGGGGCAGGGAATCGCCGGTCTGCTCGGATCGGTGGACAAGGCCTGGACGGCCGCCATGACCAAGCTGGCCACGCCGAAGCTCACCCGGGTGCTGCTCGACGCCGTCCAGAAGCAGCAGCCACCGCGGCACGGGCTTTCCCGTCCAAAGCTGCGCTATGCGCACCAGGGCGGCAGCAATCCGCCCGTCATCGTCATCCACGGCAATGCCCTCGATCGCGTGCCGGCCTCGTACACACGCTACCTCGAGCACACCTTCATGGAGGTCTTCAAGCTCCAGGGCACGCCGCTGCGCATCCAGTACAAATCCACCAGGAACCCCTATGCCGAGAGGGACTAGAGGCATGGGCGGCGTATGCAAGTCGCGCGAAAATCGAGTACATTAGCGCTTCTCAAACAAGAGCCGAGGGGCCGCCCGATGAGCAACAAAGGCCAACTGTTGCAAGATCCGTTTCTGAATACCCTGCGTCGCGAGCATGTGCCCGTGTCGATCTACCTCGTCAATGGCATCAAGCTCCAGGGACAGGTGGAGTCCTTCGACCAGTACGTCGTGCTGCTGAAGAACACCGTGACGCAGATGGTGTACAAGCACGCCATTTCGACCGTGGTGCCGGCCCGTCCGGTGAACTTCTCGCAGGAAGCTCCCGGCGAGTGAGTCCGAATTCCCCGCTAGGCGCGGCCGATGTTTGACCGGCCCGCCGCGGGCAGCGGTTCTTCCCAGCGCGCGATTCTCGTCCAGCTCGATTTCGGCGAAAAGGATTTCGCCGAGCGGCTGGAGGAATTCCGCATGCTCGTCGCCAGTGCCGGCGCGGACGCGGCCGACGTCGTTTCCGGCAAGCGCGCACGGCCCGACGCTGCGACCTTCGCCGGCAAGGGCAAGGTGCAGCAGATCAAGGACGCTTGCACGCTGCACGACGCGGACGTCGTCATCTTCAACCACGATCTCGCACCCGGCCAGCAGCGCAACCTCGAGCGCGAGATCGGCCGCCGCGTGGTGGACCGCAGCAGCCTGATCCTCGACATCTTCGCCCAGCGCGCGCGCAGCCACGAAGGCAAGCTGCAGGTGGAACTGGCGCAACTTGAGCATCTGGCGACGCGCCTGGTGCGCGGCTGGACCCACCTCGAGCGCCAGAAGGGCGGCATCGGCCTGCGCGGCCCGGGCGAGAAGCAACTGGAGACCGACCGCCGGCTGCTCGGCAAGCGCGTCTCCATGTTGAAGGATCGCCTGAAGGTCATGGAGCGTCAGCGCCAGGTGCGCCGGCGCGCGCGCAATCGCAGCGAGGTGCTCGCCGTATCTCTCGTCGGCTACACGAACGCCGGCAAGTCCACGCTCTTCAACGCGCTCACCAAGGCGGGCGCCTACGCCGCCGACCAACTATTCGCGACGCTGGATACGACCTCGCGCCGCCTCTTCATTCCCGACGCGGGACAGATCGTCGTTTCCGACACCGTCGGCTTCATCCGGGACCTGCCGCATGCGCTCGTGGCCGCCTTCCACGCCACGCTGGAGGAAACCGCGCAAGCCGACCTGTTGCTCCATGTGGTCGACTCTTCGAGCCCCGATCGCGACCAGCAGATGGAAGCGGTGGCGGCCGTGCTTGATGAAATCGGCGCAGGCGAAGTGCCGCAAATCGTGGTGTGGAACAAGATCGACGCCACCCAAGCGGCACCGGGAGTCGAGCGGGATGAGTATGATAGACTCGCGCGTGTGCGCGTCAGCGCTAAAACCGGCGCGGGATTGGACTTGCTGAGAGCAGCTCTCGCCGAGGTGGCCGGGAAACGGACGGCGGCGCAAGGCGACGCAACTCTGCCCGACGGCGAACGATCCTCAGGTTCGGATACCACATCGTGATTGCAGGAATTCTCATGTCCTTGAACGACCCTGGCTGGGGTAGCGGCAACAAGGGGAACGGCAAGGGCCCGCCCGATCTGGACGAGCTCTGGCGCGATTTCAACCGCAAGCTGTCCGGACTGTTCGGCCGTCGCGGTGGCGGCGGTCCTTCCATGCCGACGATGAGTCCGCGCCAATTCGGGGGCGGCATCGGCATGCTGCTGATGCTGATCGTCGCCATCTGGCTTGCGAGCGGCTTCTACATCGTGGACGCGAGCCAGCGCGGCGTCGTGCTGCAGTTCGGCCGCTTCAAGGAAACCACCGAGCCCGGTCTGCGCTGGCGCCTGCCGTGGCCCATCCAGAGCCACGAGACGGTCAACCTTTCCGGCGTGCGCACCGTCGAGATCGGCTATCGCGGCTCCGAGAAGAACAAGGTGCCCAAGGAAGCCCTGATGCTGACCGACGACGAGAACATCGTCAGCGTCGAATTCGCGGTCCAGTATCTGCTCAAGGATCCGATGAACTACATCTTCAAGAATCGCCATCCCGACGACACCGTCGTGCAGGCGGCCGAAACCGCGATCCGCGAGGTCGTCGGCAAGAGCAAGATGGATTTCGTGCTCTATGAAGGGCGCGACGTCATTGCCGCCAATACGCAGAAGCTGATCCAGGACATCCTTGACCACTACGAGACGGGCATCCAGATCCGGTCCGTCACCATGCAGAGCACGCAGCCGCCCGAGCAGGTGCAAGCCGCGTTCGACGACGCAGTGAAAGCCGGTCAGGACCGCGAACGCCAGAAGAACGAAGGCCAGGCGTACGCCAACGACGTCATCCCGCGCGCGCGCGGCACGGCCTCGCGCCTGCTGCAGGAAGCCGACGGCTACAAGCAGCGCATGATCGCCACCGCGGAGGGCGATGCCTCGCGCTTCAAGCAGATCCTGGTCGAATACCACAAGGCGCCGGAAGTCATGCGCCAGCGCCTCTACCTGGAAACCATGCAGCAAATCTACGCCAACACCAGCAAGGTGATGGTGGATGCGAAGAGCGGCGGCAACCTGCTGTACCTGCCGCTCGACAAGCTGATGCAGGCCGCGGCCACCGCACCGGTGACCGCCGCGGCTTCGGGCAGCGAATCCACGCCCGTGCCCGTGCCGTCCGCGCCGGCGCCTTCGGGCGAGGTGCCGCCGCAGTTGGAACGTGCGCCCGCGGTGGACCAGGGCGGCATCTACAGTTCGCCGTCGTCGCGCTCGCGCGACGCGCTGCGCTCGCGCGACCGGGGAGAACGCTGATGCAACGCAACCTTCCCTTCGTCGCCGCGTTCGTCTTCGGCCTGCTGGTGCTGGCCGCCATGACCCTGTTCACGGTCGACCAGCGTCAGTACGCGATCATCTTCCAGCTCGGCGAGATCAAGCAGGTGGTCACCGAGCCGGGCCTGGCGTTCAAGTGGCCGCTGATCCAAAACGTGCGCTTCTTCGACAAGCGCATCCTGACCTACGACTCCGCCGAGCCGGAGCGCTTCCTCACCGCCGAGAAGAAGCCGGTGCTGGTCGACTCCTTCGTCAAGTGGCGCATCGACGACGTCATGAAGTACTACATCTCGGTCGGCGGCGACGAAACGGTGGCCCGGACGCGTCTGTCGCAGACGGTGAATTCGGGCCTGCGCGAGGAGTTCGGCAAGCGCACGGTGCACGACGTCGTCTCCGGCGAGCGCGACAAGATCATGGCGGACGTGCAGAAGAAGGCCGACGCCGACATGCGCGCCATCGGCGTGCAGATCATCGACGTGCGCCTGAAGCGCGTCGACCTGCCGGCCGAGGTGTCCGAAGCCGTGTATCGCCGCATGGAAACCGAGCGCAAGCGGGTCGCCAACGAACTGCGTTCGCAAGGCGCGGCCGAAGCCGAAAAGATCAAGGCCGACGCCGACCGCCAGCGCGAAGTCATCGTCGCCGAAGCCTATCGCGACGCCCAGAAGGTGAAGGGCGAGGGCGACGCCAAGGCGGCCTCGCTCTACGCCGGCGCCTTCGGCCAGAACCCCGAGTTCTACGCGTTCTACCGCAGCCTCGAAGCCTATCGCGGCAGCTTCAAGAACAAGAGCGACCTGGTCGTGGTGGAGCCCAATTCCGACTTCTTCAAATACCTGAAGGGCGCCGGGAAGGCGTCCAAGTAAGGTTCCGGAGTCGCGCATCATGGCCGCCACGCTGCTGCTCGCTTTCGCTCTCGTGCTGGTCATCGAAGGCATCCTTCCGTTCCTCGCGCCGCGCGTCTGGCGCGAGACGTTCCGCCGCGCCGTCGGGCTCGCCGACGGCCAGATCCGCTTCATCGGACTGGCCTCGATGCTGGCGGGACTCGTCCTGCTGACCGTCGCACGCTGATATGACCGCAAAACGCCGCTGGCTTCTGCCCGAAGCCATTGAAGACCTGCTGCCCGTCGATGCCCGCCAGGTGGAAATCCTGCGCCGCCGGCTGCTCGACGCTTTCCAGCGCAGCGGCTACGAATTCGTAGCGCCGCCGCTGCTCGAATACGTCGAGTCGCTGCTTACCGGCAGCGGGCACGACATGGACCTGCGCACCTTCAAGCTCGTGGATCAGGCCTCCGGCCGCACGCTCGGCATTCGCGCCGACATCACGCCCCAGGTTGCGCGCATCGACGCCCACCTGCTTAACCGGCGAGGCGTCGCCCGGCTGTGCTATTGCGGCAGCGTGCTGCACGCCCTGCCGGCCAGCCTGATGGCTTCACGCGAACCGCTGCAGATCGGCGCCGAACTCTACGGTCATGCCGGTATCGAAGCGGACATCGAGATCGTCCGGCTGCTGGCCCAGGCGCTCGATCTCTGCCGGATCCCGCCGGCACGCATCGACATCGGCCACATCGGCATCTTCCGGGCGCTCGCCGCCCGCGCCGAACTCTCGCCCGACGCGCGCGAGGAACTGTTTGCGGTGCTGCAGGCCAAGGACGCCTCGACGCTGCGCGACATCGTCGCCGGCGTGCCGGAGCCGCTGCGTGCCGCGCTGCTGGCGCTGCCCGACTGCTACGGCGGCGCCGAGGCCCTGTCGCAAGCCGCCGCGCGGCTGCCCGACCTGCCAGAAATCCGCGCCGCACTCGACGAATTGCGGAGCCTGGCGGCTGCGCTGCCGGACCTGCCGCTCAGCTTCGACCTGGCGGACCTGCGCGGCTACCACTACCACAGCGGCGTCGTGTTCGCCGCCTACAGCGCCGGCAGTCCAAGCGCCGTCGCGCTGGGCGGACGCTACGACCAGGTCGGCGCGTCTTTCGGGCGTGGCCGTCCCGCAACGGGATTCTCGCTGGACTTGCGCGAATTGGCCCGTCTGGCGCCGCCATCGGCGTCCAAAGGCGGTATCCTCGCGCCCTGGCTCGAGGACGCCGCGCTGCAGAGAAAAATCGAAGAACTGCGCGCCGGTGGCGAAACGGTTGTCGTCGCGCTGCCGGGCCACGAGGGAACGTGGAGGGAGGCGGGCTGCGATCGTGCTTTGGTGCGAAGCGGCTCCGATTGGATCATCGAACCTTTGAAGGAAGACTGAAATGGCGCAAAACGCCGCTCGCAACGTCGTTGTCATCGGCTCCCAGTGGGGCGACGAGGGCAAGGGCAAGATCGTCGACTGGCTGACCGACCACGCGCAGGGCGTGGTTCGCTTCCAGGGCGGCCACAACGCCGGCCATACCCTCGTGATCGGCGGCAGGAAGACCGTGCTGCACCTGGTGCCCTCCGGCATCCTGCGCGACGGCGTCACCTGCTACATCGGCAACGGCGTGGTGCTGTCTCCCGAGGCGCTGCTCAAGGAGCTCGACGAGCTGAAGGCCGCCGGCATCGAGGCCGAGGCGCGCCTCAAGGTCTCCGAAGCCTGCCCGCTGATCATGCCCTACCACCAGGCGCTCGACGTGGCGCGCGAGGCCGCCAAAGGCGCCAACAAGATCGGCACCACCGGCCGCGGCATCGGTCCGGCCTACGAGGACAAGGTGGCACGCCGCGCCATCCGCCTGCAGGACCTCATGCGTCCCAAGCGCTTCGCCGAGAAGCTCGGTGAACTGCTCGAGTATCACAACTTCGTGCTGAAGAATTTCCTCGGCGCCGAAGCCGTCGACTTCAACAAGACGCTCGACGCCGCGCTCACCATGGCGCCGCGACTGACCGCGATGGTGGCCGACGTGCCGCGCGCGCTATACGACGCCAACAAGGCCGGCGCCAATCTGCTGTTCGAAGGCGCCCAGGGCACGCTGCTCGACATCGATCACGGCACGTATCCGTTCGTCACGTCTTCCAATTGCGTGGCGGGCGCCGCCTCCGCCGGCTCCGGCGTCGGTCCCGGCATGCTGCATTACGTGCTGGGCATCACCAAGGCCTATACGACGCGCGTCGGCAGCGGTCCTTTCCCGACCGAACTGTACGACGCGTGCGAGAAGCAGGACCCGGTCGGCAAGCACATGGCCACCAAGGGCCACGAGTTCGGCGCCACGACGGGCCGCGCCCGCCGCTGCGGCTGGTTCGACGCCGCGGCGCTCAAGCGTGCGATCCAGATCAACGGCATCTCCGGCCTGTGCGTGACCAAGCTGGACGTGCTCGACGGCCTTGAGGAAATGAAGATCTGCACCGGCTACAAGCTCAACGGCGGCGTCACCGACATCCTGCCGGTGGGCGCCGACGACCTTGCGGCCTGCGAACCGGTCTACGAGACGCTGCCGGGCTGGAAGGAAAGCACGGTCGGCGTGAAGACCCTCGAGGGCCTGCCGGCTGCCGCGCGTGCCTACATCAAGCGCATGGAAGAAGTCTGCGGTGTGCCGGTGGACATGATCTCCACCGGTCCGGACCGCGAAGAAACCATCGTTCTGCGCCATCCGTTCAAGTAACCCCTCCATTGACGGGGCGGCATGGCACTACTAATGTAGTGCCATGCCAAGCACCGACCGAGCCTCCGTCAACTTCAACACCCTGCTGGCCGTCATCGCGCTGACGCTGTGCGTCGGCGGTTCGGCCGTCTGGAACTACCGGCAGGAGCACGGCAAGGCGCTCGATCTGGCGCGCCAGGAGGCCCGCGACAACATTGCCAAGGACCTCTCGTTCCGGCGCTGGGCGACCGCCCACGGCGGCGTCTATGTTCCGGTCGATGCCACGACGCCGCCGAATCCCTACCTCGACGTGCCCGACCGGGATGTCGTGACGACTTCCGGCAAGCGCCTGACGCTCATGAACCCCGCGTACATGGTGCGCCAGCTTCACGAGCAGCAGGGGCAGAGTTTCGGCGTCAAGGCCCACCTCACCAGTCTCAAGCTGCTGAATCCGCGCAATGCGCCGGATGCCTGGGAAGTTGACGCGCTGAGGCAGTTCGATGATGGGGCAGAAGAAGTGGCAGACATTGTGCCGATCGGGGGCGCGCCGTTCATGCGCGTCATGCAGGCGATCAGGGTGGAACAGGGTTGCCTGAAGTGCCACTGCGTGATGGGCTACCAGGTCGGCGACGTGCGTGGCGGCCTGAGCGCTTCCGTGCCGTTGGCGCCCTATACCGCGCGCGAATCGGAAATGGAGCAGATCCTGTTCATCTCGCACGGCAGCCTTTGGCTGCTGGGGCTGTCGGCGGTCGGCCTCTTCCGCCGGCGCGCGCTGTGGCGGCTGGACGAACGCGAGCGCGTCGAAGCGCGGATCCTGCAGCTGAACGAAACGCTGGAACAGCGCGTGCGCGCGCGAACCGCTGAACTCGAGCAGGCCAACAAAGACCTCGAGTCGTTTTCATACTCGGTGTCCCACGACCTGCGCGCGCCGCTGCGGGCACTGAACGGCTATGCCCGCATCATCGAGGAAGACGAGGGCGAGCGCTTGAGCCCGGCAGGCAAGGAGATGCTGGCACGCATCTGGGCCAACGCCGACCGCATGGGCGCCCTGATCGACGACATGCTGCAGTTCTCGCGCGTCGGACGCGACGAACTGCGCCGCGAAACCATCGACATGACGGCATTGGCGCGTGCTGTTGCCGAGGAACTGCAGGCCGATCATCCCGGCGCGCAGGTGAATGTGGCAGAGCTGCCGCCCGCGGAAGGAGATGCCGCGATGATGCGACAGGTGTGGGCGAACCTGATCGGCAACGGGCTCAAGTTCTCCTCGAAGACCGCCCAGCCGAGCATCGACGTCGGCAGCGAGCAGGCGGATGCCGGGCCCGTCTATTTCGTGCGCGACAACGGCACGGGCTTCGACATGGCTTTCGCGGGACGCCTGTTCGGCGTCTTTCAGCGGCTCCACGCCGCCGATCAATATCCGGGCACCGGCGCCGGATTGGCGATCGTCAAACGGATCGTCGAGCGGCACGGCGGGCGCGTCTGGGCGGAATCCGCCCCAGGCGCCGGCGCGACGTTCAGGTTTACGCTGGGAAAGACCGCGGCCGAGAACTAGACGGGCTGTGGCACGCGGAAACGCAGCTCGTAGGCGATGCGTGCCATCAGGCGCTCGGCGTCGCTGCCGGCGGCAGTCGGCCGGGACAGCATCGATTCGATGCGGCAGCGCTGTTCAATGAGCTCCTCGGCGCTGGCGTTGCGCAGGAAGTGTTCGATCTGATTTCGATTGCGTAGATCGGATACCATGGGAGCCTCCTTTTCGGCCGGGTGCACGACTCTAAGGCCGCCTGGCAGGCGTGGATCAGGCGAATTGCAGTGCGAAAGGCCGTTTATCCGCCATACGTGGGACAGCCGATCACCGCGCGGCTAGAATGACGAGGTGATGCTGAAAAGCAAAAGGCCCCGCGATGCGGGGCCTTGCTTGTACTCTGGTGCCCAGGAGAGGACTCGAACCTCCACGGTGTTACCCGCTAGTACCTGAAACTAGTGCGTCTACCAATTCCGCCACCTGGGCAGGTTGAGCGAGGCGCGAATTTTATCGGAATCGAACGAATTGTCAAACCACAAGAAAACAAAACTCTCCAGCGTCCGCCGTGCGGATCCCATGTTCGACCGCGAGGTCGCCAAGTACGACTATCCGCTGCCGAGCCGCGAGTACATTCTCCAGGCGCTCGCTGAACAGGGCGTTCCCGTGGCCTTCGACCGGCTGACGGAGTTGCTCGACGTTAAGCGCTTCGAGCAGGAGGACTTCCAGCGCCGCCTGGGTGCCATGGCACGCGACGGACAATTGCTGCAGAACCGCCGCGGCGACTGGCTGATTCCCGACAAGGCCGACCTGATTCGCGGCCGCGTGGAAGGTCATCCGGACGGCTTCGGCTTCCTGGTGCCGGAGGCCGGCGGCGCGGACCTGTTCCTTTCCGCGAAGGAGATGGACAAGGTGCTGCACGGCGATCGGGCGATTGCGCGCGTCATCGGCGTCGACCGCAAAGGTCGGCCCGAAGGCAAGATCGTCGAAGTCACCGAGCGCGCGAACCAGAAGGTGGTGGGGCGTGCGTATCAGGAGCATGGCGTCTGGTTCGTCGTGGCTGAGAACCGCCGCCTGTCTCAGGATATTCTGCTGGCGCCGCCCGAGAAGGGCGCCAAGACCCCGAAGCCGGAGGGCGGGCAGGTGGTGGTCGTGGAGATCGTCGAACAGCCGTCGAAACAGTCGCAGCCCATCGGGCGCCTGGTCGAGATCCTCGGCAACTACGCCGACCCCGGCATGGAAATCGAGATCGCGCTGCGCAAGCACGATCTGCCCTTCGAGTTCGCCAAACCGGCGCTGGAGGAAACCCGGAAGCTGCCGGATGAGGTGCGCAAGGGAGACTGGAAGGGCCGCGAGGACCTGACGGGCCTGCCGCTGGTGACCATCGACGGCGAAACGGCCAAGGACTTCGACGACGCCGTCTATTGCGAGCGCGAAGGCAAGGGTTTCCGCCTTATCGTCGCGATCGCCGACGTCTCGCACTACGTCCACGCCGGCGGCGCCCTCGATCATGACGCCTACGCGCGCGGCAACTCCGTGTATTTCCCGCGCCGCGTGATCCCGATGCTGCCCGAGAAGCTGTCTAACGGGCTTTGCTCGCTCAATCCCAACGTCGAGCGCCTGGCGGTCGCCTGCGACATGAGCATCGACGGCAAGGGCGAGATCAAGCGCTACCGGTTCTATCCGGCGGTGATCTGGTCGCATGCGCGCCTGACCTATACGGAGGTGGCCGCGGCACTCTACGACAAGGACGCCGGTGCGCGTCGGAAGCTTGCCAAGCTGGTGCCGCATCTCGAATCCCTCGACGCCTTGTACCGCGTGCTGGCGCAAGCGCGCGAGAAGCGCGGCGCGATCGACTTCGAGACCGTCGAGACGCGCATGGTGTTCGACGACCAGGGCAAGATCGAGAACATCGAGCCCTACGAGCGCAACGACGCCCACCGCCTGATCGAGGAGTGCATGCTGGCCGCCAACGTCTGCGCCTCGGACTTCCTCAGGGAGCGCGGCCACGCGGCGCTCTATCGGGTGCACGAAGGCCCGACGGCCGAGCGCTTGACCAAGCTGCGCGACTTCCTCGGCACCTTCGGCCTCCAGCTGGGCGGCGGCGAATCGCCCAGCGCCAAGGACTACGCCAAGCTGCTCGAGCGCATCCAGGGGCGTCCCGACAAACAGTTGCTGCAGACCGTCATGCTGCGCTCGCTGCGGCAGGCGATCTACAGTCCCGACAACGTCGGCCACTTCGGGCTGGCCTACGAGAGCTACACGCATTTCACCTCCCCGATCCGGCGCTACCCGGACCTGATGATCCACCGCGCCATCAAGGCGGTGCTGGCCAAGAAGAAGTACGAGCCGGGATCCTGGGAGGAGATGGGCCTGCATTGCTCCGCCACCGAACGTCGCGCCGACGAGGCGACGCGCGACGTCGAGGCCTGGCTCAAGTGCTTCTACATGCGGGACCGGATCGGCGAGGAGTTCGTCGGCAGCATTTCGGCCGTGGTGCCGTTCGGCATCTTCGTGGCGCTCGACAGCGTCTTCGTCGAGGGCCTAGTCCACGTATCCGAACTGGGGGCCGACTACTTCCATTTCGACGAAGCCGCGCACGCCATGGTGGGCGAACGCAGCGGGCGCCGCTACCGGCTCTC
This sequence comes from Ignavibacteria bacterium, assembly GCA_050259835.1. Classification (GTDB taxonomy): domain Bacteria; phylum Pseudomonadota; class Gammaproteobacteria; order Burkholderiales; family Rhodocyclaceae; genus Nitricoxidireducens. Next base: position 12,287 of record JBLNBJ010000188.1, on the reverse strand, counting down.
GGACCGCGTCCGGGTGCAGCTGATGCGAGTCGACCTCGACCAGAACAAGATCGACTTCCGGCTCGTCGAGGAGACCCAAGGGGAACCCAAGAGGGAAGGGAAGCGCGGCAAGCGACGCTAGCGGCCGGGTTGTCGGTGCGCGGCAAAAGGACTATGCTTTCTGCACGGACAGGGGAGTAGAAGGAACGGAAATGGCCATCGTTTCTTCAAACTCGGCAACGGCGTACGGGTTGGGCCAATTGCAGCTGCAGCAGGCCCGCCGCAATGCCGATCAGGCCGAATTCGCGGCGCAGGCACTGCAAGCCCAGGCTCGGCAGGCGCGCCGGGATGCGGACGTGGCCGAGGAAAAGGCGAGCACCCTGGCTGTCCAGTCTTCGCAGGCGCAATCCAGGGCCACGAGTGCGCGCCAGGGCATGGCGCTGGCGCAGTCGAACCAGCAGATGCAGACGGTTCTCGGGCGAATGGCCGAAAACATCCGCCCGGTGCAGCAGAGCGGGGTAGCGCGAGCCGCCCCGGCCAAGGCGGAGCCCGTTGTGAACGCGCAGGGGCAGGTGACAGGCAGGGTGGTCAATACGACCGCCTGAACTTCGGAGACGATCATGGCGATGAACGTGAATTCCTCAACCGCATCGGCGACCCTGCGGCAGACCCAGCAGCAGAATCCGCAGGCCGCGCAGGCGCAGGAAGCGGCGCGGCAAGAGCAGCCCCGTCCGGCGCTCAAGCCGCAGCAGACGCAGAAGGTCGAGCATCCCAAGCCGGTGGTGAACGCGCAGGGCCAGACGACCGGCAAGGTGATCAACACCACCGCCTGACCTGCGCCCGCGCCGGGCATGTGCAGTGCACCGGCCTTTCGCGGCGCATCGATGCCCGCACGACGCTAGAATCGCGCCTCAACCGAAAGGAGCGCGATGAGCGAAACCCGCCTGATCCACGGCTTCCACGCCGTCCTGTCCAAACTCCGCCACGCGGCCGAAGACGTCAAGGAAATCTACCTCGCCGCAGGCCGCCAGGATGGGCGCGTGCGCGACCTGCTGCGGGCGGCGGAGAACGCCGGCGTGCGCGTCATGCCGGTCGACGCAGCCAGGCTGGACGGAATGGCGCCCGGCCAGCGCCACCAGGGCGTGGTCGCCAAGGTCTCGGCGCTCCAGCGCCACGTCACGCTGGACGACGTGCTCGATACCCTGCCGGAAGCGGCGCTGCTGCTGGTTCTGGATGGCGTGACCGACCCCCACAATCTTGGCGCCTGCTTGCGCGTGGCGGATGCCGCCGGCGGGCATGCCGTGATCGTCCCGAAGGACCGCGCCTGCGGCCTCAACGCCACGGCGATCAAGGTGGCCTCCGGCGCGGCCGACACGGTGCCTTACGTGACGGTCACCAACCTCGCGCGCAGCCTGCGCGAGATGCAGGAACGAAACATCTGGGTGATCGGCGCCGCCGGCGAGACCGAGCGAGAGCTCTACGACATCGACCAGAAAGGGCCGGTTGCGTGGGTGCTGGGAGCGGAGGGCGACGGGCTGCGCCGGCTGACGCGTGATACTTGCGACGAGCTGGCTCGCATCCCCATGCACGGGACCGTGGAGAGCCTTAACGTCTCGGTGGCCGCCGGCATCTGCCTGTTCGAGGCGCGGCGGCAGCGCCGCGGCTAGGCGCCGCGGCTCACAGCCCTACCAGAGCTTCCACCACGGTTCCTTGCGGTCGAGGCCGCGGGCGTAATACTCGCTCTTGGGGAAGTTGGTGCGCATCACGCGCTCGGCGTCGTCGCGCAGGTCGTTCATGCCCAGCGCGTCGTACGCCTTGATCATGATGAAGAGCGCCTCCTCGTTGGCCGGCGCCTCCGGGTAGGTCTTCACCGCGTACTGCGCGCGATTGACAGCCGCGAGATAGGCGCCGCGCTTCATGTAGTACTTGGCGACATGCGCCTCGTAGGAGGCCAGCGCGTTGACCGTGTACTTGAGCCGCAGCGTGGCGTCCTCGGCGTACTTGCTCTCGGGGAACTTGGCGACCAGTTCCTTGAACGAGTCGAACGAGTCCTTCAGTGCCTTCGAGTCGCGCTCGGTGATGTCCTGGTTGCTGATGTAGCCCATCAGGCCGAGATCGCCGTTGAAGCTCGCCAGTCCCTTCAGGTAGTAGGCGTAGTCGACGTTCGGATGGTTGGGATGCAGGCGGATGAAGCGGTCGCAAGCCGCGATCGCGGAGGCCTTCTCATCCTGCTTGTAATAGGCGTAGGCGACCTCGAGCTGTGCCTGCTGGGCGAAGCGTCCGTAGGGATAGCGGGCCTCGAGCTTTTCGAACATCTTGATCGCCTTGTCGTAGGCGCCGTCGCCCATCGCCGCCTTGGCTTCGGTGTAGAGCTTGTTGGCCGACCAGCCGGCGGTCTCGTCGATTTCATCAGGCAGCAGGCCGCAGCCGGCGGCGAACAGCGCGAGAAGCACGGCCAGGAGTGACGCTAAACTACGCATGATGAACGTCCCGCAATCAAGTCGCGGCGATTATAGCGCAGCCCCCGAAGCCGCCCCGGCGAGCCTTGCCATTCCGGCGGAATGCGCCGGAATGCGGCTCGACGCGGCGCTGGCCCGCGTCTTCCCAGAGCATTCGCGCAGCCGGCTGCAGGCCTGGATCAAGGAAGGGCGCATCCGCATCGATGGTGCGCCGGCGGATTCGAAGCGCAAGGTCTTCGGCGGCGAGGCGATCGCGCTCGACGCGGCGCCGACGCCGGCGGAGACCGCCCACCGCGCCGAGGACATCGCGCTCGACGTCGTCTTCGAGGACGAGCATCTGCTGGTGATCGACAAGCCGGCCGGGCTCGTCGTGCATCCGGGCAGCGGCAACTGGTCGGGCACGATGATGAACGCACTGCTCCACCATGCCCCGCAACTGGCCCAAGTCGCGCGCGCCGGCATCGTGCATCGCCTGGACAAGGACACCAGCGGCCTGCTCGTCGTCGCCAAGACGCCGGCGGCGCAGACCGACCTCGTGCGCCAGCTGCAGGCGCGCAGCGTGCGGCGGCACTACCTGGCCCTGGCGCTGGGCAGGGTTGCGCGCGACGGCACGGTGGACGCCCCGATCGGACGCCACCCGGTCCAGCGCACCAAGATGGCCGTCGTCGGCGGCGGGCGCGACGCGCGCACGCACTACGCCGTGCGCGAGCGCTTCGCGCATGCCACGCTGCTCGAATGCCGCCTCGAGACCGGCCGCACGCACCAGATCCGGGTGCATATGGCGTCTATCGGTCATCCGCTGGTCGGTGACCCGGCCTACGGGCGGGCGCGGTCAGGCGATGCGCGGCTCGACGCCTTCCCGCGCCAGGCGCTGCATGCCTGGCGCCTCGCGCTCGTCCATCCCGCTGCCGGCACCGAGATGGCCTGGGAATCGCCGCTGCCTTCGGACATGGCGGACCTGCTCGAGTCCCTTCGCCATGCTTGAGCTGATCGTTCCCGATTGGCCGGCGCCGCCGCGTGTGCGGGCGCTTTCCACCACGCGCGCGGGCGGCTGCAGCGCCGCACCCTATGCGAGCCTGAATCTGGGCGACCACGTAGGCGATGATCCGCGGGCGGTCGCTGCCAACCGCGCGCTGCTGGCCCGCCACATGCCCGTTCCTCCCCGCTGGCTTAGGCAAGTGCATGGAGTGTGCTGCATCGATGCCGAAACTCCGGGCGATTCGCCCGAGGCCGACGCCTGCCTCACGCGCGGCACCGCGCATGCATGCGCCGTGCTGACCGCCGATTGCCTGCCGCTGCTGCTGTGCGATGAGGATGGCAGCGTCGTGGCGGCTGCGCATGCGGGCTGGCGCGGCCTGGTGGGCGGCGTCATCGAATCGACGGTGGCGGCCATGGCGGTGCCCGCTTCGCGCCTGCTCGCCTGGCTGGGACCGGCGATCGGCCCCACTGCTTTCGAAGTCGGCGACGAAGTGCGCGCGGCGTTCGCCACTGCCGACAGCCGCGCCGTGGCGGCTTTTGTCCCGCATGGGCAAGGCAAATGGCTATGCGACCTCCATGCGCTCGCGCGCATGCGGCTGGCCCGCCTCGGCGTCGAGCGCCTCTATGGCGACCCCTCGTGCACCTTCACGGATGCCGCGCGCTTCTTTTCCTACCGTCGCGACGGCACGACGGGGCGCACCGCAACCGCCATCTGGCTCGCCGAATAGCCCCGCTCGCGGGGTGGAAACCCAGGTCCCGCCTGGGTCCGCGGGCCGCCTCGATAGATTTGACACCCATCATGGTGCAATGCAGAATCGTCGCTCTTGCCGAGGAGCCGTGGATGTCCGCCACCCAAGATCCGAATTCGAACGCCTACCAGGCGATGTTCCAAGCCGGTCACAACTTCGCCCAGGGCTTCATGCAATTCCTGGCGCAAAGCCACGCGACGCTGCAGAACGGCCTGCCGCAGCAGCCGCCCGCCGGCGTGCTGCCAACCGCATGGAAGCCGGAGACCGACGAGATGGTCGCCCTGCAGAAGGAGTGGAGCGAGCGGCATGCGCAACTGTGGCAGGCGATGCTGGGCCGCAAGGCCGGCGATCCCGGTCCCATCGTCGCCCAGCCGGAACCCGGCGACAAGCGCTTCGACAATCCGGCGTGGGCCGAAAGCCCGGTCTACGATTACATGCGCCAGGCCTACCTGATCAACGCCGAATACCTGAAGAAGATGGCGGAGGCGGCGCCCATGTCCGACGGCCTCGCCAAGGACCGCATGCGCTTCCTCACGCGCCAGTACATCGACGCCCTGGCGCCGTCGAACTTCGCCGCGACCAATCCGGAGTTCATCAAGAAGGCTTTGGAGACGCGCGGCGAGAGCATCACCCAAGGCATCAAGAACATGATCGCCGACATGGAGAAGGGGCGCATCTCCATGACCGACGAAACCGCCTTCGAGGTCGGCCGCAACCTGGCCGTCACCCCGGGCGCCGTCGTGTTCGAGAACGACCTGATGCAGCTGATCCAGTACTCGCCGCTGACGGACAAGGTGGCCAAGCGGCCGTTCGTCATGGTGCCGCCGTGCATCAACAAGTTCTACATCCTCGACCTGCAGCCCGAGAATTCCTACGTGCGCTACGCCGTGGAGCAGGGCCACACGGTGTTCCTGGTGTCGTGGCGCAACGTCAAGGAGGATCTCGGCCACAAGACCTGGGACGACTACATCGAAGAAGGGCCGCTCACGGCCTTCCGTGTCGCGCAGGAGATTTGCGGCGTCGACCAGGTGAACGCGCTGGGCTTCTGCGTCGGCGGCACGATCATCTCGTCCGCGCTGGCGGTCGCCGCCGCGCGCGGCGAGAAGCCGGCCGCCTCGCTGACCCTGCTCACCACGCTGCTCGACTTCTCCGATCCCGGCGAGCTCGGCTGCTTCATCGATGAGCAGTCGGTCATCACGCGCGAGAACACCATCGGCAAGGGCGGCCTGCTGCAAGGGAAGGAACTGGCGTCCGTCTTCTCGGCCCTGCGCGCCAATGACCTGATCTGGCAATACGTCGTCGGCAACTACCTCAAGGGCGGCAAGCCCATGGCCTTCGACCTGCTCTACTGGAATTCCGATTCGACCAACCTGCCTGGGCCCGTCCTCGCCTGGTACCTGCGCAACATGTACCTCGAGAACAATTTGCGCGTGCCGGGCAAGCTCTCGATGTGCGGCGTCAAGGCCGACCTCGGCCGCGTCGATATCCCGGTGTTCATCCTCGCCACCCGTGAGGACCACATCGTGCCGTGGAAGTCTTCCTATCTGGGCCGTGCGCACCTCGGCGGCGAGACCACCTTCGTGCTCGGCGCTTCGGGCCACATCGCCGGCGTGATCAATCCCGCGGCGAAGAACAAGCGCAGCCATTGGATCAACGACAGCAAGACCGCCAATGCCGACGAGTGGCTCGAGACGGCCACCGAGGTCAAGGGCAGCTGGTGGCCGCGCTGGGCCGAGTGGCTCAAGCGCTTCGCCGACGGCGAGGTGCCAGCGCGCGGGCGCTTGGGCAGCAAGGCCTACGCGCCCAGCGAGCCGGCCCCCGGCCGCTACGTCAAGGAAAAGGCATAAGCGCAAAAAGCGCCAGGGAGGAGGACGAAATGCAGCGAGTGGCATTGGTAACCGGCGGCATGGGCGGTCTGGGCGAGGCGATCTGCATCAAGCTCGCAGCGCTGGGCGACAAGGTCATCACGACCTACAGTCCCAACAACACCAAGGCGCAGGAATGGCTGCGCCGCATGAACGAGATGGGCTATGGCTTCAAGGCCTACGCCTGCGACGTCACCGACTTCGACTCGGCGCAGGAATGCGTGGCGCGCGTCACGCGCGAGGTCGGGCCGGTCGACGTGCTGGTGAACAACGCCGGCATCACGCGCGACATGACCTTCAAGAAGATGACCAAGGCCGACTGGGATGCGGTCATTCATACCAACCTCGACTCCGTCTTCAACATGACCAAGCAGGTGATGGACGGCATGGTGGAACGCGGCTGGGGGCGCATCATCAACATCTCGTCGGTCAACGCCAGCAAGGGCGCTTTCGGCCAGACCAACTACTCGGCTGCCAAGGCCGGCATGCATGGCTTCACCAAGGCGCTGGCGCTCGAAGTGGCGAAGAAGGGCGTCACCGTCAATACGATTTCGCCGGGCTACATCGGCACCAAGATGGTGATGGCGATTCCGCAGGACGTGCTCGAAAGCAAGATCCTGCCGCTCATTCCGCAGGGCCGGCTGGGCAAGCCCGAGGAAGTCGCCGGCCTCGTCTCCTATCTTGCCTCGGAGGAGGCGGCGTTCGTCACCGGCGCCAACATTTCGATCAACGGCGGCCAGCACATGTTCTGACGCCAGCAGTCCAACAACAAACCTCAATAGCCAGGGAAAGGAAACACCATGACTCAACGCGTAGCATTCGTCACCGGCGCCATGGGCGGCCTCGGAACCGCCATTTGCCAGGCCTTCGCCAAGGACGGCTACAAGGTGGTCGCTGCCTACCATCCGCAGTTCGACAACAAGGACGAGTGGCTGAAGGAAATGGAGCAGGCCGGCTTCAAGGACTTCATCCCGGTGGCCGGCGACGTCGCCGACATCGAGTCGTGCAAGGCGATGGTCGCCGAAGCCGAGTCGAAGGCCGGTCCGGTGGACATCCTGGTGAACAACGCCGGCATCACGCGCGACCGCATGTTCGCCAAGATGGAAAAGGACGGCTGGGACGCGGTCATCAGCACCAACCTGACCAGCCTGTTCAACATGACCAAGCAGGTGTCCGCCAAGATGGCCGAGCGCGGCTGGGGCCGCATCATCAACATCTCGTCGGTCAACGGCGTCAAGGGCCAGGCTGGCCAGACCAACTACTCGGCCGCCAAGGCCGGCGTGATCGGCTTCACCAAGGCGCTGGCGCAGGAACTGGCCACCAAGGGCGTGACGGTCAACGCCATCGCCCCGGGCTACGTCGCCACCAAGATGGTGATGGCCATCCGTGAGGACGTCCTCAAGAGCATCATCGACACCGTGCCGATGAAGCGCCTGGCCAAGCCCGAGGAAATCGGCGCCGCCTGCTCCTACCTCGCGTCCGAGCCGGCCGCCTACATGACCGGCGCCACGCTGAACATCAACGGTGGGTTAAACTTCCAATAACAACAGAAGGCAAGACCGGCGTTCCCGCGGGGGACGCCGGATTTGTACCAGGGGAGATAACGAAATGGCTGCACCGGTCCGCTTGATCAAGAAGTACCCCAACCGCCGTCTCTACGACACGCGCACCAGCACGTACATCACGCTGGCCGACGTCAAGGAACTGGTGCTGCAGCACGAGAACTTCCAGGTGGTCGACGCCAAGTCCGGCGAAGACCTGACCCGCAGCATCCTGCTGCAGATCATCCTCGAGGAGGAAGCCGGCGGCGCGCCGATGTTCACCTCCGATCTGCTGTCGCAGATGATCCGCTTCTACGGCAACGCCATGCAGGGGATGATGGGCAAGTACCTCGAGAACAACATCAAGGCCTTCGCCGACATGCAGCACAAGCTGCACGAGCAGGCGCGCTCGCTCTACGGCGACAACACCTCGATGAGCAAGGATCTGTGGGCGCAGTTCCTCGGCTTCCAGGGCCCCGCCATGCAGAACATGATGTCGGCCTACGTCGAGCAGAGCAGCAAGATGTTCCAGCAGATGCAGGACAGCATGCAGGAGCAGACCAAGAAGATGTTCTCGGGGCTCCAGTTCCCCGGCTTCCCGTCCGCCGCCGCGGGGGCCGAAAAGGCCGAAGAGAAGAAATGACCGGTCGCGCACCGCGCACAGACGCCAAAAACCCACCCGCCAGACCCGCAAAGACGAAAATCCCCACCGTCGGCTTCGTCTCCCTCGGCTGCCCGAAGGCGACCGTCGACACCGAGCAGATCCTCACGCGCATGCGTGCGGAAGGCTATGAGATCTCCGGCAGCTACGCCGGCGCCGATCTCGTCATCGTCAATACCTGCGGCTTCATCGACGCCGCCGTGACCGAATCCCTCGACGCCATCGGCGAGGCGCTCGCCGAGAACGGCAAGGTCATCGTCACCGGCTGCCTCGGCGCCAAGGGCGACATCGTCGTCAAGACGCACCCGAGCGTGCTCGCCGTCACCGGCCCGCACGCCGTGCAGGAGGTGATGGAGGCCGTGCACGCCCACCTGCCGCCGCTGCATGATCCGTTCATCGACCTCGTGCCCGAGCAAGGCATCCGGCTGACGCCGCAGCACTACGCCTATCTCAAGATTTCAGAAGGCTGCAACCATCACTGCAGCTTCTGCATCATTCCCGCGCTGCGCGGGCCGCTGGTGAGCCGCCCGATCGGCGACGTGCTGCGCGAGGCCGAAGCGCTGGTGAAGTCCGGCGTGCGCGAACTGCTGGTGATTTCGCAGGACACCAGCGCCTACGGCGTCGACGTCAAGTACCGCACCGGCTTCTGGGAAGGCCGTCCGCTCAAGACCCGCCTCTACGACCTCTGCAATGCGCTGGGCGACCTGGGCGCCTGGGTGCGCCTGCACTACGTCTATCCGTATCCGAACGTCGACGATCTGCTGCCGCTGATGGCGGAAGGCAAGATCCTGCCGTACCTGGACGTGCCGTTCCAGCACGCCAACGAGCGCATCCTCAAGCTGATGAAGCGGCCAGCTTCTTCCGAGAAGGTGCTGGAGCGCGTCGCCGCCTGGCGGCAAGCAGTGCCCGACCTGGCCATCCGTTCGACCTTCATCACCGGCTTTCCCGGCGAGACCGAGCGCGAGTTCAACGAACTGCTCGACTTCCTCGACGAGGCCAAGCTCGACCGCGTCGGTGCCTTCGCCTATTCGCCGGTCGAGGGCGCCGCGGCCAACGAACTGCCCGGCGCGCTGCCCGAGGAAGTGCGCGAGGAACGCCGGCTGCGCCTCCTGCAGCATCAGGAGGACATCAGCACCCAGCGCCTCGAGGGGAAGATCGGTCGACGCATCCAGGTGCTGGTCGACGACGTGGACGACGAAGGCGCCATCGCCCGCTCGGCCGGCGACGCGCCGGAGATCGACGGCGTCGTGTACGTTACCGACGGCCACGATCTGGCGATCGGCGACTTCGCCGAGGTGACGGTCATCGACTGCGACGTGCACGACCTGTTCGCCACGCTCGCATGAATTCGCCGGCGCCGCGCAGGCCGCGCATCGGCGTCGTGCTTGGTTCGGGCTCCGCCCGCGGCTGGGCGCACATCGGCGTGCTGCGTGCCCTGGCCGCAGCGGGCGTCGTTCCCGATGTCATCTGCGGCTGCTCGATCGGCGCCCTGGTCGGGGCCGCGGCGGCAAGCGGGGACCTCGACAAGCTCGAAGCCTGGGTGCGGCAGCTGACCTGGCAGCAGGTGCTTGGCCTGATGGACCCCACCTTCAACGGCGGCCTGCTCAAGGGCGACAAGCTCATGGCCTTCTTCGAGCGTCACTTCTCCGACCGCGACGTCTCGACGCTGCCCGTCCCCTTCGGTTGCGTCGCCACGGACCTCGTCAGCGGCCGGGAGATCTGGTTGCGCGAAGGATCGGTGGCGGCCGCGGTGCGCGCCTCCTGCGCGTTGCCGGGGCTGTTCACGCCCGTGCTGCACGATGGCCGTCTGCTGGTCGACGGCGGCCTCGTCGATCCCGTTCCCGTCTCGCTGTGCCGCGCCATGGGGGCCGACCTCGTCATCGCGGTCGATGTCGGTGCAGACGTGCTCAACAGTCCGTACGGATTGCGCACCCCGGATATCGGACCGGAGCAATCGGAGCCCTGGGGCCGGCGCCTGCTGGCCGCGATCGGTCTCGGCCGCGACAGCGAGGCGCCGCCGCTGACCAGCGTGCTCGCCACCAGCCTGCACATCATGCAGACCCGCATCGCCCGCAGCCGGCTTGCCGGCGAACCCGCCGACGTGCTGCTGCGGCCGCGGCTGGCCGAGGTTGCCCTGCTCGACTACCACCGGGCCGGCGAGGCGATCGCGGAAGGCGCGGCAGCCGTCCAACGCATGATGCCGATGATCACCCACGCCCTCGATCTATGAACGACCTGCTCGACGCCCTGCGCAGCGCGATTGGCGCGCCGCACGTCCTGACCGATCCCGCCGACGTGGCGCCCTATGTGCGCGACTGGCGCGGCCGCTACGAAGGGCAGGCGCTCTGCGTCGCGCGTCCCGCGTCCACGGCCGAGGCCGCTGCCGTGGTGAAGCACTGCGTCGCCGCCGGTGTTGCCGTCGTGCCGCAGGGCGGCAACACGGGGCTGTGCGGCGGCGCCACGCCGCGCGGCACGGCGTTGCAGCCCAACGGCGAGGTGGTGGTGAGCCTGGCGCGGCTGAACCGCGTGCGCGCCGTCGACGCCGACAACGACACGATTACCGCGGAGGCCGGCTGCACTCTGCTGCAAGTGCAGGAGGCGGCCGCCGCCGCCGGCCGCCTCTTCCCGCTTTCGCTCGCGGCCGAGGGCACGGCGACCATCGGCGGCAATCTTTCCACCAACGCCGGCGGCGTCCAGGTGCTGCGTTACGGCACCGCGCGCGAGCTCGCGCTCGGCCTCGAAGTCGTGCTGCCCGATGGCAGCGTTTGGGACGGCCTGCGGGCACTGCGCAAGGACAACACGGGCTACGACTTGAAGCAACTCTTCATCGGCGCCGAGGGCACGCTGGGACTGATCACTGCAGCGGTGTTGAAGCTGTTCCCGCGTCCGCGCCAGCAGGCGGTGGCCTGGGCCGCCGTGCGCGACCCCGCCGCGGCTGTCGCCTTGCTCGCACGCCTGCGCGCGCAGACCGGGGACCGTGTCACCGCCTTCGAGATCGTCGGCCGGCCCGCGCTCGACCTGGTGCTGCGCCACATCCCGAACGCGCGCGATCCGCTGTCCGGCAAGCCCGAGTGGCAGGTGCTGATCGAACTCGCCGACACGCTGGCCGAGCCGCCGCTCGCCGGCATCCTGGAGCGCGCGCTCGAAGGCGCCATCGAAGCGGGCGACGTGCTCGACGTCGTCATCGCGCAGAGCGAGGCTCAGGCGCAGGCGCTGTGGGCGCTGCGCGAGAACGTCGCCGAAGGACAGAAGCACGAGGGCGCCGCGATCAAGCACGACGTCTCCGTGCCCGTCTCGCGCATCCCGGAGTTCATCGCGCGCGCCGACGCGGCGCTGCAGCAGGCATTTCCCGGCGTGCGCATCGTCTGCTTCGGCCACATCGGCGACGGCAACCTGCACTACAACCAGTCGCAGACGGCCGTGCTGGAGAACGAAAAATTCCTCGCCGTGACGCCGGCGGTCAATCGCATCGTCCACGATCTGGTCGCCGAACTCGGCGGTTCGATCTCGGCCGAACACGGCCTGGGTCAGTTGAAGCGCGAGGAAATCCAGCGCTACAAGAGCCCCGTGGAAATGGCGCTGATGCGCGCGGTGAAGGGCGCTCTGGACCCGTCCGGCCTGATGAATCCGGGCAAGTTAATTTAGTTCGAAAAAGCGCTTTACAGGGTTGGAGTGGCTCCGTATAATGCGCGCTCTCTTGTGGGGGTATAGCTCAGCTGGGAGAGCGCTTGCATGGCATGCAAGAGGTCGGCGGTTCGATCCCGCCTACCTCCACCAAAGACGAAGTCCCTATCGTCTAGAGGCCTAGGACAATACCCTTTCACGGTATGAACCGGGGTTCGAATCCCCGTGGGGACGCCAGAGTTTCCGGTGCGCGCCAAGCGCGCACCGAGCAGCAAGCAGCACGGAGTGGTAGTTCAGTTGGTTAGAATACCGGCCTGTCACGCCGGGGGTCGCGGGTTCGAGTCCCGTCCACTCCGCCAACGATTGCAGGGAGTTCCGCGACGCGGGGCTCTCGGTTTCGAACAAGGACGCCGATTCCCGAACAGGGGATC